>CAZZZA010000079.1:0-14018 GCA_964658455.1 uncultured Lichenihabitans sp.
CAGGCCGGCCGGCGGCGGGCATCGTCCGCTCGGGCTCGGCGGCGACGGCGCACCGGCGGCGCGGCTGCTCGCCGGGGTGCGCGCGGTGATCGCGGTGGCGTCGGGCAAGGGCGGCGTCGGCAAATCCACCGTCGCGGTCAATCTGGCGATCGGCCTGGCGCGGCGTGGCCTGTCGGTCGGGATGCTCGATGCCGACATCCATGGACCGAGCCTGCCGCGCATGCTGGGGCTGGCCGGCGTGCAGCCGGAGGTGCGCGACAAGATGCTGGTGCCGCTGCAGGCGTTCGGCGTCAGGGCGATGTCGATCGGCATGCTGGTGGAGGAACGCGCGGCGATGATCTGGCGCGGGCCGATGGTGATGGGGGCGCTGAACCAGCTCATGGGCGAGGTGGCCTGGGGGGCGTTGGACGTGCTGGTGGTGGACATGCCGCCCGGCACCGGCGACGCGCAGCTGACCATGGCGCAGAAGGTGGCGCTGGCCGGCGCGGTGATCGTCTCGACGCCGCAGGACATCGCCCTGCTCGATGCGCGGCGCGGGGTGGCGATGTTCGAGAAGACCAGGGTGCCGGTGCTGGGGATCGTCGAGAACATGAGCAGCTTCCATTGCCCGAACTGCGGCCACGAGACGGCGCTGTTCGGCCATGGCGGCGCCCGGGCCGAGGCGGCGACGCTGGGCGTGCCGTTCCTGGGCGAGGTGCCGCTGCTGCTCGACATCCGCCAGAGCGGCGATGCCGGCGCCCCGGTGATGGCGCAGGCGCCCGACAGCGCCGCCGGCCTCGCCTTCGCTGCGATCGCCGCCAGGGTGGCCGATGCGCTGGCGCCGCATCTGCGCTAGCCGCCGAACCGGACGCGGAACTTTCACACGCGCCTGAGACGACGCCGGACTAGCGTGTCGCGGCTCCAGGACCGGGACGCGTCCAGGGCCCGTATCAGCGCGCCATGGTCGCTGAGCGACCGGGAGCTCGCCTACTGCATGCTCTACATCAAGACCGGGCGCGCGCCGGACGAGAGCAAATTCGCCAAGCACTTCCTCAATCCGACCGAGCAGATGGTGGCCGGCAAGGTCGAGGACACGCTGAAGAAGAAGGCGCTGGAGTATCTGCAGAAGGGCGCCATCGCCATAGGCGGGGCGGCGGTCGAGACCTTCTTCAAGATCAAGGGCTCGACCCTCGGCGGCCTGGCGCTCGATGTCGGCTGGAGCCTGCTCAGCGACCAGCTCGCGAAGATGCAGCTCGCGGACCGCACCGCCCGCTACGCGATCGACGAGACGCGGCGCCTGTATCTCGTGCCGAAGGGCCTCAGCAGCTACAGGCAGATCGCGGCGCCCTGATGGCGACCGGCGGCCTGCTGGCGCCGTCCGGATCGCGCACGCTAGTCGAGGCGGCGATCCTGGTGCCGCTCTCGCTCTACAATGCCTGGGTCACGCGCGACCGGGTCGGCTACTGGCTGATCGGCGTCGCGCTGGTGATGCTGGGCGTGGCGGTGGCGTTCCCGCCGCATCCGCCGACCGGGCCGGAACCGCCCTGACGGCCCTGAAGGGCCTCGTGATGCATAGCCAGCGCAGGAATATATCAGCACGCTGCTGCCCCTCGATAAGCATCAGACAACGCAGCTAAGTTACAACCATATCGTGTTGGTTTGAACCAACCTATCTCATCTAATCTGATCCCATGAGGCGGCCGCAACGCCGTCGACCTCTTCCGGAGTGCGCACGATGTTGACGCTCAAGCATGCCATGCGACCAACGCCGACGGCGGACGAGCAGGCGCGACAGAACTTCGTGATGGGTCTGCGGAGCTTCGTTCTTAACGACTTGGCCAGCGACATGCGCCACGCCTATGAAACCAGAATCGCCCCTGCCTTCGAGACCACCCATAAGCGCCCCCCAGCCTCCGGCAGCGAGGTGCATCGCGCGATCCGCGGCGACACGATGTTCTCACTCTACAGTTCGCTCCGGGTGAACGCGCAGCGGATGGTCTGGGACTCCGTCATGCCGGTGGTGGCACGTGAGCGACCGCGACTGGAAGCAATCGCTGCCGAGGCAATGGGCGAGAATGGTCCGGCGCTGCGCGATTGTTTTGCCTTACCGAGCAACGTCACCGCGGTCGACGTGCATCTGCTGCCAGGCTCTTATGGAAGGTCCGATAGCGCGCGGGATCTGACCACAGGCGCGATCTACGACCAGGGCCTCGCGGTGTTTTCATTCGGCCTGATGGGCGAAAACCTGGACGATATCGGCAGCACGATCTCCCGCTTCATCGCAGGTCGCTATCCGGACTTCGCGCCACTCGACATTCTCGATGTCGGTTGCACGATCGGCCACAACACCGCGCCGTGGGCCCGGCAATATCCGGACGCCCGGGTTTGCGCGATCGACGTCGCCGCGCCGGGCCTTCTCTACGGGCACGCCCGCGCCAAGCTGCAGGGCGTGGAGTCGATCGAGTTCGCGCAGATGAACGCTACGATGCTCGAATATCCTGATGCATCCTTCGATCTCGTCTTCTCCTCGATGTTCCTGCACGAACTGTCGCTGAAGCAGATCGACCAGGTGATGTGCGAGGCGAGGCGTGTGCTGCGCCCAGGCGGTTTAATGCTGCACATGGAACTGCCACCCAACCCGCAGATGGCTGCCTATGACGCCTACTATCTAGACTGGGACGCCTACTACAACGAGGAGCCGTTCTCTAAGGCGTTCCGCGACCAGGAACCGAGGCTATTGTGCGAGAAGGCTGGGTTCGCGACTGACCAGTATGTTCAATTCGTAATTCCCTCGCTCGGCTTTTTCGGTCAACAGGCAGTCGACGATGCAGCGGCACAGCGTGACCAGACCACGCTCGACGACAGGACCGGCCGTCTTGCAGACGGTGTCCGCTGGTTTTGCTTCGGGGCGTGGAAATCGTGAGCACAGCCGAGGAAATGACAGGCGCAGCGCGACCCTACCCGGACGAGATCCCGCACGGCGCCTACGGCGATGACGGACGCCCGCGGTTCTTCACCGATCCGGCGATCGATCGGCTGGTCGGCGCCTTTATCGAACTTGCCTCAGAAAGCTGGGTCATGGCGGAACGTATCGCCACGCTTGAGGATCTGATGGTGGCACAAGGCACGCCCCGCGCAGCAATCGACAACCATCAGCCGGACGAGAGCGGTCAACAGCGCCGGTCGACAGAGCGCGACCGATTCATTGCCCGGGTCCTGGGGCAGCTGCGCGAACGGCGCTGACCATGGGTTCGCCTAATTAGCGAGCATACCAACGGCGTTGATGCCTGCCACCCGCCCCAGGGTGATAGCCATGCACAAGCCGGCACCGGGCAGATAGCCGGAACCGCCGGGGCCTCCGATGCTCCGTGCGGCGCCGCCGCCGGCGAACAGGTTCGGCAAGCTGGTGCCATCCTTGCGCACAACACGCGCCTGGGCGTCGACCACCAAACCGCCCTGGGTGTGGAACAGCGCACCGGTCACCTTAATGGCGCGAAACACGGGACGAAGCGGCGGCTGATCAAATACCCGGCCGAAACTGTCACATGCGCCGTATTCCAGCGACGACAAAGTCTCGGCCAAGGCGGTAGCCGAAAGACCGCACGCGCTCGCCAGGGCCGCCACGCTGTCGCCGGCGCGGATCGCGCGGAGTTCCACCAGCGACTCATACTGCGCGAGCCCCCGGCAACTGGCATGAATACGGTCGTCATAGACGACCCAGGCTATACCGCCGGGCTGGGCGATCACGCGTGCACCCTGGCCCGACACATCATCTAGTTCGTTACTGAATCTCAAACCGTGAGCATTGACCTGGATCCCGCCCTCGATCAACAGCCTTGGATTGACGTCAATGCCGTGTGGTTCCGCCAGTAGGCCCAGCCCCTGATAGGCGTCCATGTCGCCGAGCGCCGCACCCAGCGCCTGACCCCAGCGGATCGCGTCGCCGGTATTGTCTTCCCACCCGAAATACCGTGCATCGCGCATCGACGGAATATGCTCGGCGACGAGCTGGCGATTGGCGCCAAATCCGCAACTCGCCAGAATCAAGCAACCACACTCGACGATCGCACCAGTACCGTCCGGCTGCCGGTAGTACACCGTGCGCACCCGCCCCGAATGATCGGAGTCCAATTCCGTGACATCGGCCTGGGTGAGCACCACCACGCCCGCCTTCTCCGCGGCATTCTGCAATCGGGCCATCAGCGCCACACCAGTGCGTTCGGGCACACTGTGCATCCGGCGCGCCGTGTGCCCGAACGCAGGTCGCCAAGCCAAGTCGACCTCGATCGGCACGTCGTGCGCGGCTGACAGCCAGTCCAAAGCCGGACCGCTCTCGCGCGAAACCATATCCGCCAGCACCGGATCGGCGCGTCGTCCGGTCTTGCGCATGATGTCGGCAAGAAAAAGCGACGCGTCGTCGGCTATGCCATGCCGGGCCTGCGAACGGCTGCCGGCGGCGCAGAGCGCGCCGAGCGACATCGCGCTGCTCCCGGCGCAGACGCGGTGCCGTTCGAGCACCAAAACCTCGGCGCCGGCTTCACGCGCCGCCAGTGCAGCGGTCAATCCGCAGGCGCCGCCGCCGACGATGACGACATCGAATGCCACTGTGTCTGATACGGAGCTCAAGGGAAGGATCCTTCGACGGGCAGCAACTCAATCCATTCTTGATCCGGGCCGGTACGTATTTCTGCTTGTGCCACCGCTGGAGCTGCAAACGACGCAAAAGCGATCCCAGCCGGAAGTCCGCATGGGGTCGCCGCGCGCGCAGCGGCGTGCTGCGGATAGGCATCGATCTCGATCAAGCTCGCCTGAGGCAGAGTGAGAGTAGTCAGACGATGGCGCGTTTGCTCGGGCAAGCCGTGCGCCACCGACAGACAGCCGATTTTCGCCGAAAGCGGCAATGGCGTGGGTGTTCCGCAGAGCGTGGCGTAAAACGCAGACGACGCCTCCAGCTTGGCGGTGCCAAGCACGGCAACGAACGCGCAATCCACCGGGCACTGCGCGACCGGAAGCACGAAACCGGGGATATCGCCGGCAATTTCGGTCAGATAGAGAACTTCGCCACATAGGCCGACCACCTGCATCGCCCTGATCTTGTCGGTGAAATCGAAATCGAGCGTCTCCGGTGCACCGATAACGGTGAACGGTGACCCGGCGAGCCGCGAGGCGACGGCGTCAAGATCGCGGACCACGATCTCGATCGCATTCCAGCCAAAGCTGGTAAGCGGCGGATAGGCCGGCGCCTGCTGGTGCTCGATCAGCCGGATGAAGCGACGATGTCCGCTCGCCGGTCGCAGCAGTGCCTGGCGGCTGCGGAGCAGCGCGGGGGCATTCCATCGCTCGGCCTCATGCTCGGAGACGAATGTAAAGGCCTCACAACGATAGTCGAGGAATGTCGCATAAGCATCACGCGCTGCGTCGATGTGGTCGGTAACAATCGTGAACCCCTGAAGCGAGCCCAGCATGGCATCAATCCATCAACAACGGCGATACCAACCCAGGACGCGCCAGGACAACTCAGCTCGCCATAGTGCCATGGGCGCGCCCGGCCTCAAAGATGATTTCCTCGAGCAGCCGGCTCGCTGAACCACTGAGCTTCACGTCGACCCTTGTGATCGCGCACGCATGGCGGACGATGGTAGTGTCTTCGACGTCGAGCGTAACCAGTCCGCCCAAATCCACCATCGCGCCGATCATATCGGGAGAGACGGTGATGATGATATCGTCGTCCAGACAGAGCCAGGTGCCCAGGACGATCGCATCGCTACGAATAATCTGTCGGGGAGCACGCAGTTTCGCCCGCATGCAGGCGAGCTGGATCGCCTCGTATACATCGCCCCGGAAGGCCGGCACCATCCACGTATAGTCCAGCAGATCTGCGAGTTTGAGCTTGGTCCGGCCGCTTAGCGGATGCGTGCGCCGCACCGCTAGAACATCGCGTATTTCGAAGAGGTGGCGAAAATTCAATTCGCTTCGGATGTGGGGATCAGCGGTCGGACTGCCGACCACGAAATCCACCTCGCCGGCGAGCATCCCCTCGATCATGACGCCGGTGTAGCCTTCGACGAGTCTAATCTGCACGTCCGGTTGCTGCCGGTGGAAGCGTAGAATGGCGGCGGCAACATGGCGCCCGGTCATGGTCTCACTGATACCGACGGTGATACTGCCGCCGCGGGCATCGCGTAACAAAGTCAGTTCGCTCATCATACGGTCGGCCATGACAAGCTGCGCCCGGCCGCGCGCCACGAGAAGCCGGCCGAACGCGGTTAGGCTCAAACGACCGCCGCGTGTGCGGTCGAACAGCTTCACGCCGATGGTATCTTCCAGCTTGGCGATGCTGGAGCTGAGACCCTGCTGGCTGATGTTGAGCATCTCCGCCGCGTCGACGAACGTCCCGCACTCGACGATGGCGAGGAAGCGCCGCAACTGGATAAGTTCGATGTCCGCCCTCATTGGGAAACAAAGCTATTTTGTTTCTTTGCCGCATGCAACCCACATATGCTTTCCTGGCATCGCAGGACCGACTTGGTCCGGCACAGGAGGATCTGCCGGATGACCAGCACGCCAGCGCTGCCCGGACATACGACCGCGACAGAGCCAGAGTCGGCAGTGACGGCGCCCCGCTGGATACCGATCTTCATCGTCTGTTTTGCAGTTTGGACCCTGTCCAATCTCGACCAGTCGATCTTCGGCTATGCGATCCCCGGCATCCTCGCCGAATTCAACCAGCCGATCCAGACCGCGGGGTTGGTGCTGGCGATTTCCTTCGTCGCGTCCTCGGTATTCGTCGTCGGGAGCGGGCTTGCCTCCGATCGCTTCGGCCGGGGCGCTACCCTGTCGGTCTTGCTGGCCCTGTCGGCGCTGTCAGTCGGCCTGCAAGGCTTCGCTCAGAGCATCGTCGGTCTGACCATTCTGCGGTCGCTTGCGTTCGGGTTCGGCGGCGGTTTATCGCCGATCACCAGCGCATTCGTCGTCGAAGCCGTCCCTGCAAGGCTGCGTGGGATGGCGATCGGCGTGTTGCAATGCGGCTACCCACTCGGCTGGTTCCTGGCGTCCCTGCTTGCATCCCCGCTGCTACGGAGCGGCGGCTGGCGGGCGGCCTGTTTCGCCGGTTTCGTCGTTGTGCCCCTCGCGCTGCCAATCTTCTGGCTGTTGCGACGGGCGTCGCCCGACCGCCGAACTGCCAACCGTGTCACCGTTACGTCAGAGAAGCGCGCGCGCATTGCCGACGTGTTCGATGCCCAGCATCGCCGTATCAGCATCTCCTGCATCATCACCTTCTTCTGCTTCGCCGGCGCCTATGCCGGGTCGGCCTTCTTCTTCACCACCTACTTCACCAGCGTGCGGCATTACACGCCGGAGGCTGCCGTGTCCCTGGTCGGATCGTCGAACGGGATCGCCATTCTCGGCTATCTCGCCGCCTCCCTGATCGGCGAATTCCTACTCCCCCGGCGCACCGTATTCGTCATCTGGATGGTCTGTGGCGCCGGCTCGCTGCTCGGGCTGCTCTGGCTGTCGCGGACGCCGTTTCAGGACGTGATCTGGTACGCGACCATGGCAGGCTTCTTCTACGGCGCGGCCTCCGTATTTCCGGTGATCATCGCTGAGTTGTTCCCGACCAGGATACGCAGCACCGCTCTTGCCGTCTGTGGCTCGATGCCGCAATGCCTAGGCTTCGCGGTGTTTCCGCTGCTTGTGCCGCAGGTAGTAGCCCATTTCGGCTGGACGATCGCCCTCACCGCGATGGTGGTGCCTCCGATGCTGATCGCCGCCGTCAGCATTCTTGCTGTGCCAGAAAGACGTTCCGGCCTGTCGCTGTCCGATACACAGCCGGAAAGCATGCCGCCTGCAGGGAGCCCATCATGACGCAGCGACTCATCGCCTTGTTTACGCTCAAGCCCGGTGTAAGCCACGCCCAGTATCAGGACTGGGCCCGCAGCACCGACATTCCGGTCGTGCGCGCGCTTGCATCTATCGACGGCTTCGATGTGTTCCGGGCCACTGGCCTACTGGGCAGCGACCAGCCGCCACCCTACGACTATATCGAGATCATCGACGTCGCCGACATGGCCGGTTTCGGCGCCGATGTCGCCAGCGCCCCGATGCAGGCCATCGCTGCGGCGTTCCAGACGATGGTCGACGTGGTGTTCATCACCACCGAGAAGCTCTTGTGAAGCCGACACTCGCCGGCAAGGTGGCGGTGGTGACAGGGGCCGGCCGCGAAGGCGGTCTCGGCGGGGCGATCGCCCATCGGCTGGCAGCGGACGGCGCCGCAGTGGTCATCTCCGACCTCGCGGGAGAGCACGGTCCCGAATCCCATTTTGGCAATCCTGCCGGTCTGCGCGCCTTGGCAGTCTCAATCGAGGCGGCTGGCGGACGCTGCCTGGACCGGACGGGCGACGTGACCAGTCTCGCCGAGATGCGAGCACTGGCGGCGGCCGCGGTGTCGGCATTCGGCCGACTCGACATCTGGGTCAACAATGCCGGCATCGGTTTCAAGATGACGCCGTTGCTCGACGTCGATCCGCAGGACTGGCAAGCGGTGATCGACGTCAATCTCACCGGCTGCTTCAACGGGGTCCGGGCGGCTGCGGAAATCATGGTCGCGCAGGCGGCACGCGACGCCGAGGGCGACAATCCACACGAGCGCCGGGGCGGACGGATCATCAACATCGCCAGCCAAGCGGCGAAATCCGGGTTCCCATTCGCTCAAGCCTATTGCGCGTCCAAGCATGGGGTAGTCGGCCTGACCCGTTCCGCGGCGATCGAGCTCGGCCCCCACGGCATCACTGTCAACGCGGTCTGTCCGAACCACGTCACTACAGGGCTTGGCGCCTGGCAGAACACGTATTTTGCGGCCATGACCGGGCGCACGGTCGACGCATATCTCCGGGACATGCGGGCACGCATTCCGCTCGGCCGGCTTGGGCGTGCCGCGGACACGGCCGCCGCGGTCGCTTTCCTGGCTTCCGACGAATCCGCCTATATCACCGCCGAGAGCATGAACGTCTCCGGCGGCGAAGAACCGCACTAGCCGCCTTCTCCCCCTAACCGGATCGAACAAGGAGCGCTTCATGCTGACCGTGCCGAATCGGAACGCCGTCTGGCTAGCCGGCCTGCTTTCGACTGCGTGTTGTGCTTCGGCGCATGCGCAAAGTGCTGCGGCCAACCCAAGCCCGACCGGCCCGACGGCCAATAGCAAAACCGTCGCTGCCGAAACCACGCCTCCGCGCAGGCGAGCGCCTGACGCCGGCACAACCTTAGAAGTTGTTACGGTTACGGCGCAGCGGCGGACGCAGCGGCTACAGGACGTTCCCGTCGCGGTTTCGGTATTTTCCGGCAAGGAGCTGGCGCAGAAGCAGACCGTCGACACTACCGAACTGATCCGGCTGGTGCCGAACATGACCGGCGGAGAGAATGTCGGCCAGGGGTCGGCAAACGTTTACTACATTCGTGGCCTGGGCCAGACACAATCGTTCACGACCTTCGAACCGCAGGTCGGAACCTACGTCAACGACATTTATATCAGCCGTCAGAACGCCAACAACTTCGCCCTGTTTGATGTTCAGGACATCCAGGTTCTCCGCGGCCCGCAGGGCACGTTGTTCGGACGCAATTCGACCGGAGGCGCGATCGTGGTGACGCTGGATCCGCCCCGCGACAAGTTCGGTGGCACCATCGAGCTCGGCGGCGGCGGTCGCGACCGTTTTACCGGCCGCGCGTCGGTCGATATCCCGATCAGCGCCCAGGTGCTTACCAAGACGTCGGTGTTCGGCATTACCGATAACGGCTACGTCGACGACCTGACTACCGGCCAGAAGCTGAATGACAAGCATGATGTCGGTGTCCGGGAGGCGGTTCGATTGATATCGAAGTCGGGCAATATCGTCTGGGATCTGTCCGGGGACTACGCGGACGATCAGCAAGCCAATCTCTATAATTTTCCCGGTCCGGATGGCGAGCGCGTGGCCTACTCCGGCTTGCGTACCGACGGCAACCTTTCAGGCTATCTTTCCGGCGACAAGGCGAACCAGGGCCAGGGCGCCGACGTCAAGAGCTGGGGATTTGCCTCTGACCTGAAGTTGAACTTCGAGCCCGGAACCTTACACGTCATCACCGGGTTTCGCGGCGTAAAACAGATATCGACGGTGGATTTTCCCGATTCGCAGTTCGGACCATTGGTTCCTAACGACCAAGGTCGTACTGGGCAATTTGCGTTGGCGTTCAACCCGCTCGGCGACGAATATACCCAGGAAGTTAAATGGAATGGGACGCTGGGATCGCGCCTGACCTACACCACCGGCGCCTATTATATGTACGAGACCAACGAGACGAATTACGGCGCTGTTGCGTATCTGCCGTCGGTCGTGCCCTTTCCGATCGCGCTAGGCGATGAGACTTTCCGCAACTCGACGAGTTCGGTGGCGGTATATGGCCAGGCGGACTACAAGATCCTGGACGGGCTGCTAGCGACCGCCGGCGTGCGCTACACGCTCGAACGCAAACGCCTACAAGTCAGTGCAAACGGAGCCGGCGGCTTCTCGACCGCCGACATCGTCGCCGCTGGCTACAAGGATGCGTTGAACAGCGACGTGCTGACGCCGCGCTTCGCTCTGCAATATCGCCTGAACCCGTCGATGATGGTCTATGCCTCGGCGACCAACGGCTTCCAGGGCGGCGGCTGGAATTCGCTGGCATTCTCAGCCAACACATTTAACAATTTCGGGCCAGAGAAGGTCTGGTCCTACGAAAGCGGCGTTCGCTACAACGCGCCCGGCGGCGCGTTTCGCGCCAGTGCCAACATCTTCCTGGAGGAGGTATCGAACTACCAGCTCCTGGCCAGTTCTCCCACGCCCGGCACCTTCACGACCAACAATGCAGCCAACCTTGAAAATTACGGCCTGGAACTCGAGGCGAGCTGGATTCCCGTCCGCAACCTGACCCTGACCGCCAATGCGGGCTTCGAGACCGGAAGCTACAATTCTCCGTCCGGACTGGTGCAGGCACAGCAACGTGCGTGTTTCACCGGCCGCGCCACCGCCAATGCCACCCTGATCGGCGGCAATTGCGGCTCCGGCATCGTCCAGGCGGACGGCCGCCTGGCGGCACCCAGCTACCTGCCGCCGGTGACCGCCGCGCTCAGCGCCACGTACGTTAGGGCCTTCGACCGCTTCAGTCTTACGCCCACAGTCGGCGTGCAGATGGCGGGTCGTCAGAACGCGGACCCGTCGGGAAATCCGGGCGGTGTCGTGCCGGCGTACGCCACCGTCGATGCTGGCGTGACCTTCCATCTCAACAAGGCGCCATGGAGCTTCACCGCCGAATGCCGCAACTGCAGCATGACCGACTACGGCGTCTCCTACCTGTTCGGCTACAAATATTACAACGATCCCGGCATCTGGGATGTCCGCTTCAACTACAAGTTCTGAAGGCCACGGAGCGCCTGCGCGACGTCAGGCACATCGCCCAAACGTCCGCAAAGCGACGCCAACGCCGTCTGCAGCTCCGCCTGTCCGCCATAGGATAGACAGACAGCGGCTTTCTGCAGGTGCTGCTCGGTGGTCAACGGCCACGCCGGGGAGCCGAACTGTGCAAGCACGTCGAGGGTCTCGGTCGTGCCGTTGCGCAGCACGGCGATCGCCTGGGCCGGCACGAACGCGGCGGGGTCCGGATTGCCGTCCGCCTGCACATCGATCCGCGACGCCAGGTCGAGGCAGATCGGATCGGACAGGGCCTCGAGCGTGAAGTCGCCAAGTCCGATCGTGCCGCGCAGCAAGGTTGCCGCCATCAGATATGGTCCGCACAGGCGCGCATAGGATGGCTGCATGCCGGATATCGCCGGACGGCCGACCAGCCTGGCGATCAACGGCGGCGCACGGTAGGTCAGCGTCTGCAACCGTTCGGCATCCACGCCGCGCTCTCTTGCCAGTGTCTGCGTGGCGACAATGGCGCCATGCGCGGCGCGGCCGGTCGGAAAGGGCTTCGAACTCACCTCGGAGATGCGGAACACGCGGCCAAGCGTCGCGAACACGGAAACGTCGTGACTGGCCTCGAACAGCGGCAGATAGCCGAACGGACCTTCAAGCCAGTCCTCCGGACCCGGCAGTCCGGCCCGGGCAAGATCGAAGGCGCGAATCGCGGCGGCGGCGGCGTTGGCGATCTGCACCGGCAGCGCCGGCTTGCCTTCGACATGCGGCTGCATGGTGCCGGATGCGAATGCCAGCGCATAGCCGAATGCGTCGCGCCCGACCTGTTCCGACGCGCCGGTCAGCGAGATCAGGCCGGCGACGCATCCGAACAGCCCTGCCGTTGCCGGACGGAAGAAGCGCAATGCGCTGGTTGCGGCAAGTCCGAGACACGCGGCGACATCGACACCGGCGACCAGCGCGGTAAGTAGTCTGGTGCCGTCGCAGGGACCGCCCCGGTCGAGTTCAGCGAGCAATACCGCGACCAGGGTGGCCATCGGATGCACCACGGCCGCCTCGTGCACGCAGTCGAATTCCTGGTTGTGGATCTGGAACGCGTTCACGAATGCCGCCTGCGGGGCCGGTAAGCGCAGGCCCGGCCGTCCCAGCACAGAGCAGCCGACCGCCTGATCAGCAACGGCGCCCCAGCCGCAAGCAGCCTGCGTCAGGGCATCTGCATGCGGCGCACGGGCCCCGGCGATGCCGACGGCGATGCTGTCATGGAGGAAAATCCCAGCCGCGTGCAGGCTGTCCGGCGGTATCGCCTGCGCCGTCAGAGTGCGGGCGTGTTCGAGGATGAATTGGCGCGCAGCAATCGTCGATGATGTCGTCACCACGCCATTCTCCCCCCGCTTTCGCGACTACGTCGGACCCCGCGCATGGTTATAGCGGGATTCGACGGCGTCGCCACGACACGGCGAGGCCACCAGAGCGCGCCCGTCGTGCCGTACCAGATGTCACGAGAGCGTCACGGTTCGTCGCAAGGGTTTCCTGCTAGCAGAGCTCGCCTCTCTTCCATGGAAACCTCCAAGATGATGATCTACTCTCACACCCGTCGCAGCATGCTGCTGGCGGCGTCGGTCCTGACCGCGTCCGTGGTGGCCGCTCCGGCCTTCGCCGACGGCGTCGGCGCGCTGATCGTCAGCAGCAGCACCTATGCGACGCCGGCCAGCACCATCGTGATCGGCCAGGCGCTGCCGAACAGCGCCGGCGCCAAGGCGATCGCCGATGCCAGCTATCCGGCCGTGTTCAGCAACGACTCGGTCGACGCGAATTTCGGCATCACCTCGCCGATCACCCTCGACGCGACGCTGGGCCGCACCAACAAGAGCGGCGGCGTGGTGCTGGGCTCGTATGTGAGCAGCCTCGACGTCACCGCGCTGACCGGGATCACCACCAGCTTCCCGTCGAAGTCCGAACTCGGCCTCAACATCTCCGCCGACGGCACCGCGCTGACCTTCATGGGCTACCAGTCGGCGGCGAACCAGCTCGACGTCTCGAACAGCAACACGCCGGGCCATGTCGACCCCACCAACACCGACACCCAGACCGCCACCTATCGCGCCGTGGTCTCGCTCGGCGCCGGCGGCACCAAGGTGACGCCGGTCGCCGCCTACAGCGGCAACAACGGCCGCGCCGCGGTGCTGGTCAAGGACATCCTCGGCTCCGGCCAGGACGGCTATTTCACGGTCGGCAATGCCGGCAACGGCTCGGGCACGCCGCCGACCTCGATCGTCGGCAACACCGGCGTCCAGCTGGCGCTGGCCGGCAGCGCGTCGCCGGAGACCACCGTGATCGGCACGCCGCAGGGCACGCCGGGCGCCAAGAACGGCTTCCAGTATGGCTTCTCGGTGACGCAGATCGGCCAGGCCGCCGACAAGTCGGGCAAGGACAATAATTTCCGCGGCCTGACCCGGTTCGGCAACGCCATCTACGTCTCCAAGGGCAGCGGCGGCAACGGCGTCAACACCGTCTACCAGGTGTCGCCGGGCGCCAACCCGCAGGACCCGACTCAGGCGACGGTGTCGATCCTGCCGGGCTTCCCGACCACGCTGGCCGCCACCGCGGCGACGC
>CAZZZA010000080.1:0-13948 GCA_964658455.1 uncultured Lichenihabitans sp.
GCCAGCGATCGGCGCGGTGCGGGCCGGCATTGTAGCCGGCCAGCGCGTAGGCGACCACGCCGCCATAGCGCGCCAGCAGGCTCGCCAGATAGGCGCTGCCGAGCGCCAAGTTGTTCGACGGCTCGAACAGCGCCGCCCGGCTGTCGGCCAGCGCCGGCCGGCCGAGCGCGCGCGCGATGTCGCGCGCCGAGCCCTGCGTCACCTGCATCAACCCGTTGCCGCCCGCCTGACTGACCGCCTGCGGATCGAAGCTGCTCTCCTGGCGCATGACCGCGAGCACCAGCGCCGGCGGCACCGCCGCGTCCGCGGGCGGATCGACCGGACGCGGCCAGCCGGTGGCGGGGAGCACCAGCCCGTGCCGGCCGGCAGAGCGGGCGATCGCCACCGCCACGTCCGGCAGGCCGAGACGGTCGGCCAGCGACGCCGCCAGCGCGTGGTCGGTGTCGCTCGAGAGCGTGTCGTCGAGCCCCAGCAGGAAGGCGCGCGCCTGGCGCGGCTGGTTCCAGGCGACCAGCAGTTCCGCCGCCCGCGCCGGCTCCAGCCCGGCCAGCCGCATCGCCTCGGCGGCACTCCAGCCGGGCTGTCGCAGCTGTGCGAATCGCGGCGCCAGCAGCGGCCGGTTCAGCGCCGGGTCGAGCAGCGTCTGCGGCCCGCTCTCGGTGGGCCCGCTGCCGGCCAGCCTGGCGGCGGCGAGCTGGCCATAGAAGCTGGTCGGGAACGCGGCGGCCTGGGCGAAGGCGGCCAGCGCGCCGTCGCGATCGCCGCGCGCGGCGCGGGCGCGGGCGGTCCAGTACAGCCCGCGGGTGCGGGTGATGACCGACTGCGCGCCGGTCAGCGCGGCGAACGCGGCCTCGGCGCGGGAGGGATCGTGCAGCCGGCGCAGCATGATCCAGCCGGCCAGGAAGTCGGAGTCCAGCCGCGCGCCGGGCAGCGGTGCCCACGGATCGACCGCGATCGTCAGCGCCTCGGCATCGCGGTGCCGGTCCAGCAGGGTGCGGGCGAACGCCTCGCGTTCGGCCCAAAACGCGGCCGGAAGCGCGCCGGACGCCATCTGCTCGGCCTCGGCGCCGCGTCCCTGCCACAGCGCCAGCGCCGCATCGTCGCGGTCCGTCTTCCGCGACCAGCGCAGCAGATCGAGCACCAGCGCCGGGTCGGCGGCCGCATCCGGCGACAGCCGCGCCGCACGCGCATCGGCGTCGGCATCGCCTCGACGCAGCGAGAGCATCGCCAGCGCGCGCGGCTGCTCGGACGCGGCCAGCAGCGGCACGGTGCGGCCGGCGGCGTCGAGCAGGCCGGCGCTCTCCTGGCGGCCGAAGCGCGCCGCCTGATCCGATGGCGTCAGCACCGCGCCCCAGGCGGCGAGGAACGCCGCCTCCTGGTCCGGCGTGTCGATGCCGCGCACCCAGGCCCGGCGCGCCTTGTCGATCAGGACCGTGCTGGTGGTCGCCGGGTTGATCGCCGATCCGGCCACGCCGGCGCAGCGCGCAAGCGACGCCGCCGAGGCCAGCGGCGCGGCCGGACATTGCCTGGCCAGCACCCCGGGATCGGACTCGCCGGCCAGCGCCTGGTCGAGCCGCCGCTCGAGCAGCGGCCGGTTCGGCCAGCCGGGATGCGCGGCCAGGAAGCCGGCGAGTTCGTCGGCCGAGCCGCCGCCCGGTTCCAGCAGCCGCAGATAGAGCGTCAGCTCTGCCGCCAGCGTGTCGCCGGACGACAGCGCCGCCTGCTGCGCCATCGCCGGCTGCATGGCCTGCGCCTGGGACGCGGCGGGTGCCGCTGGCGAGGCGTTGCCGGCGCACCCGGCGGTCTGCGCCAGCAGCAGGCACGCGGCGATCCTGGTCGCCCGGCCGGCCGGAGAAAGGGAGGCGGGCTTGGAGGAGGGGTGGCGCATGGGTCCGCTCAGCATCCCGGTAAGCCGGTGCCACGGCAAGGGCCGCCGGCCGAAGCGGCCCAGCTTGGCCAGCCGCCCCGTCTTGCGTTAAGCCTGGACGGGTCAGGCCCGAGTCAGTCCGGACCGACTGGAGAAGACCATGTTCAAGGGCTCGATCGTCGCCCTCGTCACCCCGATGCGGCAGGACGGCGCGCTCGACGAGGCCGCGTTCAGCGCGCTGATCGACTGGCAGATCGCAAGCGGCACCAAGGGGATCGTGCCGGTCGGCACCACCGGCGAGAGCCCGACCCTGACCCATGCCGAGCACCGCCGGCTGATCGACCTCGCGGTGCGGACCGCCGACCGCCGGGTGCCGGTGATCGCCGGCACCGGCTCCAACAGCACCGCGGAGGCGATCGAGACCACCCGCCACGCCCGCGAGGCCGGCGCCGACGCCGCCCTGGTGGTGACGCCATACTACAACAAGCCGACCCAGGACGGGCTCTACCGGCACTACATGGCGATCGCCGACGCCGCGGCGCTGCCGATCGTGATCTACAACATCCCAGGCCGCAGCGTGATCGACATGAGCGTCGAGACGATGGCGCGGCTGGCCCTGCATCCCCATATCGTCGGCGTGAAGGATTCCACCGCCAACCTGCTCCGGCCGTTGCAGACCCGCCGCGCGATCGGCGACGCGTTCTGCCAGCTCTCCGGCGAGGACGGCACTGCCTTGTCGTTCAACGCCGCCGGCGGCATGGGCTGCATCAGCGTCACCGCCAACATCGCGCCGGCGCTGTGCGCGCGGATGCACGATGCGTGGTTCGGCGGCCAGGTGGCCGAGGCGATGGCGTTGCAGCAGCGTCTGTCGCCGCTGCACGACGCGCTGTTCGTCGAGAGCAACCCCGGGCCGGTGAAGTATGCGCTGAGCCTGGCCGGACGCTGCGGCGAGACCTGCCGCCTGCCGCTGGCGCCGCTGCAGGACGCCACCCGGGCCGCGGTCCGCGCCGCGATGCAAGAGGTCGGGCTGCCGATCGGCCAGCCGGCCTGACCGCGATGGCCAAGGACAAGAAGAAGGCGGGGATGATCTCGCACGGCATCGCCTCGCAGAATCGCAAGGGCCGTTTCGATTACACCATCAAGGAAACCGTCGAGGCCGGGATCGTGTTGAAGGGCCCGGAGGTCAAGAGTCTGCGGCTGGGCCGCGCCACCATCACCGAGGCGTATGCCGCCGAGCGCGACGGGGCGATCTGGCTGTTCAACAGCTACATCCCCGAATACCAGGGCGGGGTGCTGTCGCGGTTCGAGCCGAAAGCGCCGCGCAAGCTGCTGCTGCACCACAAGCAGATCGACAAGATGCTCGGCGAGGTCAAGAAGAGCGGCTACACCCTCGTGCCGCTCGACATCCATTTCAACGAGCGCGGCGTCGCCAAGGTGACGCTGGGCGTGGGCGAAGGCCGGAAGAATGCCGACAAGCGGCACGCGATCGCCGAACGGGACTGGCAGCGGGACAAAGCCCGCCTGCTGCGCGCGCGCGGCTAGGCCCTGCCGGACCGGCCCCGTGCTGCCTGCCCGCAGGGACGAGGCCCGTTGAGGATCTGGCGCCGACCAGGAGAGACACCGCCATGAGCGACGATCAGCAGACCGAATTCGTTCGCTACCATGACGCGATCGAGCAGCCGGCTCCCGGCGAGCAAGAGGCGATCGAGGGCATCGTCGAATCGATGCGCGGCGAGACCGACAAGGTCGCAGCCGCGCGGCGCGGCCTGGCGGTGCGCGCCTCGCATGCCAAGCCGTCGGGGATCCTCAAGGGCCGGTTCACGGTGCATGACGGGCTGCCGCCGGCGCTGCGCCAGGGGCTGTTCGCGGCGCCGGCGACCTATCCGGCGCTGGTCCGGCTGGCCCAGGGGCCGGGCGAGCACCTGTCGGACAAGATCTCGACCCATCGCGGCCTGTCGCTGAAGCTGTTCGACGTGGCCGGCGACAAGATCGACGGCCATACCGAGAACACGCAGGATTTCGTGCTCGCCACCGGCGCGGTGTTTCCCGATGCCGACGTCGCCGCGTTCCTGAAGAGCATCCGCCGCATCGAGGCCCATGCCGGCGGCAGCACGACGCTGAAGGAGGTCGTCTCCAACACGGCCCGCGCGATCAACGCCACCGTGCGGGCGGTGACCGGCAGCGACGTGGCCCGGCTCGCCTTCTTCGGCCATCCGCCGCTGCACCCGATGGCGGAGAGCTACCATAGCCAGGTGCCGATCCGTTACGGCGAGCATGTCGCCAAGGTCGGGCTGTTCCCGGTCACGCCGATGCAGCTCGGTCTGGCCGGCGAGAAGCTCGACGCGAACTTCGACAAGGACGTGTTCCGGCACGCCACGGTCGGCTATTGCCGCCGCCACGAGGCGGTGTTCGCGTTCAGGGTGCAGCTCTGCACCGATCTGGCGACCATGCCGATCGAGAATGCCTCGGTGGAATGGCCGGAGCGGCAGAGCCCCTACGTGACGGTGGCGACGCTGACGCTGCCGCCGCAGGAGGCGTTCTCCGCCGAGCGGGTCGCCTTCGTCGAGCAGCGGGTCGGCTTCCGCCCGTCCCATTCGCTGGCGGCACACCGGCCGCTGGGCTCGCTGATGCGGGCAAGGCTGCGCGCCTACGCCGCGCTGGCCGCCTACCGCCAGGCCTACAACCGGGCGACCCCGATCGAGCCGGCCTCGCTCGACGACGTTCCGGACTAAGGCCTGGATTCGAGATGGAGTGCCGATGACGCCGCGTATCGTCCTGTCCGCCGTCATCGGCAACGCGCTCGAATGGTATGACTTCACCGTCTATGCGTTCCTGGCCACCATCCTCGGCGCGCATTTCTTCTCCGAGGTCAGCCCGAGCCTGGCGACCTTGTTCACCTTCGCCGTGTTCGGGGTCGGGTTCGTCGCCAGGCCGCTCGGCGGGGTGCTGATCGGCCGGTTCGGCGACCGGGTCGGGCGCAAGCCGGCGCTGCTGCTGACCGTGGGGATGATGGCGGTCGGCACCGGCCTGATCGGCATATTGCCCGGCTACCGGTCGATCGGCCTCTGGGCGCCGGCGGCGCTGGTGTTCGCCCGGGCGCTGCAGGGCTTCTCGGCCGGCGGCGAGTGGGGCAGTTCGGCCTCGTTCCTGGTGGAATGGGCGCCGCGCCAGCGACGCGGCCTGTATGGCAGCTTCCATCCCGGCAGCATCTTCGCGGGCCAGCTCACCGGCACCGCGATCGCCTATCTGCTGTTCGCGCTGCTCGGCGACGCGGCGATGCGCGGCTGGGGCTACCGGGTGCCGTTCCTGCTCGGCGCGCTGATCGGCCCGCTCGGCCTGCTGGCGCGTCGCGGCATCGACGAGACCCCGGTGTTCCGGGCGGCGGCGGCGCGCGCGGTGCCGGTGGGCGAGCCGCTCGGCGCCGCCAGGCTGCTGTTCGCCTTCTGCTTCGTCGCGGTGCAGTCGGCCGGGATCTATCTGTACCTGTCCTATTTCCCGACCTTCCTGCAGCAGCAGGCCGGCTGGAAGCCGTCCGACGCGCTGGCCGCGACCGCGCTGGCCACCGTCTGCACCGGCATCGCCGTGGTCGGCTCCGGCGCCGCCTCGGACCGGATCGGCCGCAAGCCGCTGCTGCTGGCCAGCTGCCTGGTGTTCCTGCTGCTGTCGACGCCGCTGGTCTGGCCGATCCTGCACGGCGCGCCGCGCTGGCTGTCGGTGCTGCTGCAATGCCTGCTGAGTGCGAATTGCGGCGTGTTCATCGGCAGCATGACGGTGGCGCTGGTGGAGATGTTTCCCACCCGCAACCGACTGACCGGGCTCAGCACCGCCTACAACCTGGCCTCGATGGTGTTCGGCGGTTTCGCGCCGACCATCGCCACCGGGCTCATGCACCTCACCGGCACGCCGATCGCGGTGACCTACTACGTTGTGTTCGCGGCCCTGGTGTCGCTGCCGGCGATCCTGCTGTTCGAGGAGAGTGCCGGCCGCGCGCTGGACTGATCGGCGGCCGCCATCAGCGCCAGCCCCTCCGCCACCGAGACGAACTCGCCGCCATCGGCGATCCGCCCGGCGCCGAACCGGGCCTCGAACAGGCGCCTGACCGCCGGCACCAGCGAGGTGCCCCCGGTCAGGAACACCCGGTCGATCCCGTCCGCGCCGGTCCCGGCGTGCTCCAGCGCCTGGCCGATCGCCGCATCCAGCCGGGCGAGATCAGGGGCGATCCAGCCCTCGAACTCGGCCCGGGTGATGGTGCGGTCGAGCTCGAACTCGCCATGCGCGAACCGCAGCCGGCCCGCCTCGGCGGTCGAGAGCGCGGTCTTGGCGCGCCCGACCGCGCGATACAACGCATGGCCCTGCTGGTCCTCGATCAGCCGGATCAGCGCCCGCAGCGGCGCCGGGTCGGCGGCATGGCGGGCCACGTCTGCGATCGCGCGGAGCGTCGCCGGGGTGCGCATCAGCGACAGCCGGTGCCAGCGCGCCAGGCTGGCATACCAGTCCGCCGGCATCGGCAGCGCCTCGCCGCCCATGATGCGGTAGCTGCCGTCGCGGCCCAGCAGCGGCGCGACGGCGCGGTCGATGATGCGGCTGTCGAACTGGTCGCCGGCGATGCCGACGCCGGCGTGACCGCGCGGGCTCACCGTGGCCTCGGCGTCCGGGTCGAACCGCAGCACCGAGAAGTCGCTGGTGCCGCCGCCGAAATCGCCGACCAGCACCGTGGCCGGCCGGTCGAGCCGCTGCATGAAGCGCCAGCCCGCCGCCTCCGGCTCCAGCGCCAGCGTCACCGCGCCAAACCCGGCCTGGGCGAAGCCGTCGCGCAGCCGCGCGCAGCCGAGCGCGTCGTCGGCCAGTTCGCCGGCGAAGCGCACGGGACGGCCGACGAAGGTGGGCAGCGACGCCGGATCGACCCCGGCGGCGCGCATCATCGCCGCCAGGAACCGGGCCACCAGCGCCTCCAGGGTCAGGGTGCGCCCCAGCACCCTGGTCTCGCGGAACAAGGCCTGCGCCAGGTAGCTCTTCATCGACATGATCAGCCGGCTCTCCGCCGGATCGTCCAGATAGGCCTCGATCGCCGCCTGGCCGATCGCATCCTGCAGGCCCGGCCGTCCCGGCTCGGCCCAGAGACAGAGCAGGGTGCGGCAGGTCTCGCCGTCCGCTGCCGCGCCATGGTCGAAGCGGAGCGTGCGGGTGCGGCCGTCGGCGTCGGCCAGCACCGCGACGCTGTTGGTGGTGCCGAAATCGATCCCCAGCCTCATGCGTCCGATGCCTCGAGCCGCGCGCGCAGGCCGGCGACCACCGCCTCGAACATCGCCGTGGTCAGCCGGCCGGTGTTCGTGTTGTAGCGCGACACATGGTAGCTGTCGGCCAGCAGCACCCCGCCGGGCAGGGCGATGATCTGGCCGTGCCGGAATTTCTGCCGGCTGGCGGGCAGGCCCAGCGCCCGCAGCACCGCGTTGTGCGCCACCACGCCCAGCGCCAGCACCGCCCGCGCGTCGGTCACGGCGGCGATCTCGGCGCGCAGGAAGCCGTTGCAGGTGCGGATCTCCTGCGGCGTCGGCAGGTTGGCCGGCGGCACGCAGCGCACCGCATTGACGATCCGGCAATCCTCGAGCCGCAGCCCGTCCGACGCCTCGCCGCCATAGCTGCCGGTGGCGAAGCCGAACCGGCGCAGCGTGTCGTAGAGCAGCGTGCCGGCGAAATCGCCGGTGAACGGCCGGCCGGTGCGGTTGGCGCCGCGCACCCCCGGCGCCAGCCCGACCACCAGCAGCCGGGCGCCGCGGTCGCCCCAGCTCGGCACCGGCGCGTTCCACCAGCCGGGATTGGCGGCGCGGTTCTGCGCCCGATACGCGACCAGTCGCGGACAGAGCGGGCAGTCGCGCGGCGGCTCGGCGGCATCGTGGTGCATGGCCGGGGTCTCGCTGCCATCGGCGGCGCCGGGGTGTCGCATGTCGGGACGGCCGGGGGCGGGCGCCACGCTCAGCCGGCCTGCTTCGGTTCGGCGAGCATGCCCTCGGCCTCGTCGTGCCCGACCTGCCGCCCGTGCCCGGGCAGGCGCGGCAGCGACCGCGCCGCCGCCAGCACCACCTCCTCCTGGTGGTCGAGTTCGCGCATTAGCAGCCGCTCGGCCTCGTCGTTGATCTCGCCGTTCCGGGTCATCTTCACCAGGCTGTCGCGTTCGGCGCGCAGCATGCGCAGGCGCACCGCCGCCTCCAGCCGCTGATGGTGCAGCACCAGCGCCCGGTCGTCGGAGCGCGGGTCCGCGCCTTCCTCGAGCACCGTCTGCAGCCGCTCCGCCTTGGCGCGCATCTCTTCGAGCAGCGCGTCCAGCACCGGCCTGTGGTCGTCATCGGCATCGGCCGCCTCTGCGGCGACATGGGCCGCGGCGACGCGCACCAGCGCCAGCCTGGCGCGGGCGGTCTCGTCCTCCATGTCGTCGGCCTGGCCGGTGTCCAGGCCGCGCAACAGCGCCGGCAGGGTGGTCGCCGCCAGCAGCAGCGAGCAGAGGATGACGCCGGCGGCGAGCGTGACCAGCAGCGCCCGCGCCGGGAAATCCTCCTGCAGCGACAGCACCGCGGCGAGCGTGATCGCGCCGCGCACCCCGGCCACCGCCATCGCCAGCACCAGCCGCGGCGAGGCGCGCTTGACCGGTTCCGCCGACGGGTTCGGCCGCAGCCGGCGCCACAGCCGGCGCACCAGCACCGTGCCATGCACCCACACCAGCCGCAGCGCGATCAGCACCAGGGTGATCTCCAGCACCGCCAGCGGCAGCCGCCAGACCGGCACCTGCACGTGCCGCATCAGCGCGATGCCGCCGGTGACGATGGTCGGCAGCTGCAGGCCGAGCAGCACGAAGATCATGCCGTTGACGGTGAAGGTCAGCATCTCCCAGGTCGCGGTCGCGCCCAGCCTGGTGTCGGTGCCCAGCTGCCCGTACACCCGCCCGCTGCGCGCGGTGAGCCCGGCGGCGACGGCGGCCAGGATGCCGGACAGCTCGAAATGCTCGGCGGTGAGGTAGGCGGCGAACGGCAGCAGCGTGGAGAGCAGAACGAAGGTCGGCGCATGGTCGAAGCCGTGCCGCAGCAGCCAGCGCTCGACGATCGCCATCAGCAGCGCCAGCAGCGCGCCGGCGGCGAGCCCGCCCACCGACACCAGCAGGAAGGCGCCGGTGGCGTGCAGGACCGAGAAGCTGCCGGTGATCGCGGCGGCGGCGGCGAACTTGAAGCAGACCAGGCCGGAGGCGTCGTTGAGCAGCGCCTCGCCGGACAGGATGTGCTGGAATCGCTGCGGCACGTTGCGGCCCTGCAGCATGCCGCCCACCGCCACCGGGTCGGTCGGCGACAGCACCGCGGCCAGCGCGAAGCAGGTCGCCAGCGGCAGCGCCGGGATCAGCCAGTTCACGAACAGGCCGCAGCCGAGCGTCGCGAACAGCACCAGCCCGATCGCCAGCCCGAGGATGATGCCGTGCAGCTGGCGGAACTCGCGCATCGGCATCAGGAAGGCGTCGGAGAACAGCAGCGGCGGCACGAACAGCAGCATGAACACCGCCGGATCGAGCCTGACCTGCAGGCCGAGCATGCCGGCGGCATAGCCGACCGCGATCTGCACCAGCGGCGGCGGCAGCCGGGAGACCCGGGCCAGCGGCGCGCACAAGGCGGTGAAGAACAGCAGGATGAGGGCGGCGCTGGCGATATGCATTGCAGGGCGTATAGCACCCGATCCGCCCGGAGAAGCGAGTGTCCGCCATGATCCTGATCGCGATCGGTTCCAACCTGGCCGATGCCGGCCACCGCACCTCGCGCGACCTGTGCGAGGATGCCGTCGCCGCCCTGGGCGCGCTGCCTGGGCTGGCACTGGTGGCGCGGTCGCGCTGGTGGCGCTCGGCGCCGGTGCCGCCGTCGGACCAGCCGGACTACGTGAACGGCGTCGCCCGTCTCGCCGGCGACATCGCGCCGGACACGCTGCTGGCGGCGCTGCAGGCGATCGAACACCGCTTCGGCCGGGTGCGCGGGGTGCGCGACGCGGCGCGGACGCTCGATCTGGACATCGTGGCGATGGGCGGGCTGGTGCGCGCCGCCCCGGACCCGATCGTGCCGCATCCGCGCGCCCACCAACGCGCCTTCGTGCTGGTGCCGCTGCGCGAGGTCGCGCCGGACTGGACCGATCCGGTCTCCGGCCTGTCGGTCGACGCGCTGATCGACCGGCTCGAGCCGCAGCGCCTGGAGCCGGCCTGAGCCGGCGGAAACGGGCCTGGAGCAGCCTTTGCTTGCCGGCCATGGCGGCCGCGTCTATACAGTGCGAATCCCCAGTGATTGTTTACGGAGGTCGGCCGCATGGCGCGCGTCACCGTCGAAGATTGTGTCCAACGCGTTCCCAACCGCTTCGAGCTGGTGCTGCTCGCCGCCCAGCGCGCGCGCAACCTGAGCCGCGGCGAGGAGCTGACGGTCGACCGCGACAACGACAAGAACCCGGTGGTGGCGCTGCGCGAGATCGCCGAGGAGACGGTCGAACTCAGCCGCCTGCACCAGGATCTGGTCAAGTCGCTGGCCCGCGCGCCCGAGCCCGAGCCCGCCGACGAGGAGGTGCTGGACCTGATCCCGACCGACCAGAACATCTTCGGGCTGCAGGACGTCACGGCCGAGGAAGAGGCCGGCGCGATGGGCACCGAACTGTCGCCCGAGGAACTCGAGGCCGCCATCGAGGCGGAACTCGGCGGGCGCGCGCGTCGGTAGGACGCGCCATGTGGCCGGGCGCTGACGGCAGGGTCAACACCCCCGGTCGCGCCGCGTCCGCGCCACGTCTACCGGACGGGCCGGTCAGCGGACCGGTCACGCTCAGCGTCGACACCACCACCCCGCTGGTGGCGCCGGCCAGCTGCGCCGGCCTGATCCGACGGGTCAAGGCCTACGATCCCAACGCAGACACCGTGCTGATCGAGCGCGCCTTCGAGGTCGCCCGCGCCGCCCACGCGGCGCAGGTGCGCGACAACGGCGACCCCTACATCACCCATCCGCTCGCGGTCGCCGGCATGCTGGCCGGCTTCAGGCTCGACGTCGCCAGCATCTGCACCGCGCTGCTGCACGATACCGTCGAGGATACCGGCCTCACCCTGGCGCATCTGGAGGCGCAGTTCGGGCCGACCATCGCCGCGCTGGTCGACGGCGTCACCAAGCTGACCCGGCTGGAGCTGCAGTCCGACCGCACCAAGCAGGCGGAGAATTTCCGCAAGCTGGTGCTGGCGATGAGCCGCGACATCCGCGTGCTGGTGGTCAAGCTCGCCGACCGGCTGCACAACATGCGCACGCTGCACTACGTCCGCGAGCAGCATCGCCGCCAGCGCATCGCCGCCGAGACCATGGACATCTACGCGCCGCTCGCCGGCCGCATCGGCATGGACAAGGTCAAGACCGAGCTGCAGGACCTGTCGTTCAAGGAACTCGAGCCGGAACACAACGCCTCGATCCGCGCCCGGCTGAACTACCTGCGCGGGCAGGGCGCCGACGTGATCGAGGAGGTCCGCACCGAACTGGTGCGGCTCTGCGCCGAGGCCGGGGTGGCGAACGCCGAGGTCACCGGCCGGGAGAAATCGCCGTTCTCGATCTGGGAGAAGATGCAGAAGCGCAACGTCGCCTTCGAGCAGCTCTCCGACATCATGGCGTTCCGGGTCATGGTGCCGTCGCGCGAGAGTTGCTACGTGGCGCTCGGCGCGGTGCACGCCGCCTATCCGGTGATCGCCGGCCGCTTCAAGGACTACATCTCGACGCCCAAGGCCAACGGCTACCAGAGCCTGCATACCGGGGTGACGCTGCGCCAGCCGCGCAACCAGAAGATCGAGGTGCAGATCCGCACCCCCGAGATGCACGACGTGGCCGAGAACGGCGTCGCCGCGCACTGGTCCTACAAGGGGCTCGGCGAGGACCGGTCGGCGCCGCGGGCCCGCCTGCGCTGGGTGCAGGATCTGCTGGAGATCCTGGAGAACTCCTCCGCCCCGGACGAATTCCTCGAGAACACCAAGCTCGAACTCTACCAGGACCAGGTGTTCTGCTTCACGCCGAAGGGGCAGCTGATCCCGCTGCCGCGCGGCGCCACCCCGGTCGATTTCGCCTATGCGGTGCACAGCCAGATCGGCGATGGCTGCGTCGGCGCCAAGGTCAACGGCCGGCTGATGCCGCTGCGCCACGAGCTGCAGAACGGCGACCAGGTCGAGATCATGACCGCGCGCGGCGGCACCCCGTCGCCGGCCTGGGAACGCTTCGTCGTCACCGGCAAGGCCAGGGCGCGGATCCGGCGCCACGTCGCGGCGCAGGCCAGGCAGGGGCATATTGATGCCGGCCGCGCCGCGCTGGCCAGGGCGTTCCGCCAGGAGGGCGTCGACGGGTCGGAGAAGGTGCTCGACGGGGCGCTGAAGCTGCTCAAGCAGGCCAGCCGCGACGACCTGTATGTCGCCGTCGGCAACAACAATCTCGGCGCCAAGGAGGTGGTGCAGGCGATCTATCCGGAGCTGCGCCAGGCGCCGCGCGGGCCGCGCATGATCCCGGGCCTGCCGCAGCGCGCAGCACCGAAGCCGGCCGCCGCGCCCGGCGGCGGCATGGCGCTGGTCGGGCTCGGCGCCGGCGTCGCCACCCATTTCGCCGGCTGCTGCCATCCGCTGCCCGGCGACAGGATCGTCGGCATCGTCGCCACCGGGAAGGGCATCACCGTGCATACCGCGACCTGCCAGACGCTGGAGAGCTTCGCCGCCACCCCGGAGCGGTTCCTCGACATCGACTGGGACTACGAGGCGATCGGCGGCGGCCGCCGCGCCGAGACCCATGTCGGGCGCATCAACGTGATCGCCACCAACGAGCCGTCGGTGCTGGCGACCCTGACCAACACCGCGTCGCGGCACGAGGGCAGCGTGGTCAATTTGAAGATCGTCAACCGCCAGTCCGACTTCATGGAGATCCTGGTCGATGTCGAGGTGCGCGACCTGCGCCACCTCTCCTCGGTGATCGCCGGCCTGCGCTCCGCCGGCGGCATCACCCAGGTCGAGCGCGCCCGCTCTTGAGGGCGCCGGCATGATCGGCATCATCGGCCTGGGCTCCGACCTGTGCGACATCCGTCGCATCGAGCGGGTCATGGAACGGCACGGCGAGCGCTTCATCGCCCGCTGTTTCACCGCCACCGAGCGGGCGCGGACGCAGCGGCGCGCGGCGGTGCTGCGCCCGGCCAGCTACGCCAAGCGCTGGGCCGCCAAGGAGGCGTGCGCGAAGGCGCTCGGCACCGGCTTCTCGCAGGGCGTGTTCCATGGCGATATCGGCGTGGTCAACCTGCCGAGCGGCCAGCCGACCCTGCAGCTGACCGGCGGCGCGCTGCTGCGGCTGCAGCAGCTGGTGCCGCATCCGCAGCAGCCCAGCCTGCTGCTGACCATGACCGACGAGCCGCCCTATGCGTTCGCGCAGGTGATCATCCAGGCGCACTCGCCCGGCTAGCGTAACGAAATGCGTTGTCTGGCGCCGGTGGCATCGGATAAGCCCGGAATCGGGAACTGTCCTGTGCAATCGGTGCCAATCGACGACATCAGATCGTCGGAGGAGCGATCTGGTGACAATCGGGCTCGCGCGCGCCTCCCGCACGCCGCTGTTCGGCGCGCTGCGCCTGGCGCTGGCGCTGCTGGTGGTGGCCTATCACCTGACCTGGCTCACGCGTCGGGTGCCGCTCGGCATCGCCGCGGTGATCGTGTTCTTCATCATCTCCGGCTACGCGATGAGCGGCCTGGCGACGGTCTGGCGCTTCGCCGAGCGCGGCCATACCGGCCGCTACCTGCTCGACCGGATCAGCCGGATCATGCCGCAATATCTGGCATGGCTGGGCCTGGCGCTGGCGCTGGCGGCGCTCGGCATCTGGCCGCCGCTGATCCAGGCCGGGCCGCTGGACCTGCGGACGGTGCTGCTCAACGCCGTCCTGCTGCCGGTGATGCTGGCGCGGGTGCTGCCGATCGACTTGCCGTCGCCGCTGATCCCGCAGGCCTGGTCGCTCGGCACCGAGCTGGTGTTCTACGCCCTGTTCCCGCTGATCCTGCGCGACCGGCGGCTGGCGCTGGCGCTG
>CAZZZA010000081.1:0-13798 GCA_964658455.1 uncultured Lichenihabitans sp.
GCTGGCCGGGCTGCTGGCCGGGCGGCGGCACGGCGCCGTCATCGAGTGCCAGGCCGCCATCGCGGCGGCGCAGCAGCGCCAGCCCGGCATCGGCGATCCGTAGCCGCTGCACCACGACCGTGCCGGCCAGCAGCGGCGCCAGCGACAACGAGACCTCCGCCACGCCGATCCGCTCTGACACCACCCCGTCGCGGCCGGCGAGCGCCACATCGTGCACCGCCAGCGTGACCGGGGCGCCGAGCCCGTGCCGCAGCCCCTGCCAGCCGAGCCACACGGCGCCGAAACGCAGCCGGTCGCCGGCGAGCAGCGACGGGGCCAGCCGGTCGCGCAGCAGCGCCGCCAGACCGCCGACCTCGACCGGCCCGGCCGACAGCCTGAGCGCGAGGCCGAGCGCCGCCAGCACGCCCAGCACCGGGATCGCCAGCAGCACGCGCGCCAGGATCCAGGTCGCTGGTCTGCCTGCCGGCCACGAACGGGCGGGAGCTTGACCGGTCTTTCTCACCGACCCACCGTGCCGGTCGATGCGGGGGAGGACAATGACCGGTTTCCGCCTGCCTGCCTCCTGGCCGCGACCGGCGGACCGCGCGGCGGCCGCGCTGCTGCGCGACGAACTCGCGGACTCCCTCGATCTGGACGGCAAGCGTGCCGATTCGCGCGGCACGCTGGGGGCGCGCCGGGCGATGGTCGCCTGCCTCGGCGGCAACAGCCCGTACCTGTCGGATCTGGCGCGTCGCGAACAGGCGCTGCTGGCCCGGCTGGTGCGCTTCGGCCCGAACCGGGCGCTCGGCGCGTCGCTGCGCCGGCTGCAGCGGCTGCGGCCGCAGCGCCCGCGCGGCGAGATCGCCGCCGGCCTGCGCGAGGCCAAGCGGCAGGTGGCGCTGATCACCGCGATCGCCGATCTCGGCGGGCTCTGGTCGCTGGCGCAGGTCACCGGCGCGCTGTCGCTGCTGGCAGAGGCGGCGCTGCGGGTCGCGGTGTCGCATCTGCTGGCCGAGGCGCACCGGGCCGGGCAGATCGCGCTGCCGGACCCGGCCCGGCCGGAGCGCGGCTCCGGCTTCATCGTGCTGGGCATGGGCAAGCTCGGCGCCGCCGAGCTGAACTATTCCAGCGACATCGACCTGGTGCTGCTGTTCGATCCGGCGGCGCATGCCGGCCTCGCCGATCCGGGCCGCGGCTTCGCGCGCATCGCCACCGCGCTGGTGTCGCTGATGGAGGCGCGCGACCAGGACGGCTACGTGTTCCGCACCGACTTGAGGCTGCGCCCCGATCCCGGCACCACGCCGCCCGCGGTCTCGCTGCCGGCGGCGATCGCCTACTACGAAAGCTACGGCCAGACCTGGGAGCGGGCGGCGATGACCAAGGCGCGCCCGGTGGCGGGCGATCTCGCCGCCGGACACCGGTTCCTGGAGACGATCCGCCCCTTCATCTGGCGGCGCCACCTCGATTTCGCCGCGATCGAGGACATCCACGCCATGAAGCGCCGGATCGACCGGCACAAGCCGGCGCCGGCCAAAGGCTTCGAGGCGCTGCTCCCCGATGATCCGGTCGGCGCGCTGCTGGCGCACGACGTCAAGCTCGGCCATGGCGGCATACGCGAGATCGAGTTCATCGCCCAGACGCTGCAACTGGTCTGGGCCGGGCGCTCACCGGACCTGCGCGATGCGACCACGCTCGGCGCGCTGGCGAAGCTGGCGCAGGCAGCACACCTGCGCCGCGACACCGCCGCCTCGCTGGCGGCGCGCTATGCCAGGCTGCGCGGCGTCGAGCACCGGCTGCAGATGCGCGACGACCGCCAGACCCACGAGCTGCCGCGCACGCGCGAGCAGTTCGAGCGTTTCGCCCTGTTCATGGACGCGGCGAACGGCGACGCGCTCGCCCGGTCGCTGCTGCCGGAGCTGCGTCGCACCCGGCGTCATTTCGAGGCGATGTTCCGCAGTCCGGTCGGCCGGCAGGACCAGCCGTCCGGCGAGGCGCCGGAGCAGGACCGGTTCGAGACCGATGCCGGCGATGCGCTGGCCAGGCTGGAGGCGCTGGGCTTCCCGCCGGGATCGTCAGGGCCGCGCGCGCTCGAGATCCTGCGCGGCTGGCGCACCGATCGCTACCGGGCGCTGCGCCAGGACCGGGCGCGGGCGCTGCTCGACCGGCTGACGCTGCCGCTGCTGGAGGCGGTGGCGGCGCAGCGCGACCCGATCGCGGTGCTGATCCGTTTCGATGCGCTGCTGTCGCGACAGACCGCCGCGGTGCAGCTGCTGTCGCTGTTCGAGCGCCAGCCGGCGCTGCTCGGCCGCATCGCCGGCATCCTGGGCGCCTCGCCCGCCCTCGGCGACCATCTGGCCGCCGCCCCCGCGGCGCTGGACGGGCTGCTGGAGGCCGACGCGCATGCGCCCGCCGACCGCATGGTGCTGCGCGACCTGGACCGGCAGATGCGCGCCGCCTCCGGGATCGAGGAGGCGATCCGCATCGCCCGCCATCTGGTGCGCGGCGAGGAGTTCCGGCTCTCGGTGGCGCAGCTCGAGGGCAGGCTCGGCGTCGATGCGGCAGGCGCCGTGCGCACCGCGCTGGCCGAGCGGGTGATCGTGCACATGCTGCGCCAGGTGCTCTCGGAGCACCGCCGGCGCTACGGCATCGTCGCCGGCGGCGCGATGAGCGTGGTGGCGCTGGGCAAGGCCGGATCGCGCGAGATGATGGCCGGATCCGACCTGGACCTGATGCTGGTGTACGACCATCCGGACGATGTGCTGGAGAGTTCGCCGTCACGGGCCGGCGGATCGTGCCGGGAGCCCGGCCGCGCGACGCGGACGGTGCCGCCCAGCGTCTATTTCGCCCGGCTGGCACATGCGCTGATCGCGGCCTTGAGCGCGCCCGGCATCGAGGGGCCGCTCTATGCGCTCGACATGCGGCTGCGCCCGTCCGGCAGCCAGGGGCCGGTCGCGGTCTCGCTGGCCGCGTTCCGGCGCTACCACCGCGAGACCAGCTGGACCTGGGAGCGCATGGCGCTGTCGCGCGCCAGGGTGGTGGCCGGCCCGTCGCGGTTCCGGCGTACGGTGACACGGGCGATCGCCGAGGCGCTGATGCCGGGCGCCGCCGATACCGCGCCGTCGCTCAAGCGCGATGCGGCGGCGATGCGGGCCAGGGTGGCGCGCGACCTGCCGCCGCGCGGCCCGTGGGACGTCAAGCTGCGCGATGGCGGGCTGATGGAGGTCGAGTTCATCGCCCAGTCGCTGCAACTGGCCGGCGACGATGCGTCGGTGCGCCATCCGACCACGCGGATCGCGTTCCGGCGGCTGGCCCGCGCCGGCATGCTGGCGAAGGCCGACGCCCGGCTGCTGATCGAGGCGGACCGGTTCTGGCGGGCCCTGCAGAGCCAGCTCCGCATCCTGCTCGGCACCGCCACCCCGACCGCGCTGGAGGCAGCGCTTCCGCCGGCGGCGATCGAGGCGCTGCTGGCTGGTCTCGGCGGCCCCGGCAGGCCGGCGCCGGACGGGCTGGACGAGCTGGTGGCGGCATGCGACGCGATGGCGCGCACCGTGCGGGCCGCGTTCGTGCGCCTGATCGGCCCGCTGCCGCGCACGCAACGAGGCAAGCCGCCGGACGGTCCGGCCGCCAACCAGGAGACGGTCCCATGAGCGAGCAGTCCTTGAGCGAGCAACCCGGCGCGACGCTGCGCGAAGGCGATCCGGCACCGAACTTCGACCTGCCGGCGACCGGCGGCAAGCGGGTGTCGCTGGCAGCGCTCTCCGGCACGCCGTTCGTGCTGTATCTGTATCCGAAGGCGGACACCACCGGCTGCACCAAGGAGGCGCAGGATTTCCAGCAGGCGCTGACGGCGCTCGGCAAGCGGGCGCCGGTGGTGATCGGGCTGTCGCGCGATCCGATGCCGGCGCTGGAGAAATTCGCCGCCAAGGCCAAGCTCGGCTTCCCGCTGGCCTCCGACCTGGAGGGCGAGGTGGTCGCCGCCTACGGCAGCTGGGTCGAGAAATCGATGTATGGCCGGACCTACATGGGCATCGACCGTTCGACCTTCCTGGTCGGCGCCGATGGCAGGCTGGCCTGGGTCTGGCGCAAGGTGAAGGTGCCGGGCCATGTGGATGCGGTGATGAAGGCGGCTGCCGCCCTGTAGCATGCGGCAGCGCCCGGCGCGGCCCCGGTCAGTATGGCTGGTAGTAGCCCGGCTGCGGCGCCGCGTAGACCACCGGCGGCGGCGGCGGCGCCGCATACACCACTGGCGGCTGCGCATACACGACCGGCGGTGGCGGCGGCGGCGGGGCGTAGCCGCCGCCATAGCCGCCCGCCAAACTGGCGCCGACCGCGCCCAGCAGCGCGCCGGCCGCCAGCCCGCCCAGCAGCGCGCCGCCATGGCCACCGCCATGGTGCCAGCCGCCATGATAGCCGCCACGGTAGCCGCCATAGCCATGGTGCCACTGTGCCTGCGCGCCCGGCGCCGCCGCGACCACGAGGCCGGCGGCAAGAACGGGGATGGCTAGGAGGTGGGACAGTCTCGATCGCATGGTTGTTGTCCTTCAGGCCGACGGCGTCCCGGATCAACGGACCCGGACCCGCAATGGTTGCACCCTCCGATTGGGTGCACGCCAAGGCAGACTTACGAATGAAAGCGTGCCGGAGCAGCGTGGCAATTTGTGGTCAGCAGCTTGGCGCCAATGCGACAAACCATGTCGCGGCGCTTTGCTCAGGGCGCCGGGACCATGCGGTAGCCGGGCGGCACCGCGAACACCGACGCCGGCTGCGCCGAGCGGTCCAGCCGCACCGCCTGGGCCAGCACCCGGCCCTGCTGCGCGACCTGCAGCAGCATGCCGTCCTCGGTCAGGCACACCACGCTCTCCTGGCCGAGGCGGTCGCGGGTGCGCCAATCGGTGCAGGCATTGCCGGCGATGCGCTCCTGGCCGAGGCGCTGGTAGTCGCCACTGGCCCGCTCGCCGGGCGGCGGCAGGCGCCCGCCGGGCGACGGCACCTGCACCGCGCTGCGGTTGCCGGGCTGCACCACAATCATCCGGCCGCTGCGGCCGTCGGTGATCATGTAGGTGCCGGCTTCGGTGCCGGCGCTGGGCGGATCGATCCGCTGCAGCCCGGTGCCGGCCTGCACCCGCAGCCGCTGCGACAGCGGCGCCGCCTGCGCCGGGGCGCCGGGGACTTGCATCCGGTAGGTGATGTCGGCGTCGCATTGCGGCGACGCGAACGGCGGCGTCTCCGCCCGCGCCGGCAGCGCCGCCAGCATCACGAACGCCGTCGCGAGGCCGCGCAGCCGGACGGCACGGCCCGGCCTGGTCCGACGCATTGGGGTCGGCCGCTCCAGCCGGCTATCGCTGTCCATGATCCGCCTCGCTTTCAGCCGCCCGGCCACGCATCCCGGACGGCAAGACCCTGGCGCCGGACGCGCCGCGACGCCAGATTAGCCTTCGCGATCGGCAGCGTCTGCGGGGAGCGAATGCGGCTTCACGATGAGCTTCGTGGCGTCCAGCGCCTGTTCTCGGGTCTGACCTTCTACGAGCGGTTCGAGCATGCGGTGGTGCTGCTGCTGACCCTGCTCATCGTGCTGATCGTCGCCTCCGCCACCTGGCATCTGGCGATCGCGGTGTTCGCTCTGCTGCTGACCAACCAGATCGACCCGGCGAACCAGCAGGTGTTCCAGGCCGTGTTCGGCATGGTGTTCACGGTCATCATCGCCCTGGAGTTCAAGCACTCGCTGCTGATCGTGCTGGCCCGGCAGGAAAGCGTGGTGCGGGTCAGGTCGATCGTGCTGATCGCGCTGCTGGCTGTCACCCGCAAGTTCATCATCCTCGATCTGCGCGAAGGCTCGGTCGGCGAGCTGTTCGCGCTCGCGGCGGCGATCCTGGCGCTCGGCCTCGTCTACTGGCTGGTGCGCGACCAGGACCGCAAGGTGGACGGGCCCCAAGGCGGGCCGCAGGGTGACCGCGCCGCCCCGCCCTGACCGCCTGCCGCCGCCTACCTGCCGGCGGGCGGGCCGTTCATCGGGCCGGTGAGCGCCGGTCCGGCCGGATCGGCCGACGAGCCGGGCGGTCCCATCTGCTCCGGGTGCGCGGCGCGGGTGAAGCCGGCCGGCGGGGTGAACAAAGCCGCATCCAGCGTGCCGTAGCGCACCGACAGGGCCTGCAGGCTGCCGCGATTGCCCTGGCCGTCGACGCCGCTCTCGCTCAGCACCACGCCGTCGTCGGTGACGCAGGCCTCGGCGCGCCCGCTGCCCGACTCGATCGTGAACCGGTTGCAGGCCAGACCGGCGACGCTGCCGGTTCCGGCCGGCGTGAACCGCATCGCCGCGTCGAGCACGAACGGCGATCGCACCTCCTCGCCCTCCGGCACGTCCATGTAGACGCGCGGCTGGTTCAGCACCACGGTCATGGTCCGCGTCGCCCGGTTCATCACCATGTCGCCGCTCGGGCCGCCATCCGGGCCGGGCGGGCCGTCGATCCGCATCATGCCGCCGCCGCCCTGGAAATAGACCTGCACCCGCTGCGGCTGCGGCGCGCCCTCCGGCTGCACCGAATAGGTCACGGTCACGTCACGGGTCGGCATCAGCGGCGGCGCGCCGCCCGCCTGCGTCGCGGCGGCGCCGGCCGGGACCGCGCCCACGCCGGCCAGCATCCCGGCCAGCAGCAGCGTCCCCGGCAGCGGAGCCGGCAGCTTGATTCCCCGTGCCATCGATCGTCTCCTCAAACGCTGGTGACTGAAGAGTGCGCGGCCGCTCCGAGTTCCGCGATCGCCCGGGCCAGCGCGTCCGGCGGCGGCGCCACGATCCAGCGCGCCGGCGCGGCCACCGCTGCCCCAAGCTGGCGGTGGTAGGCGCGCCGGGAGATCTCGCGGGCACCGAACTGGCTGAGGTGGGTGGTGATGAACTGCGTGTCCAGCAGGGCGAAACCGCCCAGCCGCAGCCGCGCCACCAGATGCACCAGCGCCACCTTGGAGGCGTCGCGCGCCCGGCTGAACATGCTCTCGCCGAAGAAGGCGCGGCCGATCGCCAGCCCGTACAGCCCGCCGACCAGATCGTCGCCGCACCAGGTCTCGACGCTGTGCGCCTGGCCGCTCTGGTGCAGGGACGCGAACAGGCGGGCGATGTCCTGGTTGATCCAGCTCTCCTCGCGGCCCGGGGCGCTGGCGGCGCAGGAGGCGATCACCGCGTCGAACGCGGTATCGGCGGTGACCCGGTAGGGGCCGGCGCGCACGGTGCGGGCGAGACGGCGCGGCAGGTGGAAACCGTCGAGCGGCAGCACGCCGCGCCGGTCCGGGTCGAACCAGGACAAGGCGGGATCGTCGCGGCCGGCCGCCATCGGGAAGATGCCGATACGGTAGGCCCGCAGCAGCAGCATCTCGGTCAGGGCCAGCGCGGTAGACGACATGGGCCGATGATGAGGCCTGCCGCCCTGCCGGAGAAGACCCCGGGCGTGCTAAGCCCGGTCGCGAGACCGCCAGGGGCTGCCCACGATGAACCGACGACAGCATACGATCGCCGATGGCGGGAGGAGACGCCGATGGCCATGACGCGGGTGTTCGCCTGCTTCGCCGCCGGCGCCGCGCTGCTCGGCTGGCTGATGCCGCACACGGTGCATCGCCTCGGCTACCGCATGGCGCTGCTGTATCTGGCCCTGGCGGCGATTTCGGCCTGCATCGGCCTGCTGCGCCGCTCGACCTGAGCGGGCAGCCGGCCTGCAGGGCGGTTCAGGTGGTCGCCACCCGGTCCGCCAGCGAGTCGCGGATCGATTCGACCGCCTCCTGGACCCCGGCGCCATGGGTCCGCTCCAGCCGCCGGATGGTGAAATGCGCCCGCGCCAGCGCCCGGTAGTGGCCGAGGAAGGCGGCGTTGAGCGCCGCGCCGCACAGCGCGCCGGCGACCGGCATCATCTGCAGCGCCACCTTGCGCGACAGCGCCAGCCCGTAATGCGAGGCGACCTCGGACAGCAGCATCACCACCGGCCGGCCGCGCAGCACCGCGCGCGCCGAGAAATAGCCGAGTTCGCTCTCCTCGGTGGACTGCACGAACGGCCGCAGTGCGAACACTTCCAGACAGGCGCGGCGCGCGTCGGCGCTGGACAGATCCTCGCCCTCCTCGCGGGCGATGCTGGCAATCTCGCGCATGATGGTCAGGGTGGTGAAGCCGATATCGGGCAGCAGCCCGCTCAGGCCGGCAAAGCCGCCGATCGCGCCCGACACCGCCACCGCACCCTGGGTGATGTGGCCGCGCATCGGTCCGCGCCGGTCGGCGGCGACGGCGAACCCGCCGGACGGCTTGAGGCCGATCACCGCGATGTCGAAGGCGCGGCTGATCGCGCTCTCGGCGATGCCGCGCAGCTTGTCCTGCAGGCCGGGGGCCATGCCGATGCCGCGAAAGCCGAGCCGGGCGGCCTGGCCGACCGCGCCGCCCATCAGGTCGGCCAGGCGCACCAGCACGCCGCGTCCGGATTCGAGCTGTTCGAGCACGCTCTGCAGTTCGCCGCGCGCGGACGCGCTCAGTCCCTGCGACCCGAGGCCGGCGCCGAGGCCGGGGGTCGACAAAGCGCTGCCGGTGTCGATGCTCATCGGGATCTCCTGCGGATATGGTCCCGCCCTAACGCAGGATCGCAGGATCGGCTGCACGCAGGCAGGCGGTTCGATTCAGCCCGGATCGCTGGAGGCGGCGATTTTCTCGGCGACATGCATCAGCACCGAGCGATCCTCCGGGCTGCAGCTGCGATAGAGCTGCAGCAGCGCAGTCTCCTGCGGCGTCAGCGGCGCATCGCCGGGATCGCCGTCCCAGCCGTCGCGCAGCAGGCCGACGGATACCCCGAGCGCCTCGGCGATGCGGCGCAGCATGCCGGCGCTGTGCCCGGCGCGATCGCCCTCCCACTGCGCCACCGCACTGCGCGAGACGCCGGTGCTGTCGGCGAGCCGGTCCTGGGTCAGGCCGCGGGCACGGCGGAGCGTGCGGATCCGGCCGCCGACGGTAAGCTCCGGCTTGTCCGCCGTCATGTCCGTTCCTTTCAGCCTGGGCGCCGCGAGCGTTACGCTCTGACGATCTCGTGAGACGGCTTATCCTGATGTCACACAACGATAGTGTCGCGCGTTTAGACCCATATCGCGATAGATTGGAGCATAGATAATGAAGTTTAACGTTTTGTTTCCAGTCGCGGCCCTGGGTCTGGCGATCGGCGCCGCCTCCGGCCAGGCGATGGCGCAGGCCGCGGTCCAGGGGGCGGACGGCAGCCAGTCCTCCGGCTCCGGCGGCACGCACAGCTTCGCGGTGGCGCCGACCTCGGTCTATGGCGGGGCGGAAAGCCAGGCGGCGATCCGGTTTCGCGGCCCCGGCCTGCCCGGCGGCGAGGCGCAGCAGACCATCGGCACCGGCAGCCGCCACCCGCTTTTCGACGTCGCCGGCTATGACGGCGTGATCTTCGCGCCGGTTACCCCGCCCTACAACGCCGCCGCGACCTACACCACCTATGCCGGCCAGCCGGGCCGCGGCACCACGAACGCGATGGCGCAGGGCACCGACGGCGCGCCCTGACCGTCACCGCCGGGCCGGCTCCGCCGCCGGGCGGGCGCCGCGCGCGCACAGCGCCTTCCAGTGCCGGTCCGAGACCGGCACCACCGACAATCTGGACTGGCGCACCAGCGCCAGATCCTCGAATTCCGGCGCCGCCTTGATCTCCGCCAGCGTCACCGGCCGCTTGAGCGGCCTGACCGCGCGCACGTTCACGCACACCCAGTCGCCGGACTCCGCACTCGGGTCGGGATAGGCCTCGCGGACGATCTCGACGATGCCGACGATCTCCTTGCCGATGTTGGAATGGTAGAAGAACGCCTGGTCGCCGACGCGCATCGCCTGCAGGTTCTTCTTCGCCAGGTGGCTCCTGACACCGGTCCAGGGCTCGACCCCATGCTCGACCTGCTGCGCCCAGGAGAAGGCGTCGGGCTCGGATTTCATCAGCCAGTAGGCCATCGGCTCAGCCGACCCTGGCGCCGTCGCGGAACACCACGCGATGCGCGTGGATCGTCACCGACTCGAACAGGCCGGCGCGCGCGTAGGGGTCGTTCGCGGCCAGGGCCTCGGCGCCGCCGCGATCGGCCGCCTCCACCACCAGCAGGCTGCCGCAGGGCTGCCCGTCATCGGTCAGCAACGGCCCGGCATGCACCACCTGGCCCGCCAGCCCGGTGAGATAGTCCAGGTGTTCGGCGCGTGCCGCCGTCCTGGTCTGCAGCTGGCCGGCGCGGTCGAGACAATGGATGGAGAACAGCATGGGCTGGGCCTTCTTCCGGGTTTTGTTCCGTTGTCGATACGGTTCCCCGCGCCTGTATGGTCTTGGCCGAGGTGATGGGTGTAGTGTGCGATCCCGCGCTGGAGCTGCCAAGCCGAAGCGGCCCGGTCGAGGAGGTTGACGCCTTGCATGTCGCTCCGTTCGCTGACCTGTCATCCCCGGTCGCCGCCGACGGCGCGCGCGACGATACCGGCCCTGGCCGGGCGACGGAACGCACTGCCGGGCAAGGACCGGGCCGGATCGGCGCGCTGCTGCACCGCTACGCCAACCCGGGACGCTATCTGCGGCTCGGCGACAGGGTGCAGCCGTTCCTGACCTGGCCGGCGCTGCTGCTGACCGCGATCGGCATTGTCTGGGGCCTGTTCCTGTCACCCGCCGACTGGCAGCAGGGCGACACTGTCCGCATCATGTATGTGCATGTGCCCGCGGCCTGGCTGGCCTCGCTCGGCTATGCCGGGCTTGCGGTCTGCGGCCTGCTGTCGCTGGTCTGGCGGCACCGGCTGGCGGATCTGGCGGCGGCTGAGATCGGGCCGGTCGGCGCCTGCATCACCGGCCTGTGCCTGGTCTCCGGCTCGCTCTGGGGCCGGCCGATGTGGGGCGCCTGGTGGGTCTGGGACGCGCGGCTGACCTCTGTGCTGGTGCTGTTCTTCCTCTATCTCGGCCATGTGGCGCTGGTGCGCGCGTTCGACGATCCGGCGCGCGGCGCCCGCGCGGCGGCGATCCTGGCGCTGGCCGGCGCGGTCGACCTGCCGATCATCAAGTTCAGCGTGCAATGGTGGAACACGCTGCACCAGCCCGACAGCATCACCCTGACCGGCGCGCCGACCATGTCGCTCAGCATCCTCTGGCCGCTGCTGGTCTGCACCCTGGGCTTCACCTTCGGCTTCGCCGCGATCGTCAACGCCCGGCTGCGCGCCGCGGTGATGGAGACGCGCACCCGGCAGCTGCTGCTGGCCGGCGCAGGAGCGGCGCGATGAACCTGCTCGCGATGACGCACTGGCCGTTCATCCTCGGCGCCTATGCCGCGACCCTCGGCGCCGCCGCCTATCTGTCGGTCGCCGCCGGACTGCGCCTGGGCCGCGCCCGGCGGCGTCTCGCCGCGGTCGATGCGCGGCCGAGGCGGACGCCATGACCCGCAAATCCAGGCGGCTCTGGCTGGTTGGCGCGAGCATGCTGGGCTTTGGCGGCGCCACGCTGCTGACCCTGCAGGCGTTCAGCGCCAACATCGTGTTCTTCATGGCGCCGTCGCAGGTGCTGGCCAGCCCGCCGGCGCCCGGCCGCACCATCCGTCTCGGCGGCATGGTGGTGGCCGGATCGCTGCACGAGATCCATGCCGACGGCGCCTCGCCCTCGGTGAGCTTCTCGGTCACCGACGGCCAGAATGCGGTGCCGGTGCGCTATGTCGGCATCCTGCCGGACCTGTTCCGCGAGGGTCAGAGCGTGGTGGCGCTGGGCGAGATGCGCGCCGACGGCAGCTTCCGGGCGGCGGAGGTCCTGGCCAAGCACGACGAAACCTACATGCCGCGAGAGGTCGCGGCGGCGCTGAAGAAATCCGGCCGCTGGGATCCGCGCTTCGGCAAGCCGCCCTCGGCGGCGAGCTGGAACGGCATGACCGCCGCCTCCGTGCGCGGCAGCTAGGCCCAACGGCGTGTCTGGCGCGGTGTTTCTCTCCCTGCTGCTGAGCCCGGAACTCGGCCGGTTCGCGCTGGCGCTCGCCGCCTGCCTGGCGCTGGCGCAGTTCGTGCTGCCGCTGCTCGGCGCGCATCGCGGCGACCAGCGGCTGATGGCCAGCGCGCCCGCCCTGGCCTGGGGCCAGCTCGCCTGCCTGGCGCTGGCCTTCGTCTGCCTGGCGGCGGCCGCGGTGGGCGACGATTTCTCGGTGCAGAACATCGCCGAGAACAGCGCGGTGGCGAAGCCGCTGCTCTACAAGATCACCGGAATCTGGGGCAACCACGAAGGCTCGATCCTGCTCTGGGCGCTGATCCTGGGGGTGTGTGGCGGCGCGGTGGCCTGGTTCGGGCGGACCCTGCCGACCAGCCTGCATGCGCGGGTGCTGGCGATCCTCGGCGGCACCGCCTGCGGCTTCGAGCTGTTCTGCCTGCTGACCTCGAACCCGTTCGACCGGCTGTGGCCGGCGCCGGCCGACGGGCACGGCATGAACCCGCTGCTGCAGGATCCCGGCCTCGCCTTCCATCCGCCGATTCTCTACACCGGCTATGTCGGCTTCGCGGTGCCGTTCGCGTTCGCCGTCGCCGCGCTGCTGGAAGGCCGGGTCGATGCCGCCTGGGGCCGCTGGGTGCGGCCCTGGACCGTCGCCGCCTGGTCGTTCCTGACCTGCGGCATCGCGCTCGGCTCCTGGTGGTCGTACTACGTGCTCGGCTGGGGCGGCTACTGGTTCTGGGACCCGGTGGAGAACGCCTCGCTGCTGCCCTGGCTGACCGGGACCGCGCTGCTGCATTCGGCGATCGTGGTCGAGAAGCGCGAGGCGCTGAAGATCTGGACCGTGCTGCTGGCGATCGGCACCTTCTCGCTGTCGCTGTCGGGCACCTTCCTGGTGCGCTCCGGCATCCTCAACTCCGTACACGCCTTCGCCAACGACCCGGCGCGCGGCGTGTTCATCCTCGGCCTGCTGGGGCTGGTGATCGGCGGCGCGCTGCTGCTGTTCGCGCTCAGGGTGCACCGTCTGACCACCGGCGGGCTGTTCGCGCCGCTGTCGCGCGAGGGCGCGCTGGTGCTGAACAACATCCTGCTGTGCGCGATCTGCGCCGTGGTGCTGACCGGGACGCTGTATCCGCCGTTCGCCAGCCTGCTGTTCGGGCAGGCGATCTCGGTCGGCAAGCCGTTCTTCGATGCGACCGCGGTGCCGATGGCGCTGCCGGTGTTCGCGGTTATGGCGATCGGGCCGCTGCTGGCCTGGAAGCGCGCCCGGCTCGGCCCGGCGATCGAACGCATCTGGTGGGTGGCGGTGCTGGCGGCGCTGGGCTGGGGCTGGGCGGCGTTCGGCATGAAGGGGCTGTTGCCGATCCTGGCGTTCGGCTTCGGCATCTGGGTGATCGCCGGCGCCGCCGCCGACCTCGCCAGCCGCACCCTGCTGTTCAGGATCCCGGTGCGCGACAGTCTGCGTCGCGCCAGGTTCCTGCCGCGCGCCGCACTCGGCGCGGCGATTGCCCATGCCGGGGCCGGGATCACGGTGATCGGGCTGGCGGGGATGAGCCAGGCCACCCATGCGATCGTGTCGGTGCATCCCGGCGAGAGCGTGTCGCTGGCCGGCTACCGCTGGACCCTGACCGGGCTCGCCGATGCCAAGGGGCCGAACTACGTCGCCCGGATCGCCACCATCGCGGTCAGCAGGGACGGCAATCTGGTGAGCGTGCTGCGCCCGTCGCGCCGCGATTTCGCCAGCCAGAACCAGACCACCAGCGAGGTGGCGATCCACACCAACCTGGTGACCGACCTCTATGCGGTGCTGGGCGACGAGCATGGCAGCGGCGCCGACCATACCGCGGTGCTGCGGCTGCACGACAACGTGCTGGCGC
>CAZZZA010000082.1:0-13354 GCA_964658455.1 uncultured Lichenihabitans sp.
GCGCGGCTGCGCGAGGCCGGGGCGGCGGCGGCCCGGCGCTTCCATGACGGGCTGGTCGGCGGCACGCTGCGGGTCCTGCTGGAAACCCCCACCGGCGGCCATTCCGAGCAGTTCGCGCCGGTGCGGTTCGCCGCCGAGGCCGGTGCGCCAGGGCAGGTGGTGACGGCGCGCGCCGTCTCCGCCGACGACCGGGCGATTCTGGGCATGAAGGTCTGATCGGGCATGGCGATGGGTTTCTTCAACCGTCTCAAGGAAGGGCTGTCGCGCTCGACGCAGAAGCTCGGCGGCAACCTGACCACGGTGTTCGCGCACCGAAGGCTCGACGATGCGGCGCTCGACGAACTCGAGGAGCTGCTGATCGCCGCCGATCTTGGTCCGGCGGTCGCCGGCAGGGTCATCGACGGCTTCCGGCGCAGCCGGTTCGGCTCGGAGGTGACCGACGAGGAGGTGCGGATCGCGCTGTCCGCGGAGATCGCCCGCGTGCTGGAGCCGGTGGCGATCCCGTTCGTGCCCGACCCGGCGCTGAAGCCGCATGTGGTACTAGTGGTCGGGGTGAACGGCACCGGCAAGACCACGACGATCGGCAAGATGGCGCTGCACTACAGCCGGCTCGGCCTGAAGCCGATCCTGGTCGCCGGCGACACGTTCCGCGCCGCCGCGGTGGAGCAGCTGCAGATCTGGGGCGAGCGCGTCGGCGCGCCGGTGATCGCCGGGCCGCCGAACGCGGATGCCGCCGGGCTCGCCTTCGAGGCGCTGCGCAAGGCCAGGGCGGAGGCCGCCGACCTGCTGCTGATCGACACCGCCGGCCGCCTGCATAACAAGGGCGCGCTGATGGAGGAGCTGGCCAAGATCATCCGCGTGCTGCGCAAGTTCGACGCCACGGCGCCGCATTCGGTGATCCTGGTGCTGGACGCGACCACCGGCCAGAACGCGATCGAGCAGGTGCGCGTGTTCAAGGAACTGGTCGACGTGACCGGCCTGGTGGTGACCAAGCTGGACGGCAGCGCCCGCGGCGGCATCGTCGTGGCGCTGGCCGAGAGCTTCAAGCTGCCGCTGCACGCGGTCGGCGTAGGCGAACAGGCCGAGGATCTGCGGCCGTTCTCTGCCAGCGAGTTCGCGCGCGGGCTGGTGGGCGACACGGTGCGGCTGGCGGCGCAGAAGCCGGCGTGACCGGGCGGGGCTGATCGCCCGATCGCCGCCGCAGGCCGTTGCCTCCTGACCGACATATGCCCGACAGGAATTGTCCGAGGCGCCGATGTTCTCGATGAAACGATCATTCGGTTTGGCTGTCGTCGGCGTGATGCTCGTCGCCGGCTGGACCTGCGCACAGTGGTCGCTCTGGCAGGTTCGCGACTTCAGGACCGAATTCCTGGTCCGGCTCAAAAGCGAAGGTCTCGACACCGATCCGTCTCGGCTCGATCGCAAGGCTGTAAGGGTTGTCGAGATCAATGCCGGCGGCCGGACCGTCTGCGCGGAGCTGGCCTCGTCGGCCGATGTGCCTGGGGGTCGCCGTCTCTACGGCATGAGGTTCTTCTTCACCCCGCTCGGACCGCGGATCGACGACCTGTCCTCGCCGCACGCCTCGAACCCGACCGATCTCGCCTATCTGCAATCGGTCTGTTCCTGAACGCTACCGCTTCTCGAACTTCAGCACGAAATTGTCCGCCTCGCCGATCGCCTGGTATTTGGCGTGATCGACCGTGCCCAGCGCGTAGGTCGGCGGCAGCGTCCAGACGCCTTTCGGGTAGTCGGCGGTATCGCGCGGGTTGGCGTCGATCTCCGAGCTGGCGACCAGCCTGAACCCGGCCTTCTCGACCAGGGCGATGGCGTAGTCCTGCCGGACATAGCCGTTGGCCGCCGCCGGATCCTGCGCCGTCCTGGTGTTGGCGCGATGGTCCTCGATGCCGAGGATGCCGCCCGGCTTCAGCGCGGTGCGGATCGCCGCCAGCAGCTGCGGCGCGTCGCCTGCATCCATCCAGTTGTGCAGGTTGCGGAACGTCATCACCAGGTCGGCGCTGCCGGGCGGCGCCAGTTCCGGATGATGGGCGCCCAGCATGGTGAATCTCACCCGGTCATACACTGCCGGGTTGGCGGCGAGCATCGCCTTGAAGGCGGGCGAGGCCTGGAAATGGCGCTCGGTCTCGTCGCCGTCCGGCGTGCCCATCGCCAGATAGTAGGTGCCGTGATCGTGCAGCAGCGGCGCCAGGATCTGCGTCCAGTAGCCGCCGCCGGGCCAGATCTCGACCACGGTCGCATCCGGCCTGACGCCGAAGAAATCGAGTTCAGCGCCGGGGTGGCGGGCGCCGTCGCGGGCGATGAAGACGGGGCTCCGGCTCGGCGCCTGCACCGCCCGCTGCAATGCAGGGTCGATCGCCAGCGCCGGTGCTACGACCGACAGGGACAGCAACTGGGCCAGCAGCAGGCCCGCCGGCCATGAACGCAGGGCGGTCCTCATCGTCATGCCGCCTTGGCGTGGCTGCTGCCGCCGAGATCCTTGAGCGCCTGGATCATCGCCACCAGCACCGCCTGGGCGTCGCCATACACCAGGTTGCAGTTGTCGGCGTAGAACAGGAGGTTCTCGACGCCGGCATAGCCCTTGCCCTTGCCGCGCTTGATCACGTACGCCTGTCTGGCGTGATCGACGTTCAAGATCGGCATGCCGTAGATCGGCGAGCCCTTGTCGCTGCGCGCCGCCGGGTTGACCACGTCGTTGGCGCCGATCACCAGCGCCACGTCGACCGAGGCGAACTCCTCGTTGATCTCCTCCATGTCGAAGATGATGTCGTACGGCACCCCGGCTTCGGCCAGCAGCACGTTCATGTGGCCGGGCATGCGGCCGGCCACCGGATGCACCGCGAACTTCACCTCGACATCGGCCGCCTGCAGCATCTTCACCAGCTCGTAGAGCTTCTGCTGCGCCTGCGCGACCGCCAGGCCGTAGCCCGGCACGATCACCACCGATTGCGCATAGCGCATGGCGATCGCCGCGTCGCCGGCATCGGCCGGCTTCTGGCTGCCCTGGATCTGGCTCTCGTCCATGCCGCCGCCGCCGCCGAAATTGCTGAACAGCACGTTGAACAGCGAGCGGTTCATCGCCTTGGCCATCAGCACCGTCAGCAGCGTGCCGGCCGAGCCCACCACCATGCCGGCGATCATCAGCGTCGGGTTCTGCATCGCGTAGCCTTCGAGGCCGACCGACAGGCCGGTGAAGGCGTTGTAGAGCGAGATCACCACCGGCATGTCGGCGCCGCCGATCGGCAGCGTCATCAGCACGCCGAACACCAGCGCGGCGGCGAAGAACAGCATCGCCAGCACCGGTGCCGCGGCGCTGCCCGGCGCCGCGATCACGATCAGGCCGAGCAGCACCGCGGAGACGAACACCGCGCCGTTGAACAGGCTCTGGCCGTTGAACCGCCAGGTGCCGTTGATGCGGCCGTCGAGCTTGGCCCAGGCGATCACCGAGCCGGACAGCGAGATCGCGCCGATCAGCGCGCCGATCACCGTCGAGGCCAGGATCAGCCGGGTCGGGATCGGGCCCTGGATCAGCACCACGGCGGCGATCGCGGCCGCGGCGCCGCCGCCCATGCCGTTATAGAGCGCCACCATCTGCGGCATCGCGGTGATGGCGACCCGCTTGCCCGACCACCAGGCCCAGCCGGTGCCGAGCGCCAGCGCCAGCAACGCCAGCACGATGTTGGTGCCGAAGAACGGCAGCGCCTCGGCCGGGATGTCGCCCAGCGCCACGAAGGCGGCCGCCACCGCGACCAGCATGCCGACGCCGGCGACGACGATGCCGGACCGGGCGGTGACCGGCGAGGACATGCGCTTCAGGCCGAGAATGAACATCAGCGCGGCGACGAAGCCGGCGACGGCGGCGATCTCGGACAGCAATCCGGGGAACACGATGACCATCAGCGTGTCTCCCCCGCGGGTTTCGCAGGGTTCTGCGATGTCTTCTCGCTCGGCTTGAACATGCCGAGCATGCGGTCGGTGACCACGTAGCCGCCGGCCGCGTTGCCGGCGCCGAGCAGCACGCCGAGGAAGCCGATGATCCGGGCCGGCCAGCTCTGCGCGGTGAACAGCACATGCAGTGCGCCCACCACGACGATGCCGTGGATGAAGTTGGAGCCGGACATCAGCGGCGTATGCAGGATCGCCGGCACCCGGCGGATCAGCTCGTAGCCGGTGAAGGCCGCCAGCATGAAGATGTAGAGCGCGATCACCCAGCTCATCGAGGTTGCGAGGGTCATGCCATGGTCTCCCTGGAGGGCACCGGATCGGTCGCGTGTTCCTGTCCGGCGCCCCGGGTCAGCGCGGTCTTGGCGACCACCTCGTCGGTCCAGTCGCAGGCCAGCGCGCCGTCCTTGACGATCAGGTCGAGCAGCGCGAGCAGGTTCTTGGAATAGAGTTCGCTCGCATGCTGGGCCAGCAGCGACGGCACGTTGAGCGGCGCCAGGATCGTCACCCCGCCGATCGAGACCGTCTCGCCGGGCACCGTGCCCTCGCAATTGCCGCCGCCTTCTGCCGCCAGATCGACGATCACCGCGCCCTGCTTCATCGCCGCGATCTGCGCCGCGCTGATCAGCTTGGGCGACGGCCGGCCGGGCAGGGCGGCGGTGGTCACGATCAGGTCGGCATTGGCGATGTGCTCGGTCAGCACCTGCTCGACGCGCGCCTTCTCCTCGTCGGTCAGCGCGCGGGCGTAGCCGCCCTCGCCGCGCGCATCGATGCCGGTATCGACGAACTTGGCGCCCAGCGACTGCGCCTGCTCGCGCGTCTCCGGACGCACATCGTAGCCCTCGGTGATGGCGCCCAGGCGGCGCGCGGTCGCCAGCGCCTGCAGCCCGGCGACGCCCAGCCCCAGCACCAGCGCGCGCGCCGGACGCAGCGAGCCCACCGCGGTGGTCATCATCGGCAGGATGCGCGGGATATGGGTGGCGCCGAGCAGCGGGCCGTAATAGCCGGCGAGCGCCGCCTGGCTGGACAGCGCATCGAGCGACTGCGCGCGGCTGATGCGCGGCACCCGCTCCATCGCGAAGCAGGTCACACGCTGCGCCTCCAGCGCCTCCTGCAGGCCCGGCTCCTTCTGCGGATGCACGAAGCACAGCAGCACCGTGCCGGGACGCATCGCCGCGACCAGCTCCGGGGAGGGCGGCTGCACCGCCAGCACGATGTCGGCATCGGCCAGCGTCGCCGCCGCGTCGGGCGCGAATTCGACGTCCGCGTAGGCGGAATCCGGGAAACTGGCCGCGACCCCGGCGCCGTGCTCGATCCGCACCGTCGCGCCGAGCTCGGCCAGCTTCGGCAACACCGACGGCACCAGGGCGACGCGGCGCTCGTGCGCGCGGGTCTCCTTGAGACAGACAATCCTTAACGCCACACCTGGCACTCCCTGGTCACGGAGCCGGTTTGCGCCATGCATGTGCCGTGGCGGGCTCTCTTGCGGTCATTCTGTGCATGACTGACGGCGCAAGGCCAGGGTGCGGCCGGGGAAAACGCCGAAACCGTTCAGGGAAGTCGGCTCAAGGCCTGGGCGGCGGCTGCGCCGGCCATCCGGACGGCGGCGCCGGGAACACCAGCCTCACCCCCGGGCGCACCGACGGGTTGAGCGCCTGCACCTGCGCGAAGGGCGGCGGTTCGACCCCGGCATAGACCTTGGCATACAGCACCGGCAGCGTATCGCCCGGCTGCGCGACCAGCAGCAGGCTGGGGCCGGCCGCAACGGGCGGCGGCGGCGGCGGGGTGGGCGGCAATGGTGCCGGTTCCGGTGCCGACGGCGGTGGCGGCGATGGCGGCGGTGGCACCGGTGCCGGGGGCGCGAGCGGGCTCTTCTGCACGATCGGGCCGGGCAGCGGCGCCGGCGCTCCGGTGCCGGCCGGCCGCAGCATCAGCCAGATCACCAGGACCAGCCCGGCCAGGATCGCCACCGCCACCAGCACCAGCAGTGCCGGGTTGCGGGTGCCGGGCGCCATGGCCGGCGGGGCATCCCGCCGCACGCTCCGTGGCAGCGGGCCGAGCGGCGCGCGATCGCCGTCCAGGCCGGTCGCGGCGTCGGCGGCCGGCTGGCGCACCGGCGCGATCGTCAGCACCGTCGCCAGGCAGGCGCGCAGATGCACCAGCCCGGACGACCGGAAGGTCGGTTCCAGCGGGTCGGTGTCGGCGAGCAGGAGGGCCAGCCCGCCGAAGCGCGCCGCCGCCTCGGCCGCCTGTTCCAGCTCGTGCCGCAACGCCCCCGACAGGCGCCCCGCATCCGGGATAATCAGCAGCAGGGGGGTCTCGCGGGCGCGCCGGGCGGCATGGCGCGACGCGACCGCGCTGCGCAGCGCCTCCGGGGTGGTGCCCCTGGCCTCGATCACCAGCGCGGCCAGCCGGGTGTCGTCGAGCTGGTCGAGAATGGCGCGGATCACCCGCGCGGTCCGGCTTTCGGGCCCGATCAGCGTCACGCCCGGCGCCGCGCCGGGGGCGGCATTCGACAGGCGTGCGATCGCTTCCCGGGCGAGCCGCGCGACGTCGTCGTCATGGTCCGGGGCGGGAGAGGAGGGGGTCACGGGGCGGCGGACCGGGGCATCGTCGGGCATGGTGGCCAAGGAAGCACGGCCCGGTGCGGCTTTTCTATGTCGGCGCTAGGCCGGCGCGATCACGGGACCGGGATCGACAGGCTCATGCCGCCGCCCGGACGGCGTCGGTTGTTCTGCTCGTTCTCGAGATTGGAGCCGGTGGCGAAGCCGTCGCCGGAGAAATGCTTGGTCTGGCCATAGACGCTTGGCGACAGGCTGGCCTGCTGCTGCGCCGCGAGCGTCTGCGTGTCGGGACCGGGCGCATCGACATCCTGGTCCGGCAGCGGCGCCGGACGCATGGCGGTGGCATGGGCCTGGATCACCAGCGCGTCCGCCGACGGCACGCGTTCGCCGAGCGACAGGCTGATCGGCGCCGACAGGATCGCCATGTCGCGCGCCTTGATCGCCGCGCGACGCGTGCCGTGCGGCGCGGGCGGTGTCGCAGCATTGTCCGCCGCGTTCGCCGCCGCCGTGGCGCCGGCGATGTCCGGGGCGGTCGCCGCCGCGGCGGTGCCGGTCAGCGCCGCCAGCCCGAACAGCGCCGCGGCGATCCGGCGCCGGGCCAGAGCCTGGCGCGGGGTCCGAAGGGCGGCCTGCTGGGGGACGGGACGTGACATAACGTGACCGTGATCGGAACCGGCGCCGGTTTCAAGCCAAAAACGCGATTGGTTACGAAGTGATGCAGAACGTGATCGGCCTCAGGCATGGATGTTGAGCAGGCCGCCGCGCGGCCGGTTGCCGGACTGGGCCGGGGTCGGCCGGAGCGGGTCCGTCCCGCTTCCGCCGGCTGTGCTCGCGCGCGACGCCTGCACCGCGTCCAGCGGCCGGGCGCTGGCGGCGCTTGCGGCGCTGGAAGGCGCGGCCTGCCGGGCGGGCGCGGAGAAGGCGCCGAGGGAGGTGTTGGCGATCATGTCGGGCCGATTATCGGCCCGGCCGGTTAAGCGGCGGTTAACCCGGCAGCGCCACCCCGCGCAGCGCCATCAGCGCCTCGATCCCCGGCAGGGACTTGCCCTCGAGCCATTCCAGGAACGCGCCGCCAGCGGTCGAGACGTAGCTGAAATCGTCGGCGACCCCGGCATGACGCAGCGCCGAGACGGTATCGCCGCCGCCCGCCACCGACCGCAGCTTGCCGGCCCTGGTCAGGTCGGCGACCGCGCGCGCCAGCATGTTGGTGCCGGTGTCGAACGGCGCGATCTCGAACGCGCCGAGCGGCCCGTTCCAGACCAGGGTGCGCAGTCCGGCGATCGCCTCGGTGAGGTGCGCCACGGTGAGCGGCCCGGCATCGAGGATCATGCTGTCGTCCGGCACCGCGTCGATCGCCACCGTGTCGTTCTCGGCATTGGCCTTGAAGGCGCGCGCCACCACCGCGTCGACCGGCAGCATGATGCGGCAGCCGCGCGCCTCGGCCTGCGCCAGGATGGCGCGCGCGGTGTCGTGCATGTCAGCTTCCTGCAGCGAGGTGCCGACCTTGACGCCCTGGGCGGCGAGGAACGTGTTGGCCATCGCGCCGCCGATGATCAGCACATCGACCCTGGAGAGGATGTTGCCGATCAGGTCGAGCTTGGTCGAGATCTTGGCGCCGCCGATCACCGCCCCCACCGGCCGCTCCGGCGCCTCGAGCGCCAGGGTCAGCGCGTCAAGTTCGGCCTGCATCAGCCGGCCGGCATGCGACGGCAGGTGCCGGGCCACGCCCTCGGTCGAGGCATGCGCGCGGTGCGCGGCGGAGAACGCGTCGTTGACATAGATGTCGGCGAGACCGGCCAGCGCGCGCGACAGCTCGGGGTCGTTGGCCTCCTCGCCGGCATGGAAGCGGGTGTTCTCCAACACCAGCACCTCGCCGTCGCGCAGCGCCCGCACTGCCTGCTCCGCCACCGGGCCGATGCAGTCCTCGGCGAAATGCACCGGGTGGCCCAGCACCGTCTGCATCGCCAGCCTGACCGGCGCCAGCGACATCTCCGGCACCCGCTTGCCCTTCGGCCGGTCGAAATGGCTGATCACGATCACCCGCGCGCCCTTTTCGCTCAGCTCGCGCAGGGTGGGCAACAGCCGCTCGATGCGGGTGAGGTCGGTGATCCGACCCTCCCGCACCGGCACGTTCAGGTCGGCCCGCAGCAGCACGCGCTTGCCGGCGCAGTCGAGGTCGTCGAGCGTCCGGAACGACGCGGTCGCCGCGGCCGCCACGATCAGAGCGCCCCGAACACGGCGGCGGTGTCGGCCATGCGGTTCGAGAAGCCCCACTCGTTGTCGTACCAGCCGCACACCCGCACCAGCTTGCCGCCGTCGATCAGCGCCGTCTGGGTGGCGTCGAACGAGCACGAGGCGAGCTGGTGGTTGAAGTCGGTGCTGACGCAGGGATCGGTCGAGTAGACCAGGATGCCGGCCAGCGCGCCGCCGGCGGCGTCCTTGAACAGCGCATTGACCGCGTCGATCGATTCCGGCGGCCGGGCCGGCACGAAATCCAGCGACACCAGGGAGACGTTGGGCGTCGGCACCCGGATCGCGGTGCCGTCCAGCTTGCCCTTGAGCTGCGGCAGCACCAGGCCGACCGCGCGCGCGGCCCCGGTCGAGGTCGGGATCATGTTCAGGGCGGCGGCGCGGGCGCGGTGCGGGTCCTTGTGCAGCGTGTCCACGGTGCGCTGGTCGCCGGTGTAGGAATGGATCGTCACCATGTAGCCGCGCTCGATGCCGAACGCGCGGTCCAGCACCATCGCCATCGGCGCCAGGCAGTTGGTGGTGCAGGACGCGTTGGAGATCACCGTCATCGCCGGGGTGATGGTGTCGTGGTTCACGCCATAGACGATGGTCGCATCGACGCCGTCGGCGGGGGCCGAGACCAGCACCTTGCGGGCGCCGGCGGTGATGAGCTGGCTGGCCGCTTCCTTCTTGGTGAACAGGCCGGTGCATTCCATCGCCACGTCGACGCCCTGGTAGGGCACCTTGGACGGGTCGCGCTCGGCGGAGACGGTGATCGGCGCGTAGCTGCGGCCGTTGGCCTTGAGATGGATCGTGTTGCCGTCGACGCCGATCTCGCCGGGGAAGCGGCCGTGCACGCTGTCGTAGCGCAGCAGGTGGGCGTTGTCGGCGACCGAGCCCAGATCGTTGATCGCGACCACCTCGACGTCGTTACGGCCGCTCTCGATGATGCCGCGTAGGACCAGGCGACCGATTCGTCCGAAGCCGTTGATCGCGACCTTGACTGCCATGATAGCTCTTTCCTCGTTGGAGATGGTTACGCCCGCGCGCCGAGCAGGCGCGCGACACGCGTGGAGATACGGTCCGCGGTGAGCCCGGCGGGTCCGGCAGGCGCCTGTCCGGCCGAGCAGGCCGGCCGCGCACTGTGCAGGCCGGGCCCGAAACCGTCCATGCCGATGAACAGGCCGTCCTGGCCGAGCCAGCGCTCCCAGCCGAAACCGGACGCCGCCTCGATGCCCACCCGCGGCGCGTCACCCAGCACCTGCGCATGATAGGCCGCCGGCCGGGCGGCGAAAAGCTCCCAGCACGGCATCGAGACCACCGCGCTGTCGATGCCGCGCCGCGCCAGCAGCGTCCGCGCCGCCAGCGCCGTCGCCACCTCCGGGCCGGTGGCGATCAGCGTCGCCTGCCGCGTCACGGCGGCTTCCGCCAGCACGTAGCCGCCCAGCGCGCAGCCCTCGTGGCGGCGCGCCGCATCGGCGCCGGGCCGCGCCGCCGACACGTGCCGGTCCATGGCGATCAGGCTCGGGCCGTCCTCGCGCCCCAGCGCCAGCGACCAGCAGGCGGCCAGCTCGTCGGGGTCGGCGGGCCGGAACAGGGCGACGCGCGGCATCGCCCGCAGGCTGGCCAGCTGCTCCATCGGCGGCCAGCCCACCTGCTCGACCGCCTGGTCCAGGCTCTCGTCGGCGAGCAGATAGACCACCGGCCGGTTCATCACCGCCGCCAGCCGCAGCGCCGGACGCATGCGGTCGATCGAGATCACCGAGGCGCTCAGGACCGGCCGCGAGCCGCCATGCAGCGACAGCCCGTTGGCCAGCGCCGCCATGCCGTGCTCCTGCACGCCGCAGGCGAGATGGCGGCCGCCCTGTATGCCCTCCTGCGCCTGGCCCGGCAGCGCCGAGGCGATGGCATGGCCGGCGGCGGAATGCAGCGTCACCAGTTCGGGCAGCTGCGCGCAGAGCGTCGCCAGATCGAGCCGTCCGGCGTCGAGCGTCGCCGCCGCTTGCGTCTCGCGGCCCTGCAGCAGCGCCCGGTGCCAGCCCGCCGGCAGCGTGGCTTCGGCCTGGCGGGTGAATTCCGACGCCAGCCGGTGGCGCGCCAGGCGCCGTAGCCAGGCCCGGCGCGCCGCGGCGCCGCGGCTAAGGCTCGCCGCCCAGTCCGCGCCGCCATCCGGCTCGCGCCCGGTTTGCTCCGGCGCGCCCGGGCCGGCGGCTGGCATGCAGGCGATCAGCGTCGGCCGGCGGTTGCGCCGCACCCTGGCGATGGCGCCGGCGACCGCTTCCGGATCGGTGGCGTCGACCGAGCGCACCGCCCAGCCGCAGGCGGCGAACCGGGTCGCGGCGTCCGCGCCGTCCATCGGCCCGGCGCCGGACGGCTCGAACAGCACCGCCAGCTTGTCGAGCCCGATCCGGCCCGCCAGCGCGGCGGCTTCCAGCGACACGCCGGCCGCCAGATCGGTCTCGCAGGCCAGCACCCAGGTGCGGTGATCGACCAGGGTGCGGCCGAACCGGCCGGCCAGGATGCGCTCGGCCATCGCCATGCCGACGGCGGTGGCGAAGCCCTGTCCCGGCGGGCCGGCGGCGGTCTCCATCGCCGGGTGCGCGCCCCACCGGCAGTCCGGGCCGGGCGGCTCGACCCCGGCCTGCGCCAGCAGCCGGTCGAGCAGCGGCCGGAACCGGCCCGACGACAGCACGAAGCGGTCGCGATCGGCCCAGCCCGGATCGGCGGGGTCGAAATGCAGGAAGCGCTGCCACAGCACCGTCGCCGCGACCGCGATCGCGGCGGGCCGGTGCGCGGCCGGGGAAAGCGGGTTCGCCATGTCCATCGGCTGCGGTGATAGGAGCGGGCGCGGTCCGGCCGCAAGGCGGCGTGCGCGGTCTTGCCGGGTCCCGGGCTTCCTGCGAGGGTCCGCGACCATGCGCCAAGCCAAGCGGACCGTCCGATTCCAGCCCCGATCGTGCCGCATGCCGGTGCTGGCCGCGGCGACGCTGCTGGCGGTGCTGGCCGCCGCCGGCTGCAAGCTGATCGACCAGCGCACCTTCGACCGCAACGCCGACCGCAAGCCGGTGCCGGTCTATCCGCCGTCGGTGGCGGTGCGGCCGATCCCGCCCTTGGCCACGGTCCGGTTCGGCGCCGCGCCGGAGAGCTGGCAGCCCGACCTGGTGGCGATCGTCCGCCAGGCGCTGGCCCGCAAGCCCGACGTGCTGTTCACGGTGCAGACGGTGGTGCCCGCCACCGGCAGCCCGCAGGACCAGGCGGGCGCGATCGCGTCCGCGGTCAAGGCCGGCGGTCAGCCGGTGGTGCAGACCATCATCGGCGCCGGCGCCACCAGCGCGCAGATCGACATGACCGCGACCACCGACCAAGTGGCGGCGCCGGAAGTGCGCGTCACGGTGCGTTGAGCCCGCCCGCGCCGGGCGGCGTCTCCAGGCTGGCGACATAGGGCCGGGTCATGCGCAGCGGATCGACCAGCCGGTCGAAATCCGCCGCGTCGACGAAGCCGAGCTGCAGCGCCGCCTCGCGCAGTTCAAGATCGTGCTCCGCCGCGTGATGGGCGATCTGTGTCGCCTTGTCGTAACCGATCACCGGCGCCAGCGCCGTGACCAGCATCAGCGACCGCGCCACATAGGCGGCGATCCGGGGCTCGTTCGGGCGCGTGCCCTCGATCAGGAACTGGCGGAAATTGCTGCAACCGTCGGTGAGCAGCGTGATCGACTGGGCGATGTTGCCGATCAGCAGCGGCTTGTAGACGTTCATCTGCAGATGCCCGCCGGCGCCGCCGAACCCGACCGCGACGTCGTTGGCCATCACCTGCACCGACAGCATCGCCAGCGCCTCGGCCTGGGTCGGGTTGACCTTGCCCGGCATGATCGAAGAACCCGGCTCGTTCTCCGGGATCAGCAGCTCGTAGAGCCCGGCGCGCGGCCCGCACGACAGCAGGCGGATGTCGTTGGCGATCTTGTGCAGCCCGACGGCCAGCGTCCTGAGCGTGCCGGAGAGCTGCACCAGCGCATCGTGCGAGCCCTGGACGGTGAACTTGTTGGGCGCCGGCACGAACGGCAGGCCGGTGGCCCGCGCGATCTCCGCGGTCGCCGCCGCCTCGAAGCCGGGGGCGGCGTTGATGCCGGTGCCGACCGCGGTGCCGCCCAGCGCCAGCCGGTAGACCCCGCCCAGCGCGGCCCGCAGCCGCTCCAGCGCATCGTCGAGCAGGCCGACGAAGCCCGACCATTCCTGGCCCAGCGTCAGCGGCGTCGCATCCTGCAGATGGGTGCGGCCGATCTTGACGATGCCGGCCCAGAGACCGGCCTTGGCGTCGATCGCGTCGCGCAGCGCCGTCACCGCCGGGATCAGCCGGCCGGTCAAGCCCAGCGCCGCGGCGATGTGCATGGCGCTCGGGAAACCGTCGTTGGAGGATTGCGACATGTTGACGTGATCGTTTGGATGCACCGGCTGCTTGCCGCCGAGCGCGGTGCCGGCGAGCTGGCAGCTACGGTTCGAGATCACCTCGTTGACGTTCATGTTGAACTGGGTGCCGCTGCCAGTCATCCAGACATGCAGCGGGAACATGTCCTGGTGCCGGCCGGCCAGCAGCTCGTCGCAGACCG
>CAZZZA010000083.1:0-4780 GCA_964658455.1 uncultured Lichenihabitans sp.
GCCGGCCGCCGCGCGGCACGCCACCTCGGCCGACGCGGCGCTGCGCGCGACGCTGCCGAACGGGCTCAGGGTGGTGATCGTGCAGGACCGGCTGGCCCCGGTGGTGACCACCGAGATCAACTACCTGGTCGGCTCGAACGAGGCGCCGGACGGGTTCCCGGGCACCGCGCACGCCACCGAGCACATGATGTTCCGCGGCGCCAAGGGTCTGGACAAGGACCAGCTCGCGGAGATCGGCGCCAAGCTCGGCGGCGAATACAACGCCGACACCACCGAGACCGTCACCCAGTATTTCTACACCGCCCCCTCGGACGATCTCGGCGTCACGCTGCGCATCGAGGCGCTCAGGATGAACGGCCTCAGCCTGAACGAGGCGGACTGGGACAAGGAACGCGGCGCGATCGAGCAGGAGGTGTCGCGCGATCTGTCGAGCCCGGCCTATTCCTATCTCTCGCAGCTGCAGGCGACGATGTTCGCCGGCACGCCCTACGCGCACGACGCGCTCGGCACCCGGCCCTCGTTCGACAAGACCGATGCGGCGCTGCTGCGCCGGTTCTACGAGGCGTGGTATGCGCCCAACAACGCGATCCTGGTGATCGCCGGCGATGTCGATCCCGACGCGGCGCTGGCGCAGGTCAAGGCGGCGTTCGGCGCCATCCCGCGCAGGACGCTGCCGGCCCGCCCGTCCTTCACGCTCGGTGCGGTCAAGCCGGAGACGCTGTCGCTGCCGACGGATTATCCGATCGGCATCGCCACCCTGGCCTATCGCATGCCCGGCTCCACCGCGAAGGATTTCGCCGCCGCCGACATCCTCGGCGACGTGCTGTCGAGCGAACGCGGCGCGTTCTACGGGCTGGTGCCGGCCGGCGATGCGCTGGCGGCGCAGTTCCTCTACCGGCCGAAGCCCGACGTCGGCATCGGCGTCGCGTTCGCGGCCTTCCCCAAGGGCGGCGACGCCCAGGCGCTGCTGGCCAAGATGCGCGGCGTGATGCAGGACGTGGCCAGGAACGGCGTGTCGGCCGACCTAGTCGAGGCGGCCAGACGGCGAGAGGTGGCGCAGCTCGCGCAGCGCAACGACAGCATCGCCGGACTGGCGCAGAGCTGGTCCAACGTGCTCGCGTTCCAGGGCCTCGACAGCCCGGACGCGCTCGCCGACGCCTACCGCGCGGTGACGGTGGCGGACGTGAACCGGATCGCCCGCGCCGTGCTCGACCAGGACCACGCGGTGACCGCGGTGCTGACGCCGCAGGTGTCGGGCAAGCCGATCGCCGGCAAGGGCTTCGGCGGCGCGGAATCCTTCGCCGCCCCGCCGGACAAGCCGGTGCCGCTGCCGGACTGGGCCAACACGGCGCTGACCGCGCTGCATCTGCCGCCGGCCTCGCCGGCCCCGGTGGTGAGCGTGCTGCCGAACGGGCTGCGGCTGATCGTGCAGCCCGAGCACGTTACCAGCACCGTGTCGCTGTACGGCCAGATCCGCCAGGTGCCCGACATCCAGGAGCCGAAGGGCCAGGAGGGCGTCGCCAGCCTGGTCGAGCGGCTGTTCGATTACGGCAGCCAGAGCAAGGATCGCCTCACCTTCCAGGCCGCCCTCGACCAGATCGCCGCCGAGGAGAGCGCCGGGTCCAGCTTCTCGCTGAAGATCCCCAGCCGGCAGTTCGATGCCGGGCTCGCGCTGCTCGCGGAGAACGAGCTGCATCCGGCCTTCCCCGACGACGCCTTCAAGGTGGTGCAGAAGCAGACCGCCGGCAGCCTCGCCGGCTTGCTCGATTCGCCGAACTACCTGTTCCAGCGAGCCACCTTGCAATCGGTGGTGCCGCATGACGACCCGTCGCTGCGCCAGGCGACGCCGGCCAGCGTGATGGCGCTGACCCCGGCCGACGCGCGGGCGTTCTACGCCGCCGCGTTCCGGCCCGATCTCGCCACCATCGTCATCGTCGGCGACGTCACCGCCGACCATGCCAGGAAGGCGATCGAGCAGACGTTCGGCGCCTGGCAGGGCCGGGGTCCGACGCCGTCGATCGACCTGCCGCCGATCCCGCCGAACAAGGCCGCGCACGCCTACGTGCCGGATCGCAGCGTCCTGCAGTCCAACGTCATGCTGTCGGAGACACTGGGGGTGAAGGTCACCGACCCGGACCATTTCACCCTGACGCTCGGCAACGAGATCCTGGGCGACGGCTTCTCGTCGCGGCTGTATCGCGACCTGCGGATCAGGAGCGGCTATGTCTACAGCGTCGGCAGCGCGCTGCACTGGAGCCGCACCCGCTCGGACTACAGCATCAGCTACGGCGCCGACGGACAGAACATCGCCGCCGCACGCGCGCTCGCGGTGGCCGACATCAAGGCGATGCAGGACCGCCCGGTGAGCGACGACGAGCTGACCCGCGCCAAGGCCAGCCTGCTGCGGCAGCTGCCGGCGGGACGCGCCAGCTACGACGCGATCGGCGGCGAGTATCTGCATCTGGCCGATCTCGGCCTGCCGCTCGACCAGCCGGACCGGGCGGCGCGGCACTACTACGCGACCACCGCCGCGCAGCTGCAGGCGGCGTTCAGGGCCTGGCTGCGTCCGGACGACCTGGCGGAAGCGGTGCAGGGGCCGGCCAGCGGCGGTTAGCCCAGGGGGGAGACAGGCAGCGCCGGGCTCTGCCCGGCACGTTCGGGAACAGGGCGGCAGGGTAGTCAGCGCCGGCGCGACCGGTTAAGAACGTTCCGGTATCATTACGGAACACCGACCCATGCGGTCCCTTGCCAAGCCCGGTCTTCTGTTTTCGAGCCTGCTCTGCCTCGCCGGCTGCGCCACTGCGCTGCCGCCGCATGTCGAGCGGGCCGGTACGCTTCCTGACGCACGCTACGCGCAGTTCGATGCCGCCGTCGCCTCGCTGCCGAAGATCGACTCGATCGGCGGCCAGGGCCGGTTCCCGGAACCGAAATGGGTCTATGCGTTCGATGCCCCGTTCGACCCACACGCGGCCCCGCTGCAGATCGGCGGGTTCACCGGCCATGGCGACGATGCGGCGCGCGTGGCCTCCAACCTGCCGGGGCAACTGGTGCGGGTCATCGGCGAGGCGAGGCTGTTCCCGCAGGTCACGCTGCAGCCCACGCCGCATGCCTACGTGCTGTCGGGCACCGTGACGCGCGCCGACAACCAGGAAACCATCGACAACGGCGCCTCGACGCAGGTCGAGGCGACGGTCAGCCGGGATGGCAGGGAGATCGGCGCGATCCAGGTCAACGCGGTTCAGATCGGCGTCATGCCGTTCTCGCCCTTCATGCTCGTGGCGAGCGCCGTGATGAGCGCCGGGCAGGGCAGCCGTGCCGCGTTCGTCGCCGAACGCGTCTCCGAACTGTTCGCGTCCACGCTGGGCGGAGCCAGGGCGCGCGCCTGGTCCGGCGGGATCAGCCGCCGGTTCCTCTACACGCCGGCGGCAACCGACTGAACCGATCGCCCACCGGGGCCGCCCTCCCTGACCACGTAGGTGTGGAAACGTACCTTGCCGTCCACGATCTCACGATACAGGCCCTGGATCTCGGTATCGAAGCCGGGGAACAGGTTGGAGGCGTCCTCGAACGTCTTGAGGTATTCGACCATCGGCCGCGCCGTCTCGGTGATGCGCTCGCCGGCGACGATGGTGGCGATGCCCGGCGGATAGACCAGCCAGAGCGTGGCGGCGATGCGCCCCCAGGTCTCGTCGAGCGGCACGTAGTCGACATTGTTGCGCACCATCTCGCGCTGCGCCTCGTTGGGCAGCATGGCGAGTTCCGGCAGATGCTCGGCGCGGAACTGCGCCGCCTGCAGCCGGCTGACATTGGCCTTGCGGTAGAAGGCGTGCATCTGCGCGCACAGGTCGCGCAGCCTGACCCCGGCATAGCGCGCCGGGCGGCGCTTGACGAAGCGCGGCACCACCTCCTCGAGCAGCCGGTTCTCGTCGTGCAGCTTCTTGAACGTCACAAGATGCGACAGCAGCGTGCCGGCCTTGCTGCTCTCGACGCCCGGCGTCAGCAGGAACAGCAGCGAGTTCAGGTCGTTCTTCTCCGGCACGATGCGGTTCTCGCGCAGGTATTCGGCGACGATCGGCGCCGGCACGCCGTGCGTGTCGTAGCCGTCCGGCGACTCGCCGTCGAAGCCCGGCGTCAGCAGGGTCAGCTTGTTCGGGTCGGTCATCGCCCAGCCCTGGCGGCTGTGCGGGAAGCCGTGCCAGTCCTGGCCGGGACGCAGCTCCCACTGCGCCGGATCGCTGGCCAGCAGGTCCGAGGGCGCGTCCTCCCAGCGCACGCCCTCCAGGCCCGCCGCCTTCTCCGACGGCTGCACGAATTTCGGCACGAACGGCTCGAAGAACCAGCGCCGTTTCGGGTCCGACGCCTCGACCTCGTACTCGCGCGCGGCGATGCGGATCTTGCGCCTGATCTCGATGCCGAGCCGCACCGTGTCGTCCCACAGCACCTCGCCGGAGCGGCCCTTCATCATCTGCGCGCCGACATCGAGCGAGGCGAACAGCGGATAGAACGGGCTGGTGCTGGCATGCATCAGCACCATCTCGTTGAAGCGCCGGTGGCCGATCTCGCGGCGCTGGCCCTTCAGGTGGCTGTCCTTGACGTGGATCTGCGACGCCTGGCTGAAGCTCGCGAGCTGCTTGTGCGTGCTCTGGGTGACGATGATGCCGGGATCGTCCGGACCCAGCGTGCGCAGGCCCATCCCGAACCGGCCCCTGAACAGCGGGTGGAACTTCATGAAGCCGGCCCAGGCCTCGTCGAACAGGATGTAGTCGCAGAGATGGCCGAT
>CAZZZA010000083.1:4880-13204 GCA_964658455.1 uncultured Lichenihabitans sp.
TCATGAAGCCGGCCCAGGCCTCGTCGAACAGGATGTAGTCGCAGAGATGGCCGATCCGATCGAGGATGTCGTCGGCCGACGAGATGGTGCCGTCATAGGTGCACTGCTCGATCACCGCGGCGCGGAACGGCCGCCTGGCGCGCCAGGCCTCCTTGTCCTGCACCAGCGGATGCACCCGGATCGCCTCGCGCAGCCGGTCCTCGTCGAGTGCTGCATGGCGCATCGGGCCGATCATGCCGTGCGCGTTGCGCGCGGTCTCGATGAAGATCGGCGTGGCGCCGGCCAGGAACAGCGCGCCCTGGTGCGCCGCCTTGTGGTTGTTGCGGTCGAACAGCACCAGGTCGCCCTCTGCCAGCAGCGCGCTGAGCGCGATCTTGTTCGAGGTCGAGGTGCCGTTGAGCACGAAATAGGTGCGCTCGGCGCCGAAGATCTTCGCCGCCTCCTGCTGCGCCAGCAGCGGCGGGCCCTCGTGGGTGAGCAGGTCGCCCATCTGCACCACCGAGTTGTCGAGATCGTCGCGAAAGATCGCATCGCCCAGATGCTCGACGAAGATCCTGCCGATCGGGCTGCGTCGATAGAACGCGCCGCCATTATGGCCGGGGCAGGTCCAGAGCATGTTGCCCTGCTCGGAATAATCGACCAGCGCGCCGAAGAACGGCGTCTTGAGCGTGTCGGCGTACTGGCGCAGCCGGGCCACCAGGTTCTTGCCGATGAAGTCCGGCGTCTCCTCGGCCAGGAAGATGAAGCTGTCGACATGGTCGAGCACGTCGACCGGGATCTGCTCCAGGGTCTGGCGGCGCACCAGGATGATGATCGGCATGTCCAGGCCGCGCTTGCGGATCAGCTGGATCAGGTTGGCGGACTTGCCGTTGGCGCCCTTCTTGCCCCAGTCGATCACCACGCAGCCGATCGCGGCGTCGGTGCGGATCGCCAGCTCGGCGTCGTCGTCGCGCTGCGCGTGCACGATGGTGTAGCCGTCCTCCTGGATCTCGGAGAGGATCTGCTGCAGCCGCGCGCCTTCCAGGTCGTTCGGATTGAAGCCCGGCACGCAAACCAGGAACTTGAACCGGCGCGCATATTCCATTCGATGTCCCCTCATGGCCGAACACGGCCAGTCCCGGTCAGTGCGGCCGGAGTCGGGCACCCTTCTATCTTAGTTCGATGACAATGGCGCGCCGGCCGGCGAGTTGCGGCCGGCCGGCCGGCCCCCCTACACTGTCATCGAACTGAAACCTTCCATCCGGACCGATGCACACGATGACGGCCGAACAACAAGCAGGCGACGCAGCCGCCCCGGCCGCGTCCAGGTCGGTCGTCCTCGCCCCGGCCGGCGCGCCGGCGCTGCCGTGCCTGCCGCCGACCATCCTGGCCGGCCGCACGCTGCGCTTCAGGATCGAGACCGACCGCGCGGGATCGCTGCTGAGCGCGCCGATCCTGTCCGAGACCGCCCGCAATGGCGGCGTGGTGCGCCGGCTGGAGACCGGCTATTTCGACACCCAGGACCGGTTCCTGTTCGGCAACGGGCTGTCGCTGCGGGTCCGGCGGCATGGACGGCGGCACGTCCAGCGGCTGGCGCTGCACGACCGGACCGGCCGCGCCGCGCCGATGATCTGGGAATGGCCGGTCGCCGACGCCGCGCCCGACCTGTCCTGCCTGTCGGCGGACCGGATCATCGGCTTGCGCAAGCCGCTGGCCGACCGGCTGGCCGGCGCCGCGGTCGGGCCGGTGTTCGAGACCCGGCTGCGCCGCCGCATCAGGCGTCTGGAGCTGCCCGACGCTGTGCTCGACCTCGTGCTCGACGAGGGCACGGTGCAGGCCGGCGGCAGGGTCGAGGCGCTGCACGAGGTCGGGCTGGTGCTGCGCGCCGGCGACAGCGGCCCGCTCTACGACCTGGCGGCCAGGCTGCTGGAGACCGGCTCGCTGCATCTCAACCCGCAGGGCATCGTGCGGCGCGGATACGCGCTCGCCTCCGGCGGGGCGATGCGGGCGCTCAAGGCGCAGCCGCATGCGGTGCCGGCCGCGCTGGCGGTCACGCTGCCGACCGACGACATGATCGCCGCCATCCTGCAGGACTGCCAGACGCATCTGCTGGCCAATCAGCCGATCGCCGCCGAGGGCCGCAACCCCGACGGGGTGCACCAGATGCGGGTGGCGCTGCGGCGGCTGCGCTCTGCCTTGTCGCTCTACCGGCGCGAGGTGGCGGCGCCGGCGATGCGGCAGTTCGCCGCCGAGGCGAAATGGGCCGCCGACGAACTCGGCGATGCGCGCGCCTGGGACGTGCTGCTGTCCAGCACCATCCGGCAGCCGTCGCGGCTGAACCGCTCCGGGGCGGATTTCGACCAGCTGCGCGAGGCGGCGGAGCGGCCCCGCGCCGAGGCCTATGAGCGGGTAAGGCGGATGCTCGACGCGCGGCGCTACGACCGCTTCCTGCTCTCGCTCGGGCAATGGACCGCCCGGCGCGGCTGGCGCAACGAGGTCGACCATGCCGGACTGGCGGCGCTGTCCGACCCGGCGATCGACATGGCCGGTCGCATCCTGGCGCGGCTGCACGCGCAGGCGCTGAAGCGCGGCAAGGGATTCAGCCGGCTCACCCCGGAGCACCGCCACGAGCTGCGGATCGTGCTGAAGAAGCTGCGCTACGCCGCGGAGTTCTTCCTGCCGTTGTACGGCGACGGCGCCACCGCGCGACGCTTCCTGCGGCACCTGGCGCGACTGCAGGAAGCGCTCGGGCTGGAACAGGACGCGGCGACCACGCAGCCGCTGCTCGATACGCTGGCCGCGGCCGGCACCGCCCCCGGCCTGCACCAGGCGATCGGCGTCATCGCCGGCTGGCAGTCGCGCGCCCACCTCACCGACCGCGCGGCGCTGGCCGGGCCGTGGCGGCGGTTCAAGACCCTGCCGGTGTTCTGGCCGCCGGTGGCCGAAGCGGCCAGGGACTAGCGCCTCAGCCCGGATCGGCGTCGCGCACCGTCACCGCGCCGGTCAGCCAGTCGGTGTCGATGCGGATCCTGCGGTCGTGTTCCGACAGCTCCAACTCCCCGCCGCTGGCGCTGCCGTCGGCGCGGAACAGCACCCGGCCGATCTGCGCCGGCGGCGGCGGCGGCACCGCCGCGATCCCCTTCGCCAGCCCGTGACGCACCCCGCCCTTCACCCCGTAATCGCCATGCACCGGATCCAGCGTGAACAGCAGCGCCCGGTCGCCGGCGATCGCCTGGGCGCGGGTGGTGCGCATGTCGGCGGCCATGGTGCGCGCGGCGGCGCGCAGATCCAGGCTGGCCGAGCGCATCGGACCGCGCGCCAGCACCAGGCCGGCCGCCAGCGACAGCACCACCAGCACCACGATCATCTCGATCAGGGTGAAGCCGGCATCGCGCCGCGTCATCGCCGGGCCAGCATCAGCTGAACACGATCGTCTTGGCGCCGTTCAGCATGACGCGGTTCTCCACATGCAGCCGCACCGCGCGCGCCAGCACCCGGGATTCGCTGTCGCGCCCGGCGGCGACCAGATCCTCGGCGCTCATCGCATGGCCGACCCGCTGCGTCTCCTGTTCGATGATCGGGCCCTCGTCGAGGTCCGCGGTCACGTAGTGCGCGGTGGCGCCGATCAGCTTCACGCCGCGCGTATGCGCCTGGTGATAGGGCCGCGCCCCCTTGAAGCCGGGCAGGAACGAGTGGTGGATGTTGATGATGCGGCCGGCCAGCCGCGCCACCATGTCCGCCGACAGCACCTGCATGTAGCGCGCCAGCACCACCAGATCGGCGCCGGTCTCGCCGACCAGCGGCAGCAGCCGCGCCTCCTGCGCCGGCCGGGTCGCGGGCGTGACCGGCAGGTGGTGGAAGGCGATGCCCTCCAGCATGGCGGTGCGCCGGCTGGAGTCGTGGTTGGAGACGATCGCCGCGACCTCGGCATCGAGCCAGCCGACCCTGATCTGGTACAGCAGATGCAGCAGCGCATGATCGAAGCGCGACACCATGACGATCAGCCGCGGCCGGATCGCGGTGTCGTGCAGCGCGATGCGCATGCCGAACCGCGCCACCGGCCCGGACAGCGCCCGTTCGATGGCGGCGCGCGCGGCCGGCGCGGTGAAGGCGATCCGCATGAAGAAATGCCCGGTACTGGGGTCGCCGAACTGCGCGCTCTCGGTGATGTCGGCGCCGACCGCCGCGAGTTCCGACGTCACGGACGCCACGATGAACGGCCGATCGGCGCACGACAGGGTCAGGACGTAGCGGTGCATGCGCCACACCTAGCGCGGCTCGGGAACCGGCGCCACGCCCGCCGCCCGGCCCCGGGCGCGGCGACTGTGGCGCTGTCGCAACGATGGCGACGAGGCGTCGCGCGGCGCAGGCTTTTTCGTTGCAGTCCCGTGTCGCGGTTCTTTAGACCGGTCTTGGCAACGAAATGTTGCGTCGCGCAACGAACTTGTTCGACCGTTCTGGATGGCACGAGGGGATTCCACAACCATGCCCACAACCATGCGCTGTGTTCCGGGTTTCAGGAATCGTCTGCTGCTCTCCACCGCCGCGGTCGCCGGCTGCGTCTCGTTCGCGGCCGCCGCCCAGACCACGACACAGACCAAGCCCGCCGCCAGCGCGCCCATCCCACTAGCGCCGACGACGCCGGTGAAGCCGTCGGACAAGTCGGAATCCATCGTCGTCACCGGCTCGATCCTGCGCAACCCGAACCTGTCCGGCGCCAACCCGGTGACGCATCTGAGCGCGCGCGACCTCGAGGCGCGCGGCCTGACCACCGTCACCGCCGCCCTGCAGCAGCTCTCCGCCAACGGATCGGGCAACCTGCCGGCGAATTTCACCGGCAACGGCGCGTTCGCCTCCGGCGCGTCCGGCGTGTCGCTGCGCGGCCTGACCACGGACTCGACGCTGGTGCTGATCGACGGGCAGCGCGCCGCCTATTATCCGCTGTCCGATGACGGCGAACGCAACTTCGTCGATACCAACAGCATCCCGCAATCGATCGTGCAGTCGATCGACGTGCAGCAGGATGGCGGCTCGGCGACCTACGGCGCCGACGCGGTGGCCGGCGTCGTCAACATCATCACCAAGAAGCAGATCCAGGGCTTCGAGGGCGGCGCCGAAGGCGGGCTGTCGCAGCGCACCGATGCCGGCCATCAGCGGCTGTATGCGAATTACGGCTATGGCGACCTCAACCGCGACAACTACAATGTCTGGGTCAATGCCGAATACCAGCAGGACGACCTGCTGATGAACCGCGACCGCGACTACCCCTACAATACCGGCAACCTGATCGGCATCGGCGGCACCAACGGCAACCCGAACGGCCTGACCAACGGCATCATCTCCGGCATCGGCGCCACCAGGGTGGCGCTGGTGCGCCCCGCGACCGCCGACGGCACCTATGTTCCCGGCACCTTGTTCCAGCCGATCAACCCGGCGCTCGGCTGCAGCGGCCTCGCCACGCATGTGGTGCAGCAGGGCACGGTCTGCGAACAGAACATCGTCGGCGACTACCGCGTCATCAGCCCGAGCGACCGCCGCATCAGCACCAACGCCAAGGCGACGGTCAATCTGGGCGAGAACGCCCAGGGCTATGCGATGTTCACCTATTCGCAGAACCAGGTCTATTTCCCGATAACGCCGAGTTCGATCCGCCAGACCAGCGCCTCCGGCGATGCCGGCCTGACCAGCGTGGTGCTGCCGGTGTTCCTCGCCAACGGCGCGCTCAACCCGCAGAACCCGTTCGCGGCGCAGGGCGAGAGCGCGCGCATCTATTACCGTTTCGCCGATCTCAAGCCGGCCGAGACCGACTTCAACCAGGTGTTCCGCGGCTCGGCCGGCGTCAACGGCACGGTCGCGTCGCACTGGGGCGGCGACTGGCACTACAACGTCAACGTCGTCGGCATGACCGACGCCCTGCGCCGCACCATCACCGGGGTCCCGACCTACCAGGGCATCCTGTCGGCGATCAGCAACGGCACCTACAATTTCCTCGATCCGTCGCAGAACAGCCAGGCGGTCCGCAACGCGGTCGCGCCGAAGGCGGTGCTGAACGCCAACACCCAGGAATACGCGCTCGACGTCGTGCTCTCGAAGGGCCTGTTCCAGCTTCCCGGCGGCACCACCACGCTGGGTGTCGGCGGCCAGGTCCGCTACGAATCGCTCAGCGATCCCAGCCTCAACCCGGACGACCCGCTCAATCCGAACGCGCAATACCTGCCGCAGATCAACCCGTTCAGCGCGTTCGGCAGCCGCAAGGTCGGCTCGACCTTCTTCGAACTCGGCGTTCCGCTGATCAAGCAGGTGACGGTCGACGTGTCCGGCCGCTACGACCAGTATTCCGAGGGTTTCAGCAACTTCGCGCCCAAGGTCGGCGTGATCGTCAAGCCGATCGAGCAGGTGACGTTCCGCGGCACCTTCTCCAAGGGCTTCCGCGTGCCGAGCTTCGCCGAGACCGGCGGCGCCAATGTCGGCTTCATCAGCTACACGCCCAGCAACCAGAACTTCATCAACCAGCACCTGAACGTCACCGGCACCGGCCCCGACGCCTATGCCCAGACCTACAGCGTCGGGCTGAACACCGTCGGCAACCCCAACCTGAAGCCGGAGACCTCGACCAACTTCACCGGCGGCATGATCATCCAGCCGAAACCCTGGGTCAGCGTTTCCGCCGACTACTACTACATCAAGAAGGACAACTACGTCGTCACCGCCGACTACAGCACCGCGCTCACCAACTACTTCGCCGGCCTGCCGCTGCCGGGCGGCACCAGCGTCACGCCGTCGGTCGCCGATCCGGACCATCCCGGGGCGATGCCGTCGGCGGGCTACGTCAATATCGGCTACATCAACGCCGCCAGCCTCGTCACCGACGGTTTCGATCTGAACCTGTCCGCGACCACCAGGCTGCCGGGCCGGCTGCTGCATGACGTGAAGCTGATCAGCAGCGGCACCGCGACCTATGTCGACCGCTACGACATCAACTATCCCGGCATCGGCGTGGAGCATTATGCGGGCACGCTCGGCCCGGACAACGTCACCTCGGCGTCCGGCACGCCGCGCTGGCGCGCCAGCTGGGCCAACACCTTCATCTACAAGAAGCTCGCGGTGACCGCGACCGTGAACTACACGAGCGGCTACAAGCTCACCGCCGAGGACATCACCGGCCCCGGCACCGCCAACGATTGCAGCCAGGCACAGCAGGGTTTCGCGGGCGACCCGCTGCGCTGCAACGTCAACAGCTTCGTCGATGTCGATCTGACCATCAACTACGCGCTGAACGACCGCCTGCACCTCTACACCAACATCTACAACCTGTTCGACAGGAACGCGCCGCTCGATACCGGCACCTATGGCGGCTACCAGTACAACCCGTCCTGGGGCTCGGCCGGCATCCTCGGACGCGCGTTCCGGTTCGGCGTGACCGGCAAGTTCTGAGCCGGTCCTACTGCGCGAGGTCGTTCAGGCTGAGCATCGCCAGCAGCAGCGAGGAGACGATGCCGGCCACCGCGACGCCCATGATCACGGTGATCACCGGCACCAGCAGCGCCACCAGGCGCTGCACCCGGATGCTCACCTGCTCCTCGTGGATCACCGCGGCGCGCAGCGCCATCGCGCCCAGCTGCGCCGTCTCCTCGCCGAGCCGCAGCAGATGGATCGCGCGGACCGGAAAGATCGCCGCCTTCTCCAGGGTGCGGGCGAGGCCGGCGCCGCCCTTGGCGCTTTCGGTGGCACGGTCGATCGCGCCCAGTATGGCAAGGTTGCCGATCACGTCGCGCACGATCGCGAGCGCGCCGATCAGCGGCACGCCGTTGCCGAGCAGGGTGCCGAGCGTGCGGCAGAAGCGCGCCGCCAGCACCTCGCGCATCAGCAGCCCGATCACCGGCAGCCGCAACAGCAGACGATCCCGGGCCAGCCTGACCGGTTCGCGACGCAGCGCCTGACGCGCCATCACCACCAGCAGCACCAGGCCGACCAGCAGGAACACGCCGTCATCGCTGAGGATGGCGCCGGCGGTGATCAGCAGCTGCGTCGAACGCGGCAGCGGTGCGCCGTTCTGCTCGAACAAGGGCACGAATTGCGGCAGCACCCGGGTCAGCAGCAGCACGATCGAGCCGATCGCCGCCAGCGTCAGCATCGCGGGGTAGATCATCGCCGATTGCAGCGTGCTGACCAGCGCGCGCTCGCGTTCCATCAGCGTCGCCAGCCGGTCCAGCGTGGTGGCGAGATCGCCGCCGGCCTCCGCGGCGCGCACCAGCCCGACATAGAGACGCGGGAAGCTCTCCGGCCGGCGCGACAGCGCCACATGCAGCGCCGCGCCGTCGCGCACCGCCGCGCGCACCCCGTCC
>CAZZZA010000084.1:0-213 GCA_964658455.1 uncultured Lichenihabitans sp.
GCAACCAGACCACCAGCAACCAGACGACCGGGAACGTCCCCGTCGAGGCGGTCGATCCCGGCGGCACCCGTCCGGCGCCACACGGCGATGCGCTGCACAAGGGCAAGTCTAAGCTCGCCGACGCGCGGCCGGCGGTCGAGAGCGGCGATCGCAACCCGATGCGACGCGAACCCGACAAGGGGCCCGGCAAGGGCTGAGCCGGCGGCGGCGTTG
>CAZZZA010000084.1:223-13100 GCA_964658455.1 uncultured Lichenihabitans sp.
GCCACGACCGATGCTACGGGACCGCAGACCGACCCGCGCATCGAGGAGTGCAGCCCGTTGACCAGACCGACGATCAAGAAGGTGGTGCTGGCCTATTCCGGCGGTCTGGATACCAGCGTGATCCTGCGCTGGCTGCAGCAGACCTATGGCTGCGAGGTGGTCACCTTCACCGCCGATCTCGGCCAGGGCGAGGAGCTGGAGCCGGCACGCAAGAAGGCGGAGCTGTTCGGCGTCAAGGAGATCTTCGTCGACGACCTGCGCGACACCTTCGTGCGCGACTTCGTGTTCCCGATGTTCCGCGCCAACACCCTCTACGAGGGGCAATATCTGCTGGGCACCTCGATCGCCCGTCCGCTGATCGCGCAGCGCCAGATCGAGATCGCCGAGCAGGTCGGCGCCGACGCGGTGGCGCATGGCGCGACCGGCAAGGGCAACGACCAGGTCAGGTTCGAACTCAGCTACTACGCGCTGAAGCCGGACGTGAAGGTGATCGCGCCCTGGCGCGAATGGGAGCTGACCTCGCGCACCAGGCTGCTGGAATTCGCCGAGAAGCACCAGATCCCGGTGGCGCGCGACAAGCGCGGCGAGGCGCCGTTCTCGGTCGACGCCAACCTGCTGCACTCCTCGTCGGAGGGGAAATTGCTGGAGGATCCGGCGGTGGCGCCGGACGAGATCGTGTTCCAGCGCACCATCAGCCCGGAAGCCGCCCCAGACGTCGCCACCGAGATCAGCATCGATTTCGCGCATGGCGACCCGGTGGCGATCGATGGCGAGGCGCTGGGCCCGGCGGCGCTGCTGGCAAAGCTGAATGCGCTCGGGCGCGCCAACGGCATCGGCCGGCTCGATCTGGTGGAGAACCGGTTCGTCGGCATGAAGTCGCGCGGAATCTACGAGACCCCGGGCGGCACCATCCTGCTGGCCGCGCATCGCACCATGGAGACGATCACGCTGGATCGCGAGGCCGGGCATCTCAAGGACAGCCTGATGCCGCGCTATGCCGAGCTGATCTATAACGGGTTCTGGTTCAGCCCGGAGCGGCGCATGCTGCAGGCGCTGATCGATACCAGCCAGGCCAGCGTGACCGGCAGGGTGCGGCTCAAGCTCTACAAGGGCAACGTGATCGCCACCGGACGCGAAAGCCCGAACAGCCTGTACGACACCCGCGTGGTCACGTTCGAGGACGACCAGGGAGCCTACGACCAGATCGACGCCCAGGGCTTCATCAAGCTCAACGCGCTGCGTCTGCGCCTGGGCGCCGCCGCCGGCCGCAAGGGCGGCGCGCTGTAGGGACCGGCAGCGGCGGGAGCAGGAACGCAGCGTGAGCGCCATCCTCTATCTGACCCGCATCGAGTTCGGCGAGGGCGAGGCGCGCCGGCTGCCGGCGCTGCTGGACGAACTCGGCGTGCGGCGGCCGCTGATCGCCACCGATCGCGGGCTGGTGGCGACCGGCCTGGCAGCACCGCTGCTCGCCGCGCTCGACCAGGCGGTGCTGTTCGACGGCACCCCGGCCAACCCGACCGAAGCGGCGGTGATGGCGGCGCATGCGCTCTACGAACGCCACGGCTGCGACGGCATCGTCGGCCTCGGCGGCGGCTCCTCGCTCGATCTCGCCAAGGCGGTGCGGCTGCTGACCGGGCATCCGGCGCCGCTCGGCCAGTATGCGGCGATCAATGGCGGGGCGGCGCGCATCCATGGGCGGATCTGCCCGCTGATCGCGGTGCCGACCACCGCCGGCACCGGGTCGGAAGTCGGGCGCGCCGCCGTCATCATCACCGCCGACGGCCGCAAGCTCGGCATCCTCTCGCCGCACAACCTGCCCACCATCGCGCTCTGCGACCCGCTGCTCACCTACGGCCTGCCGCCCGGCCTGACCGCGGCCACCGGCATGGACGCGCTCTCGCATTGCCTCGAGACCTACATGGCGCCGGCCTTCAACCCGCCGGCGGAGGCGATCGCGCTGCACGGGCTGGAATGCGGGCTGCGGTCGATCGAGCGCGCCACCCGGCACGGCGACGACCCCTCGGCCCGGCGCGACATGATGGTCTGCGCGCTGGAGGGCGCGATGGCGTTCCAGAAGGGGCTCGGCGCGGTGCATGCCCTCACCCACCCGCTCGGCGCGATCGCCAGCCTCAACCTGCACCACGGCACCCTGAACGCGGTCCTGACGCCGGCGGTGCTGCGGTTCAACCGCGCCGCGATCGGCGGGAAATGGGACGTGCTGTCACGTCTGATGGGCGGCGCGCCGGATGCGGTCATGGCCGGGCTGGCCGCGCGGCTCGGCCTGCCGGCCGGTCTCGGCGCCATGGGGGTGACGCAGGCGATGCTGGCGCCGGTCGCCGATGCCGCCCTGCAGGATCACTGCCACGCGACCAACCCCAGGACACCGGACCGCGAGGATTACCTGGCGATCCTGCGCGAGTCGTTCTGAGACGGCTAGCGGCCTGCCCGGCGGACGGTGCACCCTGGACGCCGTTCCCGGCTTGCCCGATCCAGACCGCTTCGGAGACATCATGCTCAAGACAATCGATCCGCTGCTGACCGGCGACCTGCTCGCGATCCTGGCCGACATGGGTCATGGCGACGAGATCGCGCTCGTCGACGCCAACTTCCCGGCCACCGCGCTGGCGGCGCGGCTGGTGCAGCTGCCGGGCGTGGACGCGGCCCCGGCGCTGGCGGCGATCCTGTCGCTGCTGCCGCTCGATGATTTCGTCGACGCGCCGGCGGCGGTGATGGATGCGCCGGGCGAACGGCCGGCGATCTATGCCGAGTTCGACACCCTGCTGGGCGCGGCCGAGAACGGCGCGGTGCGGGTCGATGTCATCGACCGTTTCGCCTTCTACGACCGCGCCGAACAGGCCTTCGCCATCGTCGCCACCGGCGAGCGCCGGCTCTACGGCAACATCATCCTCAAGAAGGGCGTGGTCCGCGCCTGACCGGCGGCGGCGCGCCGGAGAGCCCGCCATGCTCGATGCGCATCAGCATTTCTGGGCCGTCGGGCGCGGCGACTATGGCTGGATGAGCCCCGATCTCGCGGCACTCTATCGCGATTTCGGGCCAGAGGATCTGGCGCCGGCGATGGCGGCGGCCGGCATCACCCGCACGATCCTGGTGCAGGCCGCGGAAACCGAGGCAGAGACCGACTATCTGCTCGCGATCGCCGCGCGCACCCCGTTCGTCGCCGGCGTGGTCGGCTGGATCGACATGCTCTCGCCGGCCTTCGCCGACCGGCTCTCGCACTACCAGGCGCAGCCGCACTGGGTCGGGCTGCGGCCGATGCTGCAGGACCATCCGCCGTCGCTGATCCTCGACCCGCGATTTGGCGGCGCCCTGCGCGAGGTGGCGCGCCGCCAGGTGCCGTTCGACATCCTGACCCATCCGCGCCACCTGCCCGCGCTGCTGCAGGTGCTGCACGCGGTGCCGGACCTGTCGGGCATCGTCGACCATCTCTCCAAGCCGGACATGCTGGCGGACGAGCCCGGCGCCTGGGCGGCGGATCTGCAGGCGCTCGCCGCGCATCCCCGTCTGCTGTGCAAGGTCTCCGGCATGGTCAACGAGGCCGGGCCCGACTGGTCGGCGGACCGGATCAGGCCGTACCTGCGCCATGCCGCCGCGTGCTTCGGCGCCGATCGGCTGGTGTTCGGCACCGACTGGCCGGTCTGCACCCTCGTCGCCACGCACGAGGCGGTGGTGGCGACGGCCCGCGCGCTGCTCGGCGAACTGTTCGGCGCCGACGATCTCGCCAAAATCTTCGAGCGCAATGGCTGCCGGTTCTACGGCATCGCCTGACCTGCCGAGGCCGCCGGCTCGTGGAACGGGCAGCCGTTGGTGCGGGCGCGGAAGTCGGCGGAGTGATTATAGGTGTCCTTGCGCGCGCGGTTGACGTTGCCGAGCGGGCGATGCGCGGCGATGCCGGTCCAGATGCTGAACCGCGTCTGCTCGTCGATGCGCGCGACCCGGGCCGGATCCCAGCTGTCCTGCGCCGCCACGCGCACGGTGCCGACCTTGACGAACGGCGCCTCCGCCTCGTCCCATGCCACGGTCGGATCCTCGATCGGCTGCTTCTCGAGATCGCGGCAGAGCTGGACCCGGAACGCCCATTCCAGCGCCATGCCGCGCATCTCGCTGCGCACATCCTCGCGCACCGCGTTCTCGCGGCCGCCGACATCGATCAGCGCCCCGGTGAGCGCGGTCATCGACGGCGCGACCGGCTCCAGGCTGAACTTGGCCATGTAGTCGCCATGGCGGAACGGCGTGACGCTGTAATAGGTCTCGCCGAGCGGCTCGACATTGGGAGCGCCGCCGAGCGACAGCACCGCGGCCGGCGCCTGGGCCCCGACCGCCTCGAACACGTGGCGCACGCCGCGCAGCGCCGCAGAGGCGACCTTCTTCGCCCCCTCGAGCCGGTCGGTGGTCTTCGCCAGCAGCTTGAGGTTGCCGAGGAATTTCTGCGCGGTGGCGGCGGTGAAGACGTTGCCGTTGATCATGATGAAATCCTGCGCCGCGCCCTCGGCGCCCGGCAGGCGCTCGCCCGGCACGTCGAGCACCTTCATCGCCAGGCCGCGCGGCAGGCTGATCGCGTCGGGCAGGATGTCGCCGGCATTGGTCGAGAGCCGGATCAGCACCTTGTGCGCGCCGGGCGTCGCGAACAGGCCCTGCGCCAGTTCCGGCGGCAGGCCGGCATCGACGGTCAGCTCGCCTTCCAGCACGCCGTGCGACTTGGCGTGCACCGAGCGCACCGCCGTTCCGTAATCCTCGGCGGTGCGTTCGAGAATGATGTCGAAGGCGGCGTTCAGCTCCGCCACGGTCTCCTGCTCGTCGGGCTGGATCTGCTCGACGGCAGGATCATAGCGCACGGGGGGATTGGTCATGGCGGGAGGCCTCCTGACGTGGACGACCTGGAGCCGGGCAAGCGGCACGACTCCCAGGTGTCCGCGTCAAGCAAGCCGGCCGCGCGGCGTTCCGTCGCATGACGGGCTTGTGTTCGCGGGGCGCGTGGGCCCCGCGGGAGATGGCCCGATCCGGTGGTAGCCGACCGGATCGGGCCAATATCGGCTCAGTTCAGCGCCGCCATCGACTTGGCAGTGACCGACGCGGCGCCGGCGGCCCAGCCATTGACCAGGTTGGTGGCGTTGACCGATCCCAGGCCGGTGGCGAAGTCCCAGCCGGTGGTGGTTCCATACGCCGGCGCGTAGGCGGTGGTGCTGGTGGAGAGCACGCCGTTGGTGCCGCTCGGGCGGTAGCAATTATGGGTGCCGGTGCAGTTCACGTCCATGTCGCCCTTGGTGACGTCATAGAACACGCAGCTGTTGCCGGCGGCGTTGCCCGAGCTGGAGTTGCAGGACGCGCTGCCGGAACTGCCGAATTCCGACTTGGCGATCGCGTAGTACACCGGGTTCGGGTTGCCCTGGGCCGCGCCCTGCTTCTGGTTCACCAGGGCCTGGATGCCGGCCAGGATCGGCGAGGCGAACGAGGTGCCGCCGGCGCCGGACCAGCCGCTCGGCGCGCCGGTGCAGGCGGCGCCGCCATCCGAGGTGTCGCTGTCGCAGAACACGTAGTAGTGGCCCCAGGCGCCGTTGGCGGCGAACAGCGAGACGTCGGGGATGTCGCGCACGCCGTCGGACGGGTTACCGACGACCGACTGCCAGGACGGCTTGGCGGTGCCCTTGCAGGTGCCGCCGACCACGCCGGTGGTGGAGGGCGAGCCGGTGGCGCATCCGCTCGGACCGCCGCTGCCGCTGGCGGTGGTCAGGTAGTTGGCGGTCCCGGTCGACGAGTTGCAGAACCCGCTGCTGCCGTAGGTGGTGCTGTAGCCGGCCGCGGCGGCGAGCAGCTTGCTGGCGCAGGAATCGTTCCAGGGGATTTCCGGGATGTAGCTCTTTGCCGAGCCGTAGCTGGAGCCGTTGCTGGCGTTCCAGTAGGTGCTGGTGGTGCCGGCCGCGGTGTCGCCGAAATCGGTGCCGCCGACCGCGACATTGTAGGGGGTGGAGGCGAAGCCGCTGACGCCGATCCCGTGCGTGGCCTTGGTCTGGTTGGCGTCGCAGCTGGCGGCGCCCTCGTCGCCGGAGGAGACGAACACCGAGACGCCCATCGCGACCGCCTGCTGGTAGGTGCTGCTGTAGGCGGCGTTTGCGGTGGCGCCGTTCTCCGCCTCGCACTCGCCGTAGCTGATCGACACGATCGCCGGCGGGCTGCCGGCATTCAGCAGGTTCTGCAGCGCGACCAGGCCGCCGAAGGTGGTGGTGGTGTCCTTGCAGGAGGCGAGTTCGATCTTGGCGCTCGGCGCCGAGGCGCTGGCCCATTCCGCGTCCAGCGTCGCCTCGCTCTCGTTGCCGGCGACCACGCCGGGATCGGAACAGCCAGAGCCGCTGGCGGTCGGGTGCACCTGCACGAACGACCCGGCGGTATAGCCCGACAGGCCGAGCGTGGCGCGGAAACTGGTCCAGTCCGCGGTCTTGTAGACGTCGGTATCCTCGATCACGACGATGGTCTGGCCCTGGCCGGAGGTGCCGGCGCTGAACAGCGGGTTCAGGTTGTAGATCGTCGCCAGGTCGGCCGGCACCACGGCGTGGTAGGTCGAGCTGCCGCTGCCGAACGTGTAGGCAGGGCGCGGCTTGAACGCCGGATGCGGCCGGAAATCGTTGAGCGAGACGATGCCGCGCACGATGCCCGACAGCGCGGCCGGGATCGTCGGGTCGGCCATGTTGGCGATGTGCGACACGCCGCCGACATCGAGCCGGTGGATCGCGGTGGAGAACGCGGTGTGCACCTGGCCGGCGGTGCCGGAGAAGTCGATCACCATGCGGTTCGGCTGCACGCCGTTGACGGTGAAGCCCTCGGCGCGCAGCCAGGCGGTGACGTCCTGCACGTCGGCCGTGGCGGGGCCGAACAGGCTGCCGAACTGCTCGGCGGTCAGCCAGTGGTGGAAGTCCGCCGAATGCGGGTCGGTCAGGTTGCTGATGTAGGTCTCGAGCGCCGCCTTGGCAGAGGCCGGCCGGTCGAGCAGCAGCTGCATGTGCTCGAGCGCCATGCCGGCGGGCACCGCGCCGCGATCGTTGGCGGCATTGGCTTCGGACCGGACATTGCCTGGAAGGGTGACGGTCCGGGCATCGTCGATGCGGTCGGTGATGAGCCGGCTGGCGGCCCCGACCACGGCCCCGGCCCCGACCCCAGCACCAGTCTGCGCGACGGCGGGCGCCGCCGAAACCAGCAGCGCGGCCAGTCCGGCCTGCATGGCCTTATGCAATCTCAATGACACAAGCGTCTCCTCTACGAAATGAAGCGATCGTCGTGGGCGTCTTGGCTGCATGGCAGCATCGCTAGAGGAGACTGGCTGGCAACGGTGTGCAATATTCAAACGCGTGTAATAACGCCCCGGAATGTTTCAAGAATGAGACGGGTCGGGCGCGAAACGCTGCACCGCGACCCCGTCGACGATCACGCGCTCCGACCATGACGCCAGCGGTCTGACCCACAGGCCCTGGCCGGCCTCGGCGCGATACACCACCAGCCATTCCTCGGTCTCGCTGTGCCGCGCGGTCATCAGCACCGTGTAGCGGCCGCCCTTGAAGTGCCGGTAGGCGCCGGGGGCCGGGTGCGGCGGGGATGGTTGATCGGTCATCGGCAGGCCTCGTCGCGCCGCATCGGCGGCCCTATGATGCAGAATGCCAGCCGTGACCGCCAAACCGGAAGACCGCCGATGATCAGACGCCTCGTTGTGAGCCTTGCCGTCGGGCTGGCGTCGCTGCCGCCGCTGCCGGCGGGCGCTGCGACCAGGAGCGCGCATCACCGCCACCATGCCGCGGCGGCGTCGGCGAACCCGGTGATCCTGACCCAGCAGCCTGGCACGGCGCTGGACGCGGCGGCGCGCCAGCTCAATGCCGAGGATCTGGCCGGCGCCACCAAGCGCGGCGAGACGCCGGTGGTGCTGATCGGCTCGGCGCCGCTCGCCGCCGGCGGCCATGGCGAGCCGGCGCTGTTCGTGCAGTTGCAATCCGCCAGCCTGTGCGGCTCGGCCGGCTGCTCGACCTCGGTGTATCTGCACCATGACGGCGCCTGGTCGAAGGTGCTGGATTCCGTCAGCGGCCCGATCAAGGTGCTGCCGGGCAGCGCCGGCGGCATGCACGACCTGATGGTCGGCGACAAGGACCGCTGGACCTGGTTCGGTTCGGCCTACCACGACACCCTGCCGGCGGCGCCGATCGGCAACCTGAAGGGCGCGGTCGAACGGCACCAGGCCGAGGTCAGGCACCAGGAAGGCGGGTAGCGGCCGCCGGGCGGCGTGGAGCGGGTGAAGGGAATCGAACCCTCGTATGCAGCTTGGGAAGCTGCCGTTCTACCATTGAACTACACCCGCCCGGGCTTCGGGCCGAGGCGCACCTTATAGGACTGGCGGAATCGCTCCGCAACGGGTCGGTTGACGCCGCCGCGCCGCGGCTTCTACGATCGATCGTGCTGCCGGTGGTCGATGCCCCGGCGGCGATCGTGTTTCCCACCTCGTGATTTGTCCGGCCGGATTGCGGCGAGGTTAAACAAGCGCGCTAAAGAGGCCCTGGCGGTTGGCGCGCGCGGCGCTTCCGTCGCGGCGTCCAGGTCTGAATACGCGCCCAGCCGGTCGGCGAGACCGTCGGACGTGCGACCAGATGAGCAACCAGATGACCGACCAGACCCACTACCGCCCTGCCACCCTGCTGCTGCATGCCGGCACCGAGCGGACGCCGCATGGCGAGACCAGCGAGGCGATGTTCCTGACCTCCGGCTTCGTCTATGACGATGCCGAGCAGGCAGAGGCCACCTTCCTCGGCCAGGTCCAGCACTACCAGTACAGCCGCTTCGGCAACCCGACCGTCGCCGCGTTCGAGCGGCGCATGGCGGCACTCGAGGGGGCGGAGGCCTGTCGCGCCACCGCCAGCGGCATGGCGGCGGTCAGCGCGGCGCTGCTGTCGCACCTCAAGGCCGGCGACCGCATCGTCGCCTCGCGGGCGCTGTTCGGCTCCTGCCACTGGATCGTCTCGACGCTGCTGCCGCGCTACGGCATCGAGAGCGTGTTCGTCGACGGCGCCGACCGGGCGGCGTGGGCGGCGGCGCTGTCGAAGCCGACCCAGTGCGTGCTGCTGGAGACGCCCTCGAACCCGATGCTCGACATCGTCGATCTGCGCATGGTGTGCGATCTCGCGCACGAGGCCGGCGCGGTGGTGGTGGTGGACAACGTGTTCGCCACCCCGCTGCTGCAGCAGCCGCTCGAATACGGCGCCGACGTGGTGGTCTATTCCTGCACCAAGCATATCGACGGCCAGGGCCGGGTGCTGGGCGGGGCGGTGCTGGGCCGCAAGGCCTGGATCGAGGAGACGCTGCAGCCCTTCATCCGCAATACCGGCCCGGCGATGTCGCCGTTCAATGCCTGGGTGCTGCTGAAGGGCATGGAGACGCTGACGCTCCGGGTGGAGGCGATGAGCCGGGCGGCCGCTGGCCTCGCCGACCTGCTGGGCGAGGCGCCCGGCATCGCCAGGGTCTGGTATCCGGCCCGCGCCGACCATCCGCAGCAGGCGCTGGCGATGCGGCAGATGCGCGCCGGCGGCACGCTGGTGACGTTCGAGGTCGAGGGCGGCAAGCCGGCGGCGTTCGCCTTCATGAACGCGCTGCGGCTGATCGCGGTCTCCAACAATCTGGGCGACAGCCGCTCGATGGCCACCCACCCGGCCACCACCACGCACATGAAGATCGGCGCCGCCGAGCGGGCGGCGCTGGGCATCACCGACGGGGTGATCCGGCTGTCGGTCGGGCTCGAGGACGTGGCCGACCTGGCCGACGATCTCGCGCGCGGCCTGGCGGCGCTCGGCGACCACCGGGCCGGGCGCCACGCAACCGGACTGGCCGCGGAATGAGACCGACAGCCGAGCAGGCACGGCGGTGACGGAGCGCAACCGCATGCCGCCCAGCATGACCATCGAGACCGACCTCGCCGGCGATGGCGAGGACGATCAGCCCAGCGCGTTCGTGCAGGTGACGCGCAACATCAGGGTCGGCGTCCGCACCATCTATCTCGAGGACCAGTCGCAGCCCGACGAGCGCCGGTTCCTGTGGGCGTACCGGATCCGGATCGAGAATCTGGGCGGCGAGACGGTGCGGCTGATGCGCCGCTCCTGGCGCATCACCGACGCCAACGGCAGGACCGAGCTGGTCGAGGGCGACGGCGTGGTCGGCGAGCAGCCGCAGCTCGGTCCGGGCGAGGCGTTCGAATATACCTCCGGCACCCCGCTCGGCACCCCCAGCGGCTTCATGAGCGGTCACTATCAGATGAGCGTGATCGGATCGCCGGAGCGGTTCGACGTGACAATCCCCACCTTCAGTCTCGACAGCCCGCACCAGCCGGGCATCGTGCACTAGCCGCCAAGCGAGACCGTCAGAGTCATTATGGACCATATCAGCGAGACCATCCCGGTTCCCGAGCCAGGGACCACCGGGCGCCCCTCCCGCGACGAGGCCGAGGCGGCCGTCCGGGTCCTGCTGCGCTGGGCAGGCGAGGATCCGCAACGAGAGGGCCTGCTGGACACGCCGCGCCGCGTGGTCGGGTCCTACGACGAGTTCTTCCAGGGCTATGCCGACGATCCGGTGGCGATGCTGTCGCGCACCTTCGCCGAGGTCGAGGATTACGACGAGATCGTGCTGCTGCGCGACATCCGCTTCGAGAGCCATTGCGAGCACCACATGGTGCCGATCATCGGCCGGGCGCATGTCGCCTACCTGCCGCGCCGTCGGGTGGTGGGCATCAGCAAGCTGGCCAGGGTGGTCGATGTCTATGCCAGGCGGCTGCAGATCCAGGAGCGTCTGACGGCGCAGATCGCCAACACCATCGAGCAGGTGCTGCAGCCGCATGGCGTGGCGGTGATCCTGGAGGCCGGGCACCAGTGCATGAGCACGCGCGGCGTGCACCGTCCCGGCGTCTCGATGGTGACCAGCCGCATGCTGGGCGTGTTCCGCGACAATTCCGACACGCGCAAGGAACTGCTGGCGATGCTGGCGCGGCCGGGCGCAGCCGGCCCGTTCGAGTAGCTGCCGGCTAGATCAGCACGTCCTCGTCGGCGATGACCATGCGGTCCCTGCCCTCGGCCTTGGCGCGATAGAGCGCCTTGTCGGCGCGTCCGATCAGCGTCTTCCAATCGTCGACATCGCGCGACCGGGTCGCGCCGATGCTGCAGGTGACGCGGATCAGCTCGTGGTCGGCGGCGAAGCCGCGCCCGCAGACCGCGCGGCAGAGTTCCGGCAGCCGCGCGAACCCCTGGCGGTCGCCATCCTCGAGGATGATGAGGATCTCCTCGCCGCCATAGCGGCCGGCATATTCGTCCGGCGCCAGCGCCGCCTTCAGGCGGCGGCCGATCTCCTTGAGGATCTCGTCACCGGCGAGATGGCCGAAGCGATCGTTGATGGCCTTGAAATGATCGACGTCGAGCAGGCCGACCACCGACTGGCTGGCGCGCTCCGGATCGGCCAGCCGCGTCATCAGCCGGACCTGGATCTCGCCGCGGGTCAGCAGCCCGGTCAGGCTGTCGCGCGCCTGCGCCTCGCGCAGCTCGCGGGTGCGAAGCTCGACCGCGCGGCGCAGCATCTCCCGCCGGCTGTCGATATAGAGGTCGCGCAGCCGTACCGCCCCATACAGCGCACCGGCCGCCAGCGCCGCATAGGCGACCTGCAGCGGCCACCACAGCCACCAGGGCGGCCGCATCCTGACGATCACCGAAACCGGCGCCGAAGCCTCATGGGTCAGCGGGTTGAAGGCGATCAGCGAGAAGCGGTGATGGCCGTACGGCACCGACGGGTAGCGGATCACCCCGGAATCGGTATCGGCCCAGCCGCTATCGACACCGCTCAGCCGGTAGCGAAAGCGCATCACCGCATCGGCCTTGAAATCGAGCGTGCCGACATGGACCGTCAGCGGGTTTTTGGTGTAGGGGACCGCGCGCTCGCGAAACAACCTGGAGCCAATCCGCATCGAGGCGATCACCGGGCGCAGCGGCATGCGGTCGAACAGCCGCTCCGGCTGCAGCAGGTGCGACAGCCCGCCGCTGGTGCCGATCCAGATCGACCCGTCATGATCCTCGAACAGGCTGCCCTGGTTGACGTCGTCGGACACCAGCCCGTCATTATGGTCGGCCGAGACCCAGCGGGAGCCGTCATTCACCGAAATGCCGAGATCGGTACCGGCCCAGACCCATCCACGGTGGTCGATCAGCAGCGCCACCACGCTGTTGGAGGCGAGTTCGGGCGGGCCGAACTGCCTGATAGCTGTGAGGTGATCGTCGACGATGGTGAGGCGGAACAGGCCGCCGGCGGCGCCGCCGACCCAGAAGGTCGTCGGATCGGCGATCGCGACCACCAACGGTTCGAAATCCGGCTGCGGCCACGATGTCACCACGGTCCTGACCGACCCATCCGGCTTTACATGCACCAGGCAGGAGGCCGACAGCACCCACAGGCTGCCGTCAGAGGCGACGAAGCCGTTATTCACCAGACGGGTGAGGCCCGGCAGCACGATCGGACCGGACGGCACGGTGTCGGCATGCTCGATCACCTGCACGCCGCCCTGGGTCAGCAGCCACAGCCGGCCATCCTGCCCGGCCAGGATCTGGTTGACCGGCGGGGTGTGGAATGAGACCGTCTCGCCGGTCGCGATCGTGGTCCGCGAGAGACCGTGGCTGGCGTCGGATCGCCAGACATGGCCTTTTGGGTCGGCATAGATCGAGAACGTCGCACCCTCGTCGGCCTTGCCGGACCGGAGCGGCAGGTGATCCGGTTCGATCGAATCCACCCCGCCATCGGTCGCGACCCAGAGCGGCCCGCCCGGCTGCTGGCTCATCTGCCAGACCGCATCGCTCACCAGCCC
>CAZZZA010000085.1:0-13063 GCA_964658455.1 uncultured Lichenihabitans sp.
CCTTCAAGGACATGATGGGCGCGCTGATGGACGGGCTGGCCAACCCGTTCGAGGAGCAGGTGATCGTGCGACGCGACGAGAACAGCTGGCTGGTGGACGGCATCGCCGACATGGGCGACGTCACCAGGGCGCTGGGGCTGGACGGCACCTCGGAACTGGCCGCCGAACCGGGCAGCTACGAGACCATCGCCGGGTTCGTGATGCACCGCATGCGCCGGGTGGCGCGCAAGGCGGACCGGATCGAGGCCGCCGGGTTCACCTTCGAGGTGGTCGATGTGGAGGGGTTCAGGATCAACCAGCTGCTGGTCACCCGCCGGCCGTGAGCGCCGGGCGCGCGCGCGGCGGCGGCGGCAAGGCGCCGCTGGATCTGGCCCGCGACAGCCTGGAGGATGCGGCGCTGCTCGCGGCGCGCGGCCGGCGCAACGCCGCGATCCTGCGCGAATGCGCGCTGCGTCACGCGCTGACGGCGATCAGCCTCGGCGAGGGGCTGGACGTGCCGGACACGCTCGGGCTGGACACGCTGCTGCGCCGGGTGCCGGCGCTGCACCCGCAGGCGGCGCTGGTGGCAAGACTGGGCGATCCGGCGGCGCGGACCCAGGCCGCGATCGGCCGGCTGATCACGGCCCTCGAGTCGCCCCGCCCCCCGCCGGAGCCGAAGCCCGAGCCCGAGCCCAAGCCGCAGCCCGCGCAGGGCGCGCGGTCCGGCGCCCGGGCGGCGCATGCGCCCACGCCACGGCCAGCGACGGGCGCCAATGACGGCCCGACCGCGTTCGATTCCGCGCCGCGCGGCGCCGGGCGGCCCGCCACCGCGCCGGAGGCGACCTCGGCCGCGTTCTGGGCGCTGATCGATCGCTGGGAGATCGGCGATGCCGACGCGCTGGCGCTGATCCGCCAGGAGTCCGGCCTGACCAGGAAGGGCACGCGTGGGCGCTTCCGGCTGGTGGGCGAGCCGGCGGCGCGCTACGCGGCGCTGCGCCGCATCGACACCGCGCTGGAGATGCTCGGACGCACGCCCGCCTGGCTGCGGCGCCCGCAGCGCGCGAGCCCGTTCGACGGCCGCAGCCCGGTGGCGACGATGATCGCCGACCCGGACGGGATCGCCGCGACCATCCGCGTCCTGACCCGGCAGGGACTGAGCGGCGCCGCCGGCTAGGCCGCCTACGCCTTCAGCACCCGGCCGAACAGCGCCAGCATCCAGCCCACCGACTGCAGGAACAGGGCCGGATCGTAGCGCGGGCCCTCGTCGCGCAGGAACGCGTGCGCGGCGTTGACCTCGTGCCATTCATAGCTGGCGCCGGCCTGCTCCAGCCGGGCGCGGATCGCCTCGCGGCCGGCGAACGGCACATGCGGGTCCTGCCGGCCCCAGACGAACAGCGCCTCGGCGCGCAGGCTGTCCATGCGCGCCAGGCTGTCGTCGGACCTGCCGGCGCCCAGCGTGCCGGAATGGATGTCGGTGGCATAGAAACAGGCGCACGCCGCCACCCTGGCATCGAGCGCCGCGCGATAGGCCAGGTGCCCGCCGAGGCAGACCCCGAACGTGCCCAGCCGGCCGTTGCCGTTCGGGTGCGCGGCGAGATAGTCCAGCGCCGCCGTCGCGTCGGCATCGTAGGCGGCGACCGGCTTGGTGAATTTCAGCGCGTTGCCGCGCTCGGTGCCGGGCGGGTCGTAGGCCAGCACGGTGCCGGGCGGCTCGTACTCGTGATAGGATTCACTCACCGCGACCAGATAGCCCTGCCCTGCCACCAGCGCTGCCAGACGCCGGATCGGCGCCGTCACCTGGTAGATCTCGGTGAAGAACAGCAGCGCCGGGAAGCGCGCCGGCTCCCGGTCCGACGGCAGCGGCCGGAACAGATGCAGCCGCATCGTGCCCGGGCTGCCCGGAACCGCGATGTCGGCGGTCTCGTCGCTTCGGATGATCATCGGCTCCTCCTGCAAGATCCGGATCACCCGGTGACCGTGCGCTCGCAAAGCAGCCGGCCTGGCGCGCCGGCGAGACCGGGCGCGTTGAGCTTAGCCGCTTTCTCGGCCAAGATAAGCCTCGGCCGGTGCGTCGCAGCCGTCGCGCGTCGGACAGGGCCGAAAGAGGAATGCGCCGATGTATCAGAACCCGCTGGTCGAGGCCGCGGAACTCGGAACCGTGCTCAATGGCGGCCGGCCGGCGACGTATGCCCCCGGCTGGACCCCGGCCGACGCGTATTTCGGCCTGATGCCGCTGATCCTGCTGCGTTTCCGCCATAGCGACGGCAGCGAAGCCTGCTGGTTCCTCGACGAGACCCGCGAGCGGCGCGCCGGCTCGATCGGCGAGCTGACGGCGGGGCTGCGGATCGCGCTGATGGAGGCCGCCGCCAGCCTGTTCGACGGGCTGTGGGCCAAGCTGATGCTGGCCGCGGTGCCGCCGGCGCTGGACGCGCGCGAGGCCGGCTTCTTCAGGCTGCCGCCGGCGGTGCGACGCGACATCCTGGAACTGTATCTGAGCGGGTTCGACACCACGACCCGGTTCGCCGCGATCGACCGGATCGACCCGGCGCGGCCGGACACCCAGCTCGCCGATCTCGGCAACCGCCGCCTGGCGCTGCAGCGGCGGCATCTGCACACCTTGTTCAATCCCGGCCTGCTGCAGGAACAGCTGCCGAATTTCCTGCGCGACGGCGCGATGCAGATCCCCTCGCCGATCGACGGATCGCCGCTCGCCTCGCGCCACGCCCTGGCGCTGACCGGCACGCTCCACGCCTACCGGTTCTTCGAGCCGGTGACCGGTACGGTGATGTTCGTGATCGGCGGCGACATCTTCTTCCGCCCGGTGGGCGTGTTCATCCCCGAGGGCAGGCTCTGCGTGGCGCTGCAGCCCGATCACATCCAGCGCAACATGCCCGAGATGTTCCGGGACATGTTCGTCCATATCGTCCAGTACGGCGACCTGCTCGCCGGCTATCTCGCCCGTCCGCAGATCAGGCCGGTGCATGTCTGGCGCGGGCTGACCGCGATGCATATCGGTCACGTGCTGTGGAACGACATCTCCGGGATCGAGCGGGTGATCCGCGACGTCCCGGCCCGGGCGCTGCCGCGCTTCCGCCTGTTCGACGCCGGCATGCAGCCGGAGATGTACGGCCCGCTGGATGCGATCTTTCCCGAACTGTGCGGCTTGGTCGAGCGCGATCCGGGATCGTTCCATGACGGGGTCGCGTCGTTCTACCGCAACGGCGAGGCCCCGGTGCGGTCCTCGGCGATGACGGTGCCCAAGGATGTGCGCGAGCGGATCGCGTCGACCGTCGCACCGCTCTCCGACGGCTCGCCGGCCTCGATCTGCCAGCAGGCGCGCGACGACGGGGTGCCGGTGGTGATGTTCGGGCTGCGGGTGGAGAACCGCACCATCATCGGCCTCGCCGAATTCTGCGACGCGCTGGTCGACCAGCTTTCCGCGTCGCTCGGCGAGGTGGTGCTGGTGGTGGACGGCCATAACAGCAGGATCGGCGAGACCGACGCCTACATCTGGAGCCACGGCGAACGCAGCGCCAAGGACAAGCCGATCGATCTCGAGCGCGCCCTGGTCGAGCGCATGCAGGACCATTCCGCCGGCACCCGCGTGCAGGTGGTCAGCACCATCGGCCTGCCGATCACCGAGAGCCTGGCCTGCGGCGGGCTGGCGCAGGTGCTGGTGGCGATCTGGGGCGCGGGGCTGGCGAAATATCGCTGGGTCAGCAACATCCCCGGCCTGATCATCACCAATCGCTGGAACCTGTCGAACCTCGGCGACCTGCATCTCTACGACGCGCCGACCTCGATGGAGGCGCCGACCCCGGTGCGCTTCATCGATGCCAGCCTGGTCGAGGACGTGCCGGACGCGCCGCTGATGGTGCCGCTGGGGCCCGACTTCATCCCGTCGATCTGCAACTTCCGGATCGACGAGCGCGGCGCGATGGCGACGGTGCACACCGTGCTGGGCGATCTCGGTCTGGCAAAGCCGTAGCGGCGGCGCGCCCTCCGGCTAGCGCCCGATATCGCGCAGCCGGGTGCCGTGCATCAGCTTGTGCTCGATCGATTCCAGCGTCACGCCCTTGGTTTCCGGCACCAGCAGCACCACGAAGGCTATGAAGGTGAGGTTCAGCACCGCGAACAGCCAGAAGGTGTTGGCCTGGCCCAGCACGGAGAGCAGCGTCAGGAAGGTGTTGCCGACCAGCCAGTTTGCCGCCCAGTTGGTGAAGGTCGAGACCGACATGCCGAAATCGCGGCCCTGCAGCGGCTGGATCTCCGAGCACAGCGTCCAGATCAGCGGTCCGGGAGCGGCGGCGAAGCCGACGATGAACAGCAGCACCATCGCCACCAGCAGGTAGCGTTCGGTATCGCTATGCACGCCGCTCGCCAGCAGCAGGCCGACCGCCGCCATGCCGATCGCCATGATGACGAAGCACACGTTCAGCATCGGCTTGCGGCCCCATTTGTCGGCGAACCCGATCGCGATCAGCGTCGCCAGCACGTTGGTCAGGCCGACCACCGCGGTCGCCCAGTTCGCGGCGCCGGCGCCGAACCCGGCCAGGACGAAGATCTTCGGCGCGTAGTACATGATCACGTTGATGCCGGTGAGCTGCTGCACCAGCTGCAGCCCGATGCCGAGCGCCACCGAGCGGCGGAAATTGCCGTTGCGCCGGAACATGGTGGTGCCGAGCTGGCGCACCGAGAGCTGTTCGCCGATCTCGGCCACTTCGCGGTCGGCCTGGGACTGGTTGCCCAGCAGCGCCGCCATGCCGCGCCGCGCGTCCTCGGTGCGGCCGTGCAGCAGGAACCATTGCGGGCTTTCCGGCAGGAACAGCACCGCGACCAGGAACGCCAGCCCGGGGATGGCGATGATGCCGAGCATCAGCCGCCAGTTGCCGCTGGCGGTCAGCAGGCTGTCGGAGACGAAGGCGGCGAAGATGCCGACGGTCACCATGAGCTGGTAGAGCGACACCATGGCGCCGCGCCAGGCCGGCGGCGCCACTTCCGAGATGTAGAGCGGGCCGGTGAAGGCGACGATGCCGATCGCCAGCCCGAGCACGACGCGGCCGATCATCAGCATCAGCACCGAGCCGGCGAAGCAGCACAGCAGCGCCCCGGCCACGAACAGCACCGCGCCGATCAGCAGCGAGCGCTTGCGGCCGAGCTTGTAGGAGAGCGTGCCGGCGCCGGCCGCTCCTGCCGCGGCGCCGATCATCATGATGCTGACGATCCATTCCTGGGTGCGCTGGTCGGCATTGAACGCCTTGCGGATGAAATCCAGCGCTCCGGCGATGACGCCGATATCCAGGCCGAACATCAGCCCGGCCAGGCTGGCCAGCCCGCAGATGACGAAGGTGCGCCCCGGCACCGGCGCGGCGGCGGCGTGGTGGACGGGGCCGGCTGCGGCCCGTTCGGCGGTGATGGACATGACGCTGTTGGCTCCCGGCACGATTCCGTTGATTTGCGACTTCAACGCCGGGTGAGGCGGATAGTGCCCGGCATGGACAGGGAACCGGGAACGCTGTTTCGTCCCGGATCAACCGCCGGGCAGTTCCAGTGCATCATCCACCGCTTTCGCTCGCCTACGCCTTCTCCGGTCTGGTGGTCGGCATCCTGGTCGGGCTGACCGGGGTCGGCGGCGGCTCGCTGATGACGCCGCTGCTGGTGCTGCTGTTCGGCGTGCATCCCGCGACCGCGGTCGGCACCGACCTGCTCTACGCCGCCACCACCAAGACCGCCGGCACGCTGGTGCACGGCCTCACCGGCACCGTGGACTGGCGGGTGGTCGGCCTGCTGGCCGCCGGCAGCATCCCGGGCACGCTCGCCACCTTGTGGGCGCTCTCCGCCGCCGGCCCGCTGGGGCATGCCACCAGCCATCTGCTGTCGGTGCTGCTGGGCGCCGCGCTGCTGCTGACCGCGGCCAGCCTGATCCTGCGCGACCGGCTGATGCGCTGGGCGACGCGTCGCGCCGCCGCGGCGGGCGGCGGGCGACGGGCGGCGGAGCTGACGATCGTGCTGGGCGGCTATCTCGGCGTGTTCGTCACCATCTCGTCGGTCGGCGCCGGCGCGATCGGCGTCACGGCGCTGCTGCTGCTCTATCCTGGGATGGCGACCGCCAGGGTGGTGGGCTCGGACATCGCCCATGCGGTGCCGCTGACGCTGATCGCCGGCCTCGGGCACTGGTGGATCGGCTCGGTGGACTGGCACCTGTTCGCGCTGCTGGTGGCAGGCTCGGTGCCAGGCGTGATGCTGGCGAGCCTGCTTGCCGGCCGGGTGTCGGAACGGGTGCTGCGGCCGGTGCTGGCGGTGACGCTGATCCTGGTCGGCGCCCGGCTGTTGACCTAGGGGCGCCGGCCTTTCGCGGCGTCAGCCGGGCACGCCGCCATTGCTGTCGTTGCCGCTGTCCGGCGCGGCGTCGGAGCCGCCATCGGTGCCGTTGTCGGACGAGCCGCCGCCGCTGTCGGGGCTGATGGCGACGAACAGCATCTGGCCCTGATGCAGCACCCGCAGCGCCACCGTGCCGTCGCTCTTGATCGCCGCATGCACGGCATCGACGGCCTCGCGCGGCGTCGAGACCGACTTGCTGCCGACCCCCAGGATCACGTCGCCGGTGCTGATGCCGGCCTGGTCGGCGGGCGAGCCCGGCTTGACCTGGCGCACCACCACGCCCTTGACGCCGTCGTCGAGGCCGAGCTGCTGGCGCAGGTCGGGGGTCAGGCCGGAGAGCGCCACGCCGATCGAGCCGCCGCCGCTGCCTGGATTGGCCGGGCCGCCCTGGCTGTCGCCGCGCTTGGACAGGTTGGCGATGGTGACGCTGGCGGTCTGGCTGGCGCCGTTGCGCAGGTAGGTGACGCTGGCCTTGCTGTCCGGCGCCACGCCGGAGACCTTGATCGCCAGGTCGCGCGGGCTGGCGACCTTCTGGCCGTTCAGCGCGGTGATGACGTCGCCCGGCTTGAGGCCGATCTTTTCCGCCGGGCTGCCGTCCGACACGCTCGCCACCAGCGCCCCGGTCGCCGGCGCGCCGTTCTGGGTCGGCAGCGACAGCGCCTTGGCCATGCCGGGGGTGATCTCCTGCGCGGTGACGCCGAGATAGCCGCGGGTCACGTGGCCGGTCTTCTGCAGCTGCGCCACCACGTTTCGGACCACGTCGGACGGGATCGCGAAGCCGATGCCGATCGAGCCGCCGGAGGGCGACAGGATCGCGGTGTTCACGCCGACCACCTTGCCGTCCTGGGTGATCAGCGGGCCGCCGGAATTGCCGCGATTGATCGGCGCGTCGACCTGGATGAAGCTGTCGTACGGCCCGTCGCCGATGTCGCGGCCGCGCGCCGAGACGATGCCGGCGGTGACCGAGCCGCCGAGCCCGAACGGGTTGCCGACCGCGATCACCCACTGGCCCGGCTGCACGTCGTCGCTCTCGCCGAGGCCGATGAACGACAGCTTGCCGGACGGCTTGACCTTGAGCAGCGCCAGATCGGTGCCGGCATCGTGGCCGATCACCTTGGCCTTCAGAACGGTGCCGTCATCGAGCGTCACGCTGACCGAGGTGGCGTTCTTGACCACGTGGTTGTTGGTGACGATGTAGCCGTCGGCGGAAATGATGAAGCCGGAGCCGCGCGCCTCGACGGTGCGCCCGCCACGGTTCTGCGGCTGCATCTGGAATGGGAACGGGAACGGGAACGGCATCTGCTGGCCGCCGCCCATGCCGCCCTGGCCGCCGCCCTGGTCGCCGTCATCGTCGCCGCCGTCATCCTTGATCATCGAGGTGATGGAGACGACCGCCGGCCGCACCTGCTTGGCCAGATCGACGAAGTCCGGCAGCTTCTGCGCCATGCCGCTGGGCTGGATCGCGGTCTGCGCCAGCGCCAGCGGCGACAAGGCGGCGCCGCCGAGCATGGTTCCGGCGATCAGCGCCGCCGACAGGGCGCGTGGCGCCGAGGCGCGGAGCCGGCGGCGGAGAGAACTGGTCTGCGTGGCGTCGGTCATGCTGTTCCCGTGAATGTTTGCGGCGTGCTGCGCCGTAACGATCGGCCCGTCATCGGGTTCTTGATAGGCGCCGGCGGCCGACGCCACCCCTACCCGGCGATGAAACCTGCGTCATTCGCGCAACGCGGCGAAGAAACCGCGCAGCAGCGCCGCCGATTCGCGCTCGGCAACGCCGCCCACGCATTCCGGCCGGTGCAGGCAGCCGGGCTGCTCGAACGTTCTGGGCCCGTGCTCGATGCCGCCGCCCTTCGGGTCGTAGGCACCGAACACCAGCCTGGCGAGGCGGAAATGCACCGCGGCGGCGGCGCACATCGGGCAGGGCTCGAGCGTCACCACCAGGGTGCAGCCGACCAGCCTGGTCCGGCCGAGCGCCGCGGCGGCGGCACGCATCACCAGCAGCTCGGCGTGCGCCGAGGCGTCGCGCCGCGCCTCGACCTCGTTGCCGGCGCTGGCCAGCAGCGCGCCGTCCGGCCCCAGCAGCACCGCGCCGACCGGCACCTCGCCGCGCCCGCCCGCCGCCCTCGCCTGCTGCAACGCCAGCGCCATCGGCGTCATCGGCCTGTCTCCCCCCCTCAATTCCCCGCCGGACGATATTGCTCTAACCAGGGACGATGAAGCGAACCCGCCCCGTGATCGGCGTCACCCTCGACAGCGAGCAGCCAGACGCCGGCCGTCCGGGCTATTCCGCCTACCCCTGGTATGCGCTGCGGCAGAACTACAGCGCCGTGCTCGCCGCCGCCGGCGGCCTCCCGGTGGGGCTGCCGCACGAGGCGGCGCTCGCCGAGCAGATGCTGGATGCGATCGACGCGCTGGTCATCACCGGCGGCGCCTTCGACGTCGATCCCGGCCTCTACGGCGACGGCGAGAGGCACCGCACCGTGACACTGAAGCAGGCGCGCACCGCCAGCGAACTGGCGCTGCTGCGCGGCGCGCTGGCGCGCGACATGCCGGTGCTGGGCATCTGCGGCGGCCAGCAGCTGCTGGCCGTGGCGCTGGGCGGCACGCTGATCCAGCACATCCCCGACAGCGTCCCGGACGCGCTGGCGCACGAGCAGCCGAACCCGCGCCACGAGGCCGGGCACCGCGTCGACCTGCTCCAGGACACGCTGCTGGCCAGGATCGTCGGCGCGAAGACCATGCAGGTGAACAGCGCTCACCATCAGGCGGTGCGCGATCCCGGACGCGGGCGGGTCAACGCGACCGCGCCGGACGGGGTGATCGAGGGCATCGAGGATCCGCAGCGCCGCTTCTGCCTCGGCGTGCAGTGGCATCCGGAATTCGCCATCGACCCGGGCGACCGGCGGATCTTCACCGCGCTGGTCGCGGCGGCCCGGCCGTGAGCGCCGAGGGCGCGCCGCCGGACGCGGCCGAGGCGGCGCGCGGCGAGCGGATCGCCAAATGGCTGGCCCGCGCCGGGGTCGCCAGCCGGCGCGACGCGGAGAAGCTGCTGCTGGACGGCAAGGTCCGGCTCAACAACCAGCCGGTGACGCATCCGGCCACCTTCGTGCAGGCCGGCGACATGGTGCAGGTGGCGGGAAAGGTGGTCGATGCACCGGACCGCACCAGGCTGTGGCGCTACCACAAGCCGGACGGGCTGGTGACCACGCACAAGGACCCGGAAGGCAGGCCCACCGTGTTCGCGGCGCTGCCGCCGGGGCTGCCGCGGGTGGTGTCTGTCGGCCGGCTCGACCTCAACAGCGAGGGGCTGCTGCTGCTCACCAACGACGGCGCGCTGGCCCGCCAGCTCGAGCTGCCGTCGAACGGCTGGATACGACGCTACCGGGTGCGGGTATTCGGCAGCGTGGACGAACGCCAGCTGGCCGAGCTGGCGCGCGGTCCGGTGGTGGACGGGGTCCGCTACGGACCGATCGAGGCCGGTCTCGACAGCCGCAAGGGCGACAATGCCTGGATCACGGTGGCGCTGCGCGAAGGCCGCAACCGCGAGATCAGGCGGGTGATGATGAGTCTCGGCTTCCATGTGAGCCGGCTGATCCGCACCTCCTACGGCCCGTTCCAGCTGGCCGATCTCGGCCGTTCCGAACTCGAGGAAGTGACCGGCAAGGTGCTGCGCGAGCAGTTGCCGAAGAGCTGAGATGCGGATCGTCGCCGGCAGCCTGCGCGGTCGCGGCCTGGTATCGCCGACCCGCGCCACCACCAGACCGACCGCCGACCGGGTGCGCCAGGCGCTGTTCGACATGCTGGCGCACGCGGACTGGGCCGGCGACGCGCTCTTTGGCACCGTGCTGGACGCGTTCGCCGGCACCGGCGCGCTGGGGCTGGAGGCGCTGTCGCGCGGCGCCGCACGCGCGGTGTTCCTGGACCGCAACCGCCACGCGCTGTCCTGCGTCGCCGCCAATGTCGAGGCCTGCCGGGTGCAGGATCGCGCCCTGGTGGTCGCCGGCGACGCCACCAGGCCGCCGCCACCACGGCCGGGCTGGGACCTGGCGGGGCTGGTGTTCCTCGACCCGCCCTACAACGGCGACCTGGTCGCGCCGTCGCTGGCGGCGCTGACCCGCAGCGGCTGGGCGCGGCCGGATGCGCTGGTGGTGGCCGAGATCGCCGCCGAGGAGGCGAGCCCGACCGCGGCCACGCTGCTCGCCGAACGGCGCCATGGCGCGGCGCGGCTGTGCATCTGGCGCGGCGCGTCGTGAGGCGGCGGTGACGCGGCGATGATTCCGGGCGCGATGGCGGTGCGGATCCTGCTGATCGAGGACAACGAGGCGCTGCGGACGCTGCTGCTAAGCCACCTGGAGCAGATCGGCGCGTCGGTCGATGCGGTGGCGACCGGCGAGGCGGCGCTGGCAGCGGCGCGGGCGAACGGCTACGACGCGATCCTGGTGGATCTGGGCCTGCCCGACATCGATGGCCTGGAGGTGATCCGGCGGCTGCGCGCCGGAATCGCGCCGGATGCGCCGATCCTGGTGCTGAGCGCGCGCCACACCATCGGCGACAAGGTGGTCGGACTCGATACCGGCGCCGACGACTACCTGCCGAAACCGTTCGATCTGCTCGAACTCGATGCGCGGCTGCGCTCGATCATCCGCCGCACCCCGCGCCGGCAGGAGCGCAGCATCGGCTTTGCCGGCCTGCGGCTCGACCTGGCGTCGCGCGAGGCCAGCTTCGAGGGCCGGCCGTTCGTGCTGACCAGGCGCGAGGCGGCGCTACTCGAAGAGCTGCTCAAGGGCGGCGGCCATACGCTGGTCAAGGATACGCTGGAGGACACGCTCTATGCGCTCGACGAGCCGGTGACCGCCAACGCCCTGGAAGCCACCGTCTCGCGGCTGCGGCGGCGGCTGGCGAACGCCGGCGCCGATGTCGGGATCGAGACCATACGCGGCATCGGCTACCGGCTGGTGCCGATCCAGGGCGGTTCTTGACGCCAAGCTGACGCCGCGGTCGGGCGCCCCGGCCTGCATGGCTGCCAATCGTACAGATAATGCGCCGGGGCATCGATTATCATACGACTGTCATGCAGGCGGCATGCGGTGACGGAGCGGCAACATTAGGATCGCCGCCAGGATCACGAGCCCGGGCCGGCAGGTTTCACGCCGCTCGCGATCGTTTTCGGACCAAACTGAAGGCGAGACCGTTTCCATGAACCGTACCTGGCACACTTCCCTGCTGGCGACGACCGCGCTGGTGGTCGGGCTCTCCGGCGCCGGTCTCGCGCGGGCGCAGGATTCGACGACCCGGACCGTCGGGCCGCAGCGCAACGGCTCGATCGTCGCCTCCGACAACCAGTTGCTGACGCCGGCCGGAACGCTGGTGTCGCTCGGCTCGCCGGTCGTCGCCAAGGCGGTCGCGGTCAACCCGAACCGGCAGACCAGGAGCGGCGCGGTGCTGATGTTGACCGCCGCCGCGCCGGTCATCGTCTTCAACACCGTCACCGGCCAGGTCATCCAGCGCTACGTGCCGACCTCGGTGAACGGCTCGACCTTCACCAGCAACAGCAACGGGTCGTTCACCGGCATCACCTATTCCGCCGACGGCTCCAAGCTGCTGTTCAGCCAGGACAACAATTTCGTCGCGGTGGCCAATGTCGATCCGTTCAACGGCACACTGACCCCGGCCTTCAGCGTGCCGCTGCCGTCGCCGCCGGCGAACCCGAACCTGTACAACGCGACGTCGGCCAATGCCGGCGGTCTCGCGGTGCTCGACGGCTCGCTCGGCCTGGTGGCGCTGAACGCCAACAACACGCTCGGCGTCATCAATCTTAACAACCACACGCTGGTCTCGCAGATCCCGGTCGGCAACGCCCCGAACAGCATCGTGACCAAGGGCGATTTCGCCTATGTCAGCAACGAGGGCGGCCGTCCCGCCACCGCCGGCGACTTCACCAATCTTTCCGACGGCACGCCGATCGTCGTCGATCGGGTGGATGCGTTCGCCACCACCGGCACGGTCTCGGTGGTCAATTTGCGCACCGGGAGGCAGACGGCGACGATCAATGTCGGGCTGCATCCGGCGGGCATGGCGATCTCCGGATCGATGCTGTACGTCGCCAATTCCTACAGCGACACCATCTCGGAGATCGATACCGGCCTGAACCGGGTGATGCGGACGATCGATGTCGGCGTGCCGGCCAGGGACAAGAAGAAAGCCGCGTTCGGCGCCGGCGCCAACGGCATCGTCGTGGTCGGCGACCAGGCCTATGTCACGCTCGGCCAGTCGAACGCGATCGCGGTGGTCGACCTGACCGGCGACTCGTCGAACGCCGTGGTCGGCTACATCCCGACCGCCTATTTCCCGACCACCATCGCCTACGACAAGCCGCATCACCAGCTGGTCGTCTCCGACGACAAGGGCATCGGCGCGCAAGGCTCGATCGGCACCGCGGAGGGCGCCGAGGGATTCAACACCCATCAGGAAACCGGGACCGTCAACCTGATCCCGATCCCGTCGCGGGCGGAACTGGAGAAGATGACCAGGCAGGTCATCAGGAACAACCACTGGGAATCGGAGAACATGAAGGTCGGGCCGGAATATGCCGACCGCAACGCCAGACCGGTCGCGATCCCGGCGCATATCGGCGAGCCGTCGCTGATCAAGCACGTGTTCCTGATCATCAAGGAGAACCGCACCTACGACCAGATGCTGGGCGACC
>CAZZZA010000086.1:0-12945 GCA_964658455.1 uncultured Lichenihabitans sp.
GCAGCCGATGGGCCAGCAGCAGATCCTGGTCAACCGCATCGATTACGGCCTCGACGTGCAGGCGGCCGGCGATGCGCCGCGCTGGCATCACGAAGGGTCGTCGCAGAGCATGGGCGAGGATGCGCCGGGCATGCCGCCGCTCGGCCTGCTGCGGCTGGAGAGCGGCGTGCCGGAGGCGACGCGGTCGGCGCTGGCTGGGCTGGGCTGGACCCTGGCGCCGTCGGATGGCGGCTATGGCCGCTACGAGGCGATCGAACACCGCATGTCCGGCCCGGACCGGGTCTATGCCGCCGCCAGCGAGATGCGGGCAGACGGCTGCGCGCTGGCCTATTGAGGGCGGCGCAAGCGCCTCGCGCCTTACGCGGCGTCGGCGACGGGATGGTCGATCGCCGCCGGCCGGGCATCCATCAGCGATTCGATCAGCCTGCGGTCGGCAGGGGTGACCGGGTTGTAGACGATCAGGCTGAGGTCGGGGCGGCCATCGACCGCGAACGCCGAGTATTCCAGCGTGATCGGTCCGACCACCGGGTGTTGCAGACGCTTCAGCCCGTCGCCGTGGGTCTGCACGTCGCTGTCGCTCCACATGGCGGCGAAATCGGGGCTCGATCGGCATAGTTCGTCGACCAGGCCGGCGATCTCCGCATCGGCGCCGGCGCGTGCCGCATCCATCCGGAAGCTGGCGACGACGAACCGCGCCACCGCGTCCCATTCCGGTTGCGCGGCGCGGATCCTGCCGTCGCTGAACATCATGCGCAGGATGTTGCGCTGGTCCGGCGGCAACGCCGCATAGTCGGTCAGCACGCAGGCGGCGGCACGGTTCCAGGCGACGATGTCCCAGGTGGCGGTGCGGATGATCGCAGGGCTGCTGCCCAGCACATCGAGCAGACGCTGCAGCCGCGGGGTAATGCCGTCGCAGCCGCGATACTGCGCATCCGGCGGCCGGCCGAGGCCGAGCAGGAACAGGTGCTCGCGCTCGATGTCGGTCAGCTCGAGCGCGCCGGCGATGCGGTCGAGCACCGACGCCGAAGGCCTGCCGCCGCGCCCCTGCTCCAGCCAGGTATACCAGGTCGCGCTGATGCCGGCACGCTGCGCCACCTCCTCGCGGCGCAGGCCGGCGGTGCGGCGCCGTCCGCCGGCAAGCCCGAACGAGGCGGGATCGAGCTTAGTGCGCCGGTTGCGCAGATAGGTTCCAAGCGCCGTGCGGTCGGACAAGACAGCAGCCTCCGGACGTATCCTGTGACTTCTTATACCAGGATAACCTCTCCTCTTTAACAGGATGGATGGGGTGCCGATAGTCCATCGGGTAGTTCTGGAGGACGGCCATGCATGTATTCGTGACGGGTGCGACCGGTTGGGTGGGCCACGCCCTGGTCGAGGACCTTCTCGGCGCCGGCCACCGGGTCACCGGGCTGGCCCGCTCCGACGACAAGGCGGCGACCCTCGCCAGCCTGGGCGCGACCGTGCTGCGCGGCACGCTGGACGATCTCGAAACGCTGGCCGGCGCCGCGTCGGCGGCGGACGCGGTGGTGCACACGGCGTTCAGCCATGATTTCTCCCGCGTCGTTGAGGGTTCGCTGCAGGACCGGCTGGCAATCGAGGCGCTGGGCGGTGCGCTGCTCGGGTCCGACCGGCCGCTGCTGGTGACGTCCGGCATCGCGCTGATCGCGCCGGGACGGGTGGCGACGGAGATGGACGGGCCGTCGTCGGTCCCGGACTTCCCGCGCCGCTCAGAGCAGACCGCACGGGCGCTGGCCGCGCGCGGGGTGCGGTCCGCCACGGTGCGGCTGCCGCCCTCGGTGCACGGGCTCGGCGACCAGGGCTTCGTCCCGATCCTGGTGGCGCTGGCGCGCCGGACCGGCGTCTCCGCCTATGTCGGCGACGGGCTGAACCGCTGGCCGGGTGTGCACCGGATCGATGCGGCGCGGCTCTACCGGCTGCTGGTGGAACAGGGCCCGGTCGAGCCCGCCTATCACGCGGTCGCCGAGGAAGGCGTGTCCTTCCGCGAGATCGCCACGGTGATCGGCCGCCGGCTCGGGCTGCCGGTGGAACCACGCGACCCGTCGCATTTCGGCTGGTTCGGGCCGTTCGTCGGCCTGGACATGCCGGCATCGAGCGCGCGAACCCGCTCGCTGCTCGGCTGGGAACCGGCCGGCCCGGACCTGCTCGGCGACCTCGACCAGCCGGGCTATTATCTCGGCTGAGCGCTAGCGGCCGCCGCGGACAGGCGGGGCGGTGCCGCCGGGATGCAGGCCGCGCCAGAGCACGGCGTTGAACAGCTGCGTCGGCACCTTGTCCTCGTGGGTCCAGTCGTAGCCGCGCGTGCTGGCCGTCCACCAGGCCGCGTCGTGCGTCGAGCGCGGGAGCTCGCCCTGGAGTGCGGCATGGTCCCGCGGCAGTGGCAGGCCGGTCGCCAGCAGGTAGCGCGACGGCACCGCGTCGTAGTTCCAGTGCGCCTGCCGCAGATCGAAGAGGTCGGTCATCGGCGGCTGGGTGGCGTCGTTGATGTCGAGATGGCGGGTGCCGAGAATGTCCTCGATGGTGCGCAGCATGTTGACGGTGGTGTAGCGCGTCGACACCACCGCGCCGTGTTTGACGTAAGGCCCGATCACATAGGCGGTGCTGCGGTGGGCATCGACATGGTCCGGGCCGTCCTGCGCATCGTCCTCGACGACGAAGATCAGCGTGTCGCCGGCAAACCTGCTGTGCGCCACCCGGGCTGCGAGCAGGCCGACCGCGTAGTCGTTGTCCGCCTGCTGCAGTTCCGGCGTGTTCACCCCGTCGAGCGCCTCGGCGAAACTGCCCATGTGGTCGTGCATCAGCCGCACCAGCGAGAGCGACGGCAGCGTGCCGCGCCGCTCGTCGTCGCTGAACTCGCGGTCCCATTCGCGGTAGCGCCAGTAGTCCGGCATCTTGTTGTCGAAGCCGCGGAAATAGAGATCGGTGCGTGGCGCCAGATCGGGATTGACCGGCACCGCGACCGGCAGATGCCGCGCGAACGGCTCGCGTTCCTCCGGGAACGGCACAACGTCCTTGCCGACACTGCCATGGACGCCGTAGCGGTCGAGATCCTCGAAGAAACCGTAGTTGCGCACGCTCAGCCCGGCATCGAGCACCGCATTCCAGAGATAGCCGTGCTGCCGCCCGCCCGGCTTGCCGGCCGCGTCGTCGTCATCGTCCGGACCGTCCGGCGCCGCATCGTCGTTGGTCCCGGGCAGCAGGTTCGGATCGTCCGGATAGCGCGGCGCCGCGTCGCGTCGCGCGGCCAGCGTGGCGATGCCGACATCGACGCCACGATTCTGGCCCTCCGCCTCGTAGGGGGCGTCGGTCTTGCGCCCCGAATACTGCATCGGCACCAGCTTGGCGTTGACGTCGGTCTCGCGCGAGGCGGTGCTCCACTGCCAGCCATTGCCGCTGACCGCGCCGCTGTCGAGGAAATTGTCGAGATCGACGAAGTTGCTTGCCAGCGCATGGAAGTTCGGGGTGATCGCGGCGCCGAACTCGACGATCGACGGATCGCCGTTGCCGCGGCCGAGATCGCCCAGCACCTGGTCGTAGGTGCGGTTCTCCTTGATGATGTAGATGACGTGCCTGATGCGCGCATGCAGCGCCGCCATCACCGACGCGTCGCGCGGGTCTGGCTTGCGGGTGAACCCGTTGTTCGCCGCCACCTGCAGCGTGAGCCGGCGCTGATCGGCGGCGCCTGGGATCGGTTCGGCCAGCAGCCCGGCCGCCTCCAGCGTCAGCACGTACTGGTTCTGCCGGCAGGTGGCGGCGTAGGGCACCGGCTGCGGCGCGCTATGGTCGATCGAGCCCTGGCAGCGGCCGGGATTGGCGCCGGGATCGCTCTTGCCGTTGACGACGTAGAGCCAGCCATCGGCGATGCCGACCGCGTTCGGATACCAGCCGGTGGGCAGCAGCGCGGTGACGTGCGGGCGCGCCGACAGTGCCACCACCGCGACCGCGTTCTCGCCGCCGTTGGAGACGTAGAGCGTTGATTCGTCGGCCGACAGCGCCAGCGCGTTCGGGGCGGCGCCGCGATAGCGCCGCGGCAGAGGCAGCAGCCCGTCCGGCGCCGCCACCGGGATGGTGTCGATCACCCGGTTGGTCGCGGTGTCGATCACCTGCACGCTGTCGTCGTTGTCGCAGGCCACGTAGAGCCTGGTCGCGGCGCGGTTCAGCAGCATGCGGTTGGGGGTGCCGCGCACCGCGATCCTGGCACGGACCGACAGGCTGGCGCCGTCGATGCCGAGCACGTCGATCTCGCGGTCGCGCTGGCTCGAGACATAGGCGGTGCGGCCGGCGATCGCGACCCAGAACGGGCTCTCGCCGCCGGCCTGGCCGGATCGCGCCGGGTCGATGATGCCGGGGCGCAGATCGAGCGTGGCGCGCACCTGGCCGTGCTGCAGGTCGAGCAGCGAGACACTGTCGTTGTAGACGTTGGCGACCAGCAGCGCGCCGCCATCGTCGCTGACCGCCAGCCCGGCGGTGCTCGGGCCCTGCCGGTTGCCGTTGCCGCTGCCATGGCCGAGAGCGATCGGCGCCCCGCTCTGGCGCCAGCTTCCGTCGGCCTGCGCGTACGCATACACGCTGTCGCCGCCGCCGCTGCCGACATAGAAGCGGCGCCCGTCCGGCGAGAAGGCGATCCCGGCATAGGCGGCCGGGATGGTCAGCACCTGCCGCCGTACCGGCGCGTGATGGCTGATGTCGTAGACGAAGATGAATTCCTTCGAGGCGTCGCGGTCCTTGGCGCCGGCCGGGGTGCGCAGCGTGTTGTAGCCGCTGGTCAGCACCAGCAGCGTCGCGCGGTCCGGGCTGACCACCACCGACACCGCCTGTCCGGCGCGGAACGCGGGATAGGCGGCAAGGCCGGGATCGAGCGTCTGGAACAGCGCGCCGGGGGCCGCATCGGCGGTGATCGACTGGCCGGACGGGGTCGGCGCCGCGACGGCGGCGGCGCATGCGGCCCTGACGGCCAGGAGCGCGGCGAGGCCGGCGGCGGGTGCGAGCGTGCAACGCATGACGGACTTCCTGTGGCGGGCGGTGGAACCTGATCGGCGAATCGGTGCGCGGTCACAACAGCAGCGCGGTGCCCTCGGTGCGATCGCCGTCCTCTGCGTCGCCCGCGCCGTCGGCCAGCATCCGCGCCGCCAGCGCGCGCGAGATGCGGCCGCCGGTCGCCAGCGAGGCCTCGTCGAGCAGGCGGGCGGCGTCGCGCATCGCCGCCGGCGAGCGCGGCAGGCGCGGCATCAGCCAGTCGATCACCGCCGGCGCCACCGCGAGCTGGCGCTCGACCAGCAGCCGCAGCAGCAGGACCCGCAGCATCGGCTCGTCGGGGCGGCCGATCGACACCGAATGGGTGGCGCGCAGCCGGCTGCCCAGGTCCGGCAGCACCGTGCCCCAGCGCGACGGCGGGTCGCGCGCGGTCAGCAGCACCGGCAGGCCGCTCTCCTGGGCGGCGTTCAGCAGGTGCAGCAGCGCCGGCTCGTCGGTGGCGGCATCCGCGTCGTCGACCGCGATCGCCCGCCAGCGCCGCCGCAGGTCGAGCGCGCGCAGCGCGGTGCCGGGCAGCAGCAGCGCCTCGTGCTCGGCGGCCCAGACATGCAGCAGGTGGGTCTTGCCGCTGCCGGCCTCGCCGCACAGCGCCAGCCGGCGCTGCGGCCAGCTGGCGGCGCCGGGCTGGGCCAGCCAGGCCAGCGCCGCGGCGTTGCAGTCGTCGGCGAGGAAATCGGCGCGCTCGAAACGGGGACGGTGCGCGAACGGCAGCGCCAACTGGCGAACCGGCCGCGCGGCTGGCTGCGCTGCCGGCCGGGTCTGGCGTGCCCCGTCATGACTGCCCGTCCGCTGCACCGCTTTGCGCGCCGCCCTGCCTGCCGTAAATGGTTCCAGACCCTGAAGCCCGATCCCTTAGCCCAGTCCGGCCCGGTTGGCACCTGGGCGCAGTACTGTCCGGAGAATGCCCGATGACCGAAACCTACCGCGACGCCGGGGTCGATATCGAGGCGGGCGAGGCGCTGATCGAGGCGATCAAGCCGGCGGCGAAGGCCACCGACCGCGCCGGCACCATGGGCGGGCTGGGCGGATTCGGCGCGCTGTTCGACCTGAAGGCGGCGGGCTTCGTCGATCCGGTGCTGGTCTCGTGCACCGACGGCGTCGGCACCAAACTGATGCTGGCGATCGAGACCGGGCGGCACGAGACGGTCGGCATCGATCTGGTGGCGATGTGCGTCAACGACCTGGTGGTGCAGGGCGCCGAGCCGCTGTTCTTCCTGGATTATTTCGCCACCGGCAAGCTCTCGGTGGCGGACGCGGCCCGTGTGGTCGGCGGCATCGCCGAGGGCTGCCGCCGCTCCGGCTGCGCGCTGGTCGGCGGCGAGACCGCGGAGATGCCGGGCATGTATGCGCCCGGACATTACGACCTGGCCGGCTTCGCGGTGGGGGCGGCCGAGCGCGGCGCGCTGCTGCCGGGCCGGATCGCGCCCGGCGACGTGATCCTGGGGCTGCGGTCGAGCGGCGTGCACTCGAACGGCTTCTCGCTGGTGCGCGACATCGTCGCCCGCGCCGGGCTGGACTGGTCCGCGCCGGCGCCGTTCGCGCCGGACCGCACGCTCGGCGAGGCGCTGCTGGAGCCGACCCGGCTCTATGTGCGACAGACGCTGGCGCTGGCCCGCGCCGGCCTGCTGCGCGGCGCGGCGCACATCACCGGCGGCGGCCTGCCGGGCAACCTGCCGCGGGTGCTGCCGCCGGGCGTGGTGGCGGTGCTCGATGGCAACGCATGGCCGATGCCGCCGGTGTTCGGCTGGCTGGCGCAAACGGGCGGGGTGGCGCCGGACGAGATGCTGCGCGTGTTCAATTGCGGCATCGGCATGGCGCTGGTGGTGTCGAACACCCAGAGCGCCAGCGCGCTGCTGTCGGAGCTCGGCGAGGATGTGGTGCTGCTCGGGCGGATCGAGGCGGCCGGCGATGCGTCGGCGCCCGGCAGCCTGCGCTTCGAGCAGATGCCCGCCTTCGGATGAGCCGACGCGAGCGGGTCGCGGTCCTGATCAGCGGCCGCGGCAGCAACATGGAGGCGCTGATCGACGCGGCGCGCGACCCGGCCTATCCGGCGGAGATCGCGCTGGTGATCGCCAACAATCCGGACGCGCCGGGGCTGGACACGGCCAGGGCGTCGGGGATCCCGGCGCTGGCGATCGACCACCGGCCCTACAGGCGCGACCGCGAGGCGCACGAGCGGGCGATCGACGCGGCGCTGCGCGAGGCCGGCATCGACTGCGTCTGCCTGGCCGGCTACATGCGGCTGCTGACGCCGTTCCTGACCACGCGCTGGTCCGGGCGGATGCTGAACATCCATCCCAGCCTACTGCCGGCCTATCCCGGGCTGCACACGCACGAACGGGTGCTGGCGGCCGGCGAAACGCGGCATGGCTGCACGGTGCATCTGGTGACCGACATCATGGACGAGGGGCCGGTGCTGGGCCAGGCCGAGGTGCCGGTGCTGCCCGGCGACACGCCGGAAACGCTGGCGGCACGGGTGCTGGCGCAGGAGCACGTGCTGTATCCGGCGGTGCTGGCGCGGCATGCGAGCGGACTGGAGTCAGGTGCCAGCGACTGAACGACAGGCCGTTTTCGTGCAACCCGCTCGATCGGGCGGGTGGGCTTCGATCACGAACCAGCAACGCCACGCCGCCTAGGCGTAATAGCGGTGCACAACCGAGGCGACGGTGACGACGATCGACAAGGTGGGAAACAACAGCAGCACGGCATGCAACATGGCCGCCGGCGTCGCCAACTTCACCTCATAGCGCGACGGCAAGAACGCCGGCAGCAAAACGGCGATGGGCAGGAAGTAGCGTCCCTGCACGCCATCGACGAACGGAAACCCCACCGGCGACCAAGTCAGGTATTCCAGAAGGAATACCAAACCACAGGCCAGGGTCGCAGCGAGGAACAGCCAGCCAGAGGCCGGCCGCGACAACAGCGGGTGACGCCGGACCGTCGAGCCGACCACTGCAAGGGACAACGTCCAGCCGGCAAGCCGATAGAACCAGCCCGGCAGCACCACGTCGATCCAGCCCAGCACACCGACCATCTCGTGGAAGTAGGACTGGCCCTCCATCCCCTGCCTCCCTGCGAAGGTATTGATGGACAGGGAAACGATCCTCGCCGGATGCTGCAACAAGCCCCTCAGTTGGAGGCTAGGCATGACTGCTCGATCGACTGATGCATTGATCATCGTGTAGGTCGCGACGGAGATCGACCATGCCGCCAGCGCACAGATGATGCATCCAGCCGCCAGACAGCGCATACGCAGCGAGAAACGCGAGAGTAGCAGGGGGACGATTACAAACGGCGCATAGGCGGGACGGCCGATCGCCAGCAGCGCCACGCAGAGGCAGAGCCAGAACAGCGCGCGGGTCGCGGCACTGTCGGCTTTCGGAAGGGTGCGGAGCCTGTTGAGCAACCCGACCGATAGCGCCGCGAGCGCGAGCATTGCCCCGTCCTGCGAGACAGAGGCAAACAGCGACAACGACATCGGCAGTGTCAGGATCACCATCAGAAGCGGGGCGCACTCGCCTGACATCGCCACCGCAAGCGTCGCGATAGCGACACTTGACAGCCCGCCAGCAGCACGGGACAGCATCAGGCTGTGGACAATGGACAGCCCCGCGATCTTGCCTAGCCAGGCACCAGCCACCTCCGGCGCGTAGAGCATCGGCGCGTAGATCGCGGTGTTGGCGAAGGTGACGGGATCGGCGCTTGTCCAACCAATCGCGGACGCACGCCCGATCATAGAGACGTCGACCTTTCGCTCCGGATGAAAGCGAACGGTTCCAATGATCTGGTCGACTTTGCCGATCCCGGGATCGGCCAGACCACCCGACGTCATCGGACCGGCGAACCGCGTGGCGATCAGGCCACCACGCGAAATCTGATCGACGCGATCGAAATGGTTGAATTCATCGGAATTCTCGAAAGCCGGCACCAGGAGGGACAGCAACAACACCGCGATCGTGGCCTGGAGACCGAAAACGACCGCGCAGATGGAGGCGAACCGAGGCTGCAGACGCTGCGAGACAAGATCGACTGGAAAGGACATCATTTCTCTCGGTTGACATCGCGTGACAGGGTCATGGTCCGGCCGGTAGGCGTAGGCGCGCTGGCCGGTTCGTCATGGTGTCTGCGGCAGCCGCAGACCCTGCCGGAGGAGCCGGCCGATCTTCCAGGTCAGCAGCGCGGTCGCCCCGGTCGCCAGCGCCAGCAGCGTCCACCACCAACGCCGAGCAGATCCGGTTCCCCACGGCAAGGGCCGGCCGGATGCGATGCAGCGCCGCGCAGGCGCCGCCGATCAGAAACAAGGTTGCGTAGGCGGGATCACCGGCGTTGAGGAAATACGGATGACCGCGCACGCTCCACCAGAACCCGGTGGCGACAGCGATCAGCAGCAGCGTTGTCCGCGGACGGCCGGGTCCGGCGACGCATGCCAGCAGCGGCAGGGAGAGGTAGAACAGCCACTCGTATCGCAGCGACCAGGTGACGCCGGCGCTGAGCACCAGGGTGGCGACGTGGCCGTTGACGTCGGTGGGGTCGAGCAGCCCGAGCGCCAGCCAGGGGGCGATCTGTTTGGCCAGTTGCATCGGCGTCACCAGCACCTGCCAGCCAGCCTGCTCCATGACCAGGAACAGCATCAACGCGACCATGACCAGGTAGAGCGGCGCGATCCGGAACAGCCGGCCGACATACAGGCGCACCCAGTCGATGCGGCCGCGCTCGTCCAGCAGCTTGCCCCAGAACAGATACCCGGTGATCATGAAGAACACGGCGACACCGCCGGTTCCGAGCACGGTGTACAACGGGCTCGGAGGGCCGGACCACAGACCGTCTGTGATATACCGGTGGTAGATGGCCCCATGCAGCATCACGACACTCAGGGCCAGGAAACCACGGAGCCCGTCTATGCCGCGTGAACGCTGTGCCGCCGAGCCCGGCAGGCGCACCATCGCCTCGAGCAAGGGTGTCGCCGCCAGGCCCAGCAGCAGAACGAACGCTGCCACCGGCGGCCAGTACGGATAGAAGCCCATGCCGATAATCCTATGTTTCGGCTAGCAAACGGACAAGGCGCCGTCTTTGTCCGGTGGTCGCTTGCCAACCGGGATAGCGCCCGGATCTTGGCGATCCTGTTCGTGCTGTATGCGACGCTCGCCACCGTGCTGGTGTCGTCGCTCATGCCGCCGTTCCAGGCTGCGGACGAACTCAATCACGCCGAACGTGCCTACCAGGTCGGGCATGGCAGTCTGGTCGCCGCCCGCCTGGCGGACGGCAGCGCAGGCGGACAGGTAGCGGGAGGGCTGGCAGACCTGGCCGCTCCGTTCGACCTGCTGCGCTTCCACCCGAGGATCAAGGCCGATACCGTCATGGGCCACGTCTCGACCCTGGTCGGCTGGGGCAGCTCGCGGATCGAGCCGTTCCCCAACACGGCGATCTATCCGCCCGTGTTCTACCTGCCGGCCGCGCTCGGTCTGCGGATCGGACAATCCGCCCGCCTCTCCGTGCGCCACGCCATGGTCCTGGCCCGGCTGCTGACCGGCTTCGCCAGCACCGCGCTGGCCGGAACCGCCATCCTGCTGGCCGGCGACTTCGCCCCGTTCCTGTTCACCGCGCTCTGCCTGCCGATGAGCCTCGCGCTGTTCGCCGCGATCTCGCAGGACGGACCGATGCTCGCCTGCGCGGCGCTGGGCAGCGTGCTGCTTGCAAGACCGTCTCTGTCGAAACGTGCCTTCCTCCTCGGATGCGCGCTGCTGGCCCTGGTGCTGATGGCACGGCCGGCCTACCTGCCGTTATGCGTCGCGCCACTGCTCGTATCCGGCCAGAGCCGGATGACCAGGATACTCGGCCCGCTGCTGCTCCTGGTCGCTGCCGCATCGTGGAGCATGCTCGTCGGCCGACTGGTGATTCCAGCCGGGGCATCCCGGCACATTGCCGATCAGATCGCCGCCATCCGGCACGATCCCTCGATAGTGCGGCTCCTGCTGCACACCACGCTGAACAAGCAGGTCGTTGAGGGTTTCCCGGCCGGCCGCGAGTTCATCGGCGTGTTGGGCTGGCTCGATACCACGCTGCCCAACCCCTACTATGCTCTCGCCGGCTGCGCGCTGCTGCTGTCGCTGGCGGTATCGGGTTCGCCGCAGGCTTGCGTCTCGCCGGCACGGGCGGCGCTCGCGACGGTGATGGTCGCGGCCGGCATCTTCGCGATCTACGGCCTGCAGTATCTGAGCTGGAGCCGGATCGGCGGCGCCTTCATCGACGGCGTGCAAGGACGCTATTTCCTGCCGCTGGCGCCGCTGCTGATCCTTGCGGTACCGAAACGGCACCGACATCCTTCCCGGCTGGTCATGTCCGGCTTGGCCGTGTTTCCGCTCCTGTCCATCGCGCTCACCCTGCGCGCGATCCTGGTTCGCTACTATCTGGGCTGAGCCAACGGATGATGGTCGGGGGCCAACCGCAGGCCCCAGCCGTCCGGCTACAGACGCAGCACATGCGAGGGATCCGCCTGCCAGGCTGCCACTTCCGATCGCCACGCCGGTCCATCCGCGACGAACGACCCGGTGTCACCGTAGCGGCCGGCTTCGGTGTAGATCTGCCAGGCCAGCAGCCCATAGATCGGCAGCGAAAGCGGTCGGGGCACGGTTCTGGCCAGCGCCAGCAGAGCCAGGCCTCCGGCACGAACGCGTAGCGCTCGCCGAAATGCACATCGATGAGATCGATCGGCCGGCCGATCGCGCCGTAGTAGGAAAATCCTGCGACGCACAGCCCGGAGGACAGCAGCCAGAAGGCCGGGCGTGCCGGGCGGCTCAACATCGACAGGACCCCGGCGCCGTCGAACAGCAGAACCGGCAACAGCGCGGCGACATGCGGGACGTGGCCCGAGCCGAGGCGGATGCGGATCGCCTCGGCAAGCAGCCTTGCCTGGTCGGCCCCAGGAGCGGCAGGGCCAGATGCCGCACGGTCAGCACGCACAGCACCACTGCCGGATCGAACATATAGGCACGGCCGTTCGCGGTGGACATGAAGAGCAGCACCTGGATGCCCACGCCGGCACCCAGGGCCAGGCATTCCCACAGCCGCGCGGCACGCCGATCCGACAGCAGCCCCAGTCCGAACAGCGGCACCAGGGCGATCACGACCTGACCGCAAAGCGGCGTCCGACCGCGCCGGCGCCTTGAGCGGTATCGAGGCACAGGATGATCGCGGAGCACAGCGTCAACTCGAACTGACAAGGCAGCGTCTGCAGCCAGATCTCCTCCGCGTTCGGGACCAGGAGAAACGGGGCCACGGCGGCGACGCGGACCGGCAGTGGGCGCAGCCAGGCGTCACGGGCCGACAGCAGCAGCAGGGGCGGCAGCAGCAGCACCAGCAATGCCACGGAGATGGTCAAATACCGGGCACAGGCCAGCGGCATGCACCAGCGCGCTTCCAGGAGGGACGCGTTGGCGACCACGTTGAGATAGCCGCTCACCGGCGCGAGCAGCGCCTGTAGCGGCGGCATGGTCCAGGCGTCGACGAGGAATTACTGGCCTTCTTCGGCCCAGAAACGGCCCTTGAAAAGGATTTGCGGCATTCGCATGCAGACGAGGATCGCGAATACGAGCAGCAGCAGCCCGCTCGCCCAGGGCGACCGGTCGCGACCGCTCCCGGCCTTTCTCATGCAAGCGGCGCTTCGGGCAGGCGCAACGCCTGTCGCAGCAGGCCGCCGATCTTCAGCGTGAGCAACGCGGTGGCGCCGATTGTTAGCCCCAAAAGGCACCAGTGCAGCCAGCCGGTCTGGTGCGCAGCCAACGCCGACAGGCCGTTCCCGGACAGGTGGCCCAGCACGACGTAGCCGAGCAGCGCCGGCAGCGAGGCCAGGGTGCCGATCGCGTAGGAGCGGAAATCGAGCGAGGAAAGACCGAG
>CAZZZA010000087.1:0-12749 GCA_964658455.1 uncultured Lichenihabitans sp.
GGCCGAGCGCCGCGTTCTGCTGCAGCCGCTGGCGCTCGGCCTCGGCATCGACGATTTCGCCGGCCTTGCCGCCCTGCCAGAACATCAGCTCGTTGACGAAGCCCTGCGACGGATGGTCGAGCGCGCCACCGGTCGGCGCCTGCGCGCTGGCCTGGGCGGCATCGGCGACCAGGGCCTGCTGCCCGGCGCTGCTGCTGCCGCCGGCGCCGCGCAGCGCCACGTCGGGCGCCAGCGTCTCAAGCGCCTGGGTCTGCGTGCTCTGTTCCTGCGGCCGTTCGGCGCCGGGCGCCGGCTTGTTCAGGTCGGCGGTGGTCGGCATCGACAGCGGCGCGCGGGTGGTGACGGTGAACTCGTCCGGGGTGGTCCGGGTCAGGCCGAAATCGCGCTCGATCTCCTCGCCGCTGCAGGCTGCGAGGCAGAGGGCAGCCGCCGATGCGGCGGCCAGCAGGAGCGGACGGGAAGGAAGCGCGGGCATAGCGCCTCTCTAGGATGGAACCGGACGCTCGGCAAGCAGCGCCGCCGGGAGGCCGCCGGGGGCCAGGTGCTAGAAATGCTCTGGGTCGGGGCCGAGGCGTTCGCCGGTCGCCAGCCCGCGGATCGCCGTCATGTCGGCCTCGTCGAGGGCGAAGCCGAAGATGTCGATGTTCTCCCTGATCCGCGCCGGGGTGACGGATTTCGGGATCGCCACCACGCCGCGCTGCATGTGCCAGCGCAGCACCACCTGTGCCGCGGTGCGGCGATGCTTCCCGGCGATCGCGGCGATCGCCGGCATCTCCAGCGCGCCGCGCGCCAGTGGGCTCCAGGCCTCGGTGACGATGCCGTGCCGCTGGTGGAACGCCAGCAGCGCGTCCTGCGGCAGGCGCGGATGCAGCTCGATCTGGTTGACCGCCGGCACGATCGCGGTCTCGTCCATCAGCCGGGTCAGGTGGCCGATCGAGAAGTTCGAGACGCCGATCGCCCGGGCGCGGCCTTCCTGGGCGATCTTCTCCAGCACCCGCCAGCTCTCGACATACTTGTCCTGCGCCGGCTTCGGCCAGTGGATGAGATAGAGATCGACGGTCTCGAGCCCGAGCAGCTTCAGGCTGCTCTCGAAGGCGCGCAACGCGCTGTCGGTGCCCTGGTCGTCGTTCCACAGCTTGGTGGTGACGAAGATCTGGTCCCGCGGGATGCCCGATCCGGCGATCGCCGCGCCGACCCCGGCCTCGTTGCGGTAGTAGGCGGCGGTGTCGATCGAGCGGTAGCCGGCCTGCAGCGCCAGCCCGACCGCCTGCTCCGCCTGCTCCGGATCGACCTTGAACACGCCATAGCCGAGCTGCGGGATCGCGTTGCCCTGGTTCAGGCTGAGCGTTGGTATGTGCGGCATCGGGCGCTCCGGCGGCGGCTTGGACGTTCCGGATGTGATAACCGCGCAGCCGGGTGTTCGTTCGCCGCTCGCGCGAAAACGAGCCAGGGGCGCGCATGCGGCCGCATCCCGGACCCGCCGCCGCCGTTAGCGGTCCGACCAGCCGGGGCGTTGCCGATGCGATCCAGATACCTGACCGGTGTGGTGCTGGCCCTCGCCGCGGCGGCGCTGCTGCGCCGGCGGTCCGGCGCGCGCGCCCACCACCACCATCCGCACCGGCCGGATGCAACGCGGCGCGTCGGCTATGCGCCGCTCGACACCCCGAAGCCGGTCGCCCGGGACGTGTTCGTGGTCGACAGCCTGCTGCCGGGGCCGCTCGGCCGGGTGCTCGCGGCGCGGATGACCGTGCTGCGGCTGCCGGACGGCGGCCTGGTGCTGCATTCGCCGACCCGTTTCACCCCGGCGCTGCGCACCGCGCTGGAGGCGCTCGGGCCGATCCGGCATCTGGTGGCACCGACTCCGGCGCACTGGATGTTCATGGGCGACTGGCAGCGCGCGGTGCCGGAGGCGACCAACTGGGCGGCGCCGGGGCTGCGCAGGCGGGGCGCGGTTCGCCGCAGCGGCATCAGGCTGGACCACGAGCTGACGCCGGACGGCCCGCCCGCCTGGCGCGGCGCGATCACGCTGGTCGAGGTGCCGGGCGGGTTCGGGTTCCGCGAGATGGCGCTGTTCCATGCCGGCTCGCGCACCCTGGTGCTGACCGACCTGGTGCTGAATCTGGAGGCGGACAGGCTGCCGCCGCTGCTGCGTCCGCTGCTGGCGCGGTTCGGCAGCCTGGCCCCGGACGGCATGCCGCCGCCGCATGTGCGGGCGCTGTTCCGCCGCAGGCTGTGGGATGCGGGGCTGGCCGCGGAACGGCTGCTGGCGCTGCAACCGGAACGGGTGGTGTTCGCGCACGGACAATGGTTCGAGACCGACGGCACCGCCCGGCTGGAGCGGGCGCTGCGCTGGCTGCTGGCGCCGGCCTGAGCCGCCTGCCTCAGACCCTTCTCGCCTTGCCCGGCTTGCGCTCGAACAGGCTGTCGAACAGCAGCACCAGCACGCCGCAGACGATGGCGGCGTCGGCGACGTTGAAGATGTAGTCCCAGGACAGGCTGCCCCAGTGGGCATGGATGAAATCGACCACCGCGCCGTAGCGGATGCGGTCGATCACGTTGCCGATCGCCCCGCCGGCGATCGCGCCCAGCGCCAGCGCCACCGGACGCTTCGGGGTGCGGCGCATCCAGAACAGCAGCCCGGCCACCACCAGCAACGCCAGGGCGCTGAACAGGAAGCGGCCGGCGCTGCCGGCGCCGCTGCCCAGGCCGAACGTCACCGCGTGGTTCCAGACCATCTCGAAATCGAGCACCGGCAGCACGCGCACGAAGCGGCGGTCCGGCAGGTCGAGACCGGTCAGGATCCAGTGCTTGCTGGCCTGGTCGGCGATCAGCACCAGCAGGCCGAGAGCGAGGCCGGGCAGCAGGCCGGACCGCCTGGCGCGGCTCACGACGCGCCGGCCACGACCGCGGCGCATCGCCGGCAGAGCGCGGCGTGGTCGGCATCGCCGCCGACCTCGTCGAGCACCCGCCAGCAGCGCACGCACTTGCTGCCGGTGGCAACGCCGATCCGCGGCGCCGCATGCGCGCCGGCGCGGGCGGTGCCGGCGGGCTCGGCCGACGCGTCGGTAAAGACCGAGGCGGCGGCTGGATCGATCGCGATGTCGGCGCGCGAGACGATGGCCAGCTCCTCCCAGTCGATGGCGCTGAACGACTGCGCCTCGGTCTCCGACAGGGTCAGCAGCAGCGAGGCCTGCAACGACGAGCCGACCACGCCGTCGCGCCGCGCGGTCTCGATCGCGCTGGTGACGAGCCGGCGCACCGCGCGCACGCCGAGCCAGCGCTCCGCCAGCGCCGGATCGTGCCAGGCAGCCGGGATCTCGGGGAAAAGCTGCAGATGCACGCTGCTCTGTTCGCCGAACCGCGCGGTCCAGGCTTCCTCGGCGGTGAACACCAGCACCGGGGCCAGCCAGCAGGTGAGCGTGCGGTGCAGCTGGTCGAGCACGGTGCGAGCCGCGCGACGGCGCAAGCTGGCGGGGGCGTCGCAATAGAGCGCGTCCTTGCGCACGTCGAAATAGAACGCCGACAGATCGGCGGCGCAGAAATGATGCAGCGCCGGATAGACCCCGACCCATTCATGGGACCGGACCGCCTGCGCGATCTGCGCGCCGAGTTCGGACAGCCGGTGCAGCACCCAGCGTTCCAGCTCCGGCATCGCCTCGACCGGCACGATCTCGGCATCGGAAAAGCCGTCGAGCGCGCCCAGCAGCCAGCGCAGCGTGTTGCGCAGCCGCCGGTAGAGTTCGCTCTGCTGCTTGAGGATTTCCGGACCGATCCGAAGATCCTCGTTGGTGTCGGCATTCATCACCCACAGCCGCAGGATGTCGGCGCCGAGCGTGTCGCAGGTCTCCTTCGGCGCGATCACGTTGCCGAGCGACTTGCTCATCTTGCGGCCCTGCTCGTCGAGCACGAAGCCGTTGGTGACCAGCGCCTTGAACGGCGCGACGCCGCGCGAGCCGACGCACTCCAGCAGGCTGGACTGGAACCAGCCGCGATGCTGGTCGGAGCCTTCGAGATACAGGTCGGCCGGCCGGTCCAGGCCGCGGCCGGCGGCCTCGCCGAGCACGAAGGCGTGCGTCGAGCCGCTCTCGAACCACACATCGACGATGTCGAACACCTGCTCGTAGGCGTCAGGGTCGCGGTCCGGACCGAGGAAGCGCGCCGCCGGCGAGGCGTACCAGGCATCGGCGCCCTCCTCGCTGAAGGCGGCGACCACGCGCGCCGTCACCTCCGGGTCACGCAGCACGGTCCCGGTCTGCTTCTCGACGAACACCGCGATCGGCACCCCCCAGGCGCGCTGGCGGCTGATGCACCAGTCCGGACGGCCGGCCACCATCGAGGTCAGGCGGTTGCGGGCCTGCGCCGGCACGAAGCGCACCTCCTCGAGCGCCGCCAGCGCCCTGGCGCGGATGCCGCCCGCATCGGGATCATCCATGCGGATGAACCATTGCGGGGTGGCGCGGAAGATCACCGGCGCCCGCGACCGCCAGCTGTGCGGATAGGAATGGACGATCTGGCTGCGCGCCAGCAGCCCGGCGGCGATGTCGGTGCCGGCCATCGACGCCGCCATCGCCGCCTCCAGCGCCGCGCAGACCGGATCGGCAGCCTGGAACACGTGCACCCCGGCGAAGCCCGGCACCCAGTCGGCATAGCGGCCGTCGCCCTGCACGGTCTCCGGCACCGCGATGCGGTGCGCGACGCAGAGCGCGAAATCGTCCTCGCCATGCGCCGGCGCCATGTGCACCAGGCCGGTGCCGGCATCGGTGGTGACGAAATCGCCGCCAAGCAGCGGCACGTCGTAGTCGTAGCCGCCCTGGTAGGCGGCGATGCCGCGCAGCGGATGCGCGCACAGGCCGCCTTCGAGCGCGGCGCCGGGCAGGGTGTAGAGCACGTGGTGGCCGGTGATGCCGGTGTCGGCGGCGAACCGGTCGATCAGCGCCTCGGCGATCAGCAGCTTCGCGCCGGGCCGCACCCTGGCGTGGTCGTCGACGGTATCGACGCGCAGCACCGCATAGGTGATCTCCGGGCCGTAGGCGATCGCCCGGTTGCCGGGGATGGTCCAGGGCGTGGTGGTCCAGATCACCAGCGAGACATCCTCGAGCGCCCGGCCGGGGGTCGGGTCGCGGACCACCGGGAACGCGACCCAGATCGTGGTGCTGGTATGGTCGTGGTACTCGATCTCGGCCTCGGCCAGCGCGGTCTTCTCCACCGGGCTCCACATCACCGGCCGCAGGCCGCGATACAGCGTGCCGTTCTCCAGGAAGCGGCCGATCTCGCCGGCGATCGCCGCCTCTGAGGCGAAATCCATCGTCGCGTAGCGCCCCGCCCAGTCGCCCTGCACGCCGAGACGCTTGAACTCCTCGGCCTGGATGTCGAGCCAGGTCTGCGCGTAGGCGCGGCATTCGGCGCGGAACTGCAGGATCGGCACCTGGTCCTTGTCGCGCCTGGCCTTGCGGTACTGCTCCTCGATCTTCCACTCGATCGGCAGGCCGTGGCAGTCCCAGCCCGGCACGTAGCGCACCGAGAACCCGCTCATGCGGTGCGCGCGGTTGATGACGTCCTTGAGGATCTTGTTCAGCGCATGGCCATTGTGCAGATGGCCGTTCGCGTAGGGCGGCCCGTCATGCAGGGTGAAGGCCGGCCGGCCGGCCGCTTCCTGCGCGATCCGCGCATCCAGCTCCATATGCTGCCAGCGCGCCAGGATGGCGGGCTCGCGCCTGGGCAGATCGCCGCGCATCGGGAAATCGGTGCGCGGCAGGAACACGGTGTCGCGGTAGTCGGTCTCGGTCATGACTTGCTCTTTTCCGGCCGACGCAGGGGCGTCGCGTCGGTGCTTATGCAAACGGACGGCGCAGCCGGTCAATCAGCCGCGCCGGCAGCGGCCGGGCCAGCCGGGCGGCGAGGCGGCGCCAGAGCGGACGCCGCGACAAGGCCGCGTGCAGCGCCGTCTCCAGCCGCGCCAGCGTCTGCTCGACCAGGATCAGCCGCTGCTGCAGATCCTCGTGGCGCGCATGGCCCCACAGCCCGTTGCGGTCCAGGTTGGCCAGGATCTTCTGGTGCTGCAGCTCGGCCTGCTCGTGGTAGCGCTCTGCCTGCAGGCCGAGTTCGCCCGCCACCGCCAGCGCATCGGGGTCGCGCGCCGCCAGGGCGCGCAGCCTGGCGTTGCGATACAGCACGCGCTGGGTGTCGTGCCGGCCGGGTGCGGCGGTGTTGAGATAGTCCGGCAGCGTCCCGGCATCGCGATGGTGGTAGCAGGCCAGGCGCTCGGCCAGCACGCCGATATCGCCGAGCGCCATGATGCGCAGCGCGTAGTCCCAGTCGCCCAGCACCGGCAGCGCCGGGTTGAACGGCCCGGCCGCCTCGACCACGCCCCAGCGGACCAGCAGGCAGATCGGCGGGAAGCGGTTGCGCTGCAGCAGCGCCGCGTAGTCCAGCACCGGCATGTCGAAATACGACCAGTCGCGCCTGTCCTCGACCACGCCGTCCGCATCCATGCGCTCATGCACCACCATCCAGTGCGTCAGCACCGCGGCGAATCGGCGATGCGCCGGCGCCGCCAGCCAGCCGGTGGTGCTGGCCAGGAAATCGGGATGCCAGCTGTCGTCGTCGTCATGCACGACCACGGACTGGAACGGCCCGTGCGGCGCGGCCATCGCCAGCGCCGCGTTCGACGCCGCCTCCATGCCGTGGCTGCGGGCGCGGTGCAGCACGCTGATCCGGCCGCGAAAGCCGGTATCGTGGCGCGCCACCAGCGTATCGACCGGCTCCGGCGCGCCGCCGTCATTGACCAGCAGCAGGTGCCAGTCGGCATGCGTCTGCGCCAGCACGCTGGCCAGCGCGCGGGCCAGCAGCACCGGACGGTCGCGGGTGCGCATCAGGATCGCCACCCGGCGCCCGCCATCCTGCGGCGCGGCGGCGATACGGGCCAGGCTGTTGGGGTAGGCGTGCTCGTGCATCCGGCCTGCATAGGCAATCGCGAAACCAGGGTCCACTTGCGCGCCGCGACCGCGCGGCGGGGTTCAGCCGAACCGGCGCATCACCCGCTCGCCGTAATGCGGCATCATGTGGCGCACCCAGGCGCGCAGCGCGTCGCGCTCTTCCGGCGCGGCGCGCTCGACCCAGCGCAGCACCGTGCCGGTGCGCCAGCCGGCCCGCATGAGCGCCCGGGTACGGGCCTCGGCGCCGTCCGGCAGCCCGTCCGGGACCAGCGGCTCGAAGCGTGCATGGTCGAAGGTGCCGCAATGCCCCAGCCCGCCCAGTTGCGCCAGCTCGTCCGGCTGCGGCGACAGGCTGACCGCGCCGAGCGTGGCGCGCACCACCTCCGGGCTGATCGCGTCGAGACGCAGCGGGCCGCAGCGCCCGGTGGCGAACAGCTCGGTGAGGGTCTCGAGCGCGCCGGCCTGGAAATGCCGGGTGGCGCGCGCGTGCTGCGCCAGCTCCGCCGGGCTGTCGGCCAGCACCGGGTTCCAGCGTCCGTCCTGCTGCAAGTAGGTCAGGACGGTGCCGTGCGGCGCGGTGTGCAGCTCCTCGAGGATCTCCACCGCGTCGTGCATCTCGCTCTGGCTCTCCGACGAGCGGAAATCCGAGGCGAAGGCGGCATCGGCCGGACCGGCGGCGTAGCGGTTGCCCAGCGCCGGCGGCCACAGACCGTAATAGAAACCGTGCAGCCGCACCGGGCCGGGCGCCGGACGGGCGGCGGCGCGTTCGGCATCGATCAGCGTGCGCAGCGAGCGCTGCATCGAGGCGTGCCAGCCGAGATCGACCAGGCCGATCGCGCCGTCGCCTTCCAGCATGCCCTCCTGGCGCAGATAGCCGATCAGCGCCGCATGCTCGCCGGCCAGCGCCGCATGCACCAGGCCGGCATGGGATTGCAGGATCTGCTCGAAGCGGCCGGTGCCGTCCGGCCAGACCAGCCTCGCCTCCAGGCTGCCGAACGCCTGCGTCAGCGCCGCCCGCAGCGGCTCGATGCCGGACAGGCCGGCGCGATCGAGCGCCGCCTGCACCGTCACCCCGCCATCGCTGCCGGCGAGAAAGCCGAGCAGCGCCTGGTCGAGACGGTCGGGCGTGCCGGCCAGCCAGCCACGGGCGAGGTTGAGCGGACGGCGGGCGACATGCAGGTAGTGGTCGCTGACCCCGGTGCGGGCGGGCGCGCCGGAGGCCTGCCAGGCCTGGCGGGTCAGCCAGCCGTCGCGGGCGCTGAAATAGAGCGCCGTGATGCGGTGCCGGACCACCTGGGCCTCGAGCCAGCGCACGAAACCGGTCAGCAGGATGCCGCCCATGACGCGGCCGAGGCCGGTCCAGAACGCCGGCGCGTCCTCGGTGGCGGCGGGATCCGCGCGGGCGCGCAGCGCGCGCGCGCGCTCGGCCAGCGAGAACGGCAGCACCGCCGGCGTGAACGGCAGGCCGAAGCGGCGCGCCGAGCGGACGCGGGTATACGGCATGGTCTCGATGCCGTGCTGGCGCGGCAGGTCGATGTCGGCGTGACGGTCGTCGCCGACATGCAGGATGCGGGCTTCGGGATGGTCGGCCGACACCACCGCCCATTGCCGGCCGCTGGCCTTGGTGGCGCCGGTCTGCGACGAGACCCAGAGCGCCGACCAGCCGGAGAAACCGCAGCCGGCCAGCCGTTCGGCGATGAACGCCGCCGGCAGGTACATGTCGGAGACGAACCCGTAGGCGATCCCGGCCGCCTGCAGCCGGCGGGTCAGCGCCAGGATGTCGGGGACCGCGCGCAGGGTGTCGGTCTCGGCGGCGAACTCCGCCGCGCCGACCGCGTCACGGTGGCAGGCCAGCGACGGCAGCCGGGCCGGCAGCCGGTCCAGGATCGCCGCGTAGCCGATCTCGTCGGCGCCGCGCAGGTCGCGGGCGGCGATCCTGGCGTCGCGTTCGGCGTCCTCCCTGGCCAGCGCGAAGCCGGTGGCGGCGTCGCCGATCGCCGCGCACAGCCGCCGCTCGATCTCGGCGAACAGGTCGGCCGGGCTGTCGACCAGCCGGGTCAGCGCGGTGTCGAACACGTCGATGGTGACGAGGTCGGCGCGGCGCGCGCGCGCCAGGCAGTCGGCGAGGAACGGCTCGTCGAGCGCCCAGCCCTCCAGCGGGCCCGGTTCCGGCGGCGTCACCGGGTCTGCGCCGCCCTGTCACGCAGATAGTCGCGGGCCCAGGCGGCATCCAGCGTGATCTGCGCCGCCAGCGCCTCGAGCCCGTCGAACTTGCGCTCGGCGCGCAGCAGGGTGTGCAGCGCCACCGACAGCTCCTGGCCGTACAGGTCGCCCTCGAAATCGAACAGATTGACCTCCAGCCGGCTCTCCAGCGTGTCGGTCACGGTGGGGCGGCGGCCGATATTGGCGACGCCCGGATACTGCGTGCCGTCCGGCAGCCGCACCGTCACCGCGTAGACGCCGCGCGCCGGCTCCAGATGCCGGCCGAGGCGGATGTTGGCGGTCGGGAAGCCCAGCAGCCGGCCGCGCTTGTCGCCATGGCACACCTCGCCGCGCACCGCCCAGGGGCGGCCCAGCGCCTCGGTGGCGCGCTCCGGATAGCCGTCGAGCAGGGCGCGCCGGATCCGGGTCGATGAGAACGGGCCGTCGGCATCGGCCAGCGCCGGCACGATGGTCAGGCCGATGCCCAGCGCCTCGGACTGCGCCGACAGGGTGCGGACATCGCCGCCGCGGCGGTGGCCGTAGGCGAAATCGGCGCCGCAGGCGAGATGCGCGGCGCCGAGCCGCTCATGGACGATCTCGCCGACGAACCGCTCCGCCGGCATCAGCGAGAAGGCGCGGTCGAACGGGATCTCGAACACGTGCGCGACGCCCAGCGCCCGCAGCGCGTCGCGTCGCTCGCCGGACAGGGTCAGGCGGAACGGCGCGTCGTCCGGCCGGAACAGCTCGCGCGGATGCGGCTCGAAGGTCAGCACCCCGAGCGCGCGGTCGGGGCGCGCGGCATGCAGCGCCCGCAGCAGGTGCGCGTGACCGCGATGCACCCCGTCGAAATTGCCCAGCGCCAGGATCGCGCCGCGCGCGGAAGCCGGCACCGCGCGCCAGTCGGTATGCAGTTCGGTCACGGGTGCGGCAGGCCGAAACCGGCGGCGACCGCATCGAAGCTGTCAGCCAGCCGGTGCCGGGTGCCGGCGACGGTGCCATCCTCCGGCCGCACGAGCTGGCAGATCTGAAGGCCGGCCTCCGACGCGGCGTCGAGTTCGGCCTCGATGTCGGACAGGAACAGCACCGCCTCCGGCGCGAGATCGAGGCTGCGGACGATGGCGCCGTAGCTATGGGTCTCGCGCTTGGCGCCGATCCGGGTATCGAAGAAGGCCTCGAACAGCCCCGACAGGTCGCCGTCGGCGGCGTGGCCGAAGATCAGCCGCTGCGCCGCCTCCGAACCGGAGGAATAGACCGCCAGCCGGATGCCGGCGTCGTGCCAGCGCCGCAGCGCCGGCGGCACGTCGGGGTAGAACTCGCCCTTCAGCAGGCCGGCCTCGTAGCCGTCGCGCCAGGCGATCCCCTGCAGGGTCTTGAGCGGGGTGACCTTGGCGTCCTCGTCCATCCAGGCCAGCGCCTGCGTCAGCGGATCGGCGCCCGGCGCCAGGCGGCCGATCTCGGCCAGCGCCTCGGCGACCGGACGCTCCTGCGCGCGCCGACCGATCAGCGCCGGCAGCGCGGCGCGGGCATGCGGGAACAGCACGCGATGCACGAAGGCGATCGGCGTGGTGGTGCCCTCGATGTCGGTGAGCACCAGACGCGGTGTCGGCATCAGACGGTCGCGGCGCGGCTTGTCAGCCCGGATGGCGGACCGGCTCCACCGGCACCGTAGCTGGCGGCACGGTCGATTGCGGATGCGCCTGGCCATAGGGCGGCTGCGCGCCATAGGGCGGCTGCGCGGCGGGCGGCACCGCCTGCGCGACGGGCTGCGGCTGCGGCGGGTAGGCCGGGTTCTGGTATGCGGGCTGCTGGGCCACCAGCGGCGGCGTCGCGGTCTGGTTCGGGCCGTGCTCCATGGACTCGTCCTCGCCCATGTTCTTCTTGAACGACTTGATGCCCTTGGCGAAGTCGCCCATCAGATTGCTGATCTTGCTGCTCCCGCCGAAAAGAACGAGAACCACGGCCAAGACGATCAGCCAGTGCCAGATGCTCAAGCTGCCCATGACATCCTCAATCCCGCGGCGTGTGCGCGGTTCATACGGCCTGCGACGACAGGTTGCGTGGGAACAGGACATGGAACCGTCCGCCGCGTCATGCAAGCGCTGAATGAGCCGGGCCGCCCGACGCCGGTCGTGCCGGCCTCAGCCGCCGTGACGGGCCAGCACCAGCCGCATCGCCTCCTCCGGGTCGAAGCCGAGCGCGCGTTCCGCGGTGTCGCGATCGAACCCCGCCCGCGCCAGCGCGCCCAGCGCCCTGGCCCGCGCCGCCGGGTCGTCGAGCGCGCCGGGGGCGCCGAACGGGCCGATACGGCGGCGGCGCGCCTGCAGCAGCGCCGCGTTGAGATCGGAGCCGCCGGCCTGCTCCAGCGCGTTCTCGACCAGCGACGGGGCCACGCCGCGCTGCGCCAGATGCGCCTCGATCGCCCGGCGCGACCGGCCGCCGCGCGACAGCGAGCGGGTGCGCGCCTCTGCGAACGCGGCATCGTCGAGCACCCCGCTGGCGACCAGCGTCCTGGCGACGGCGCGCGCCGCCGGCCGCGCCGCCGCCACCTGGGCCGCGATCAGCTCCGGCTCGATGCCGAAGGCGGCCGCGCGACGGCTCCAGCGCCCGATCGCCCGGTCCAGCGCCCTGACCAGCACCGCCTCGGTGGCGGCGAAGCGGGCGAGATGCGCCAGCGCCGCCTCGCGCAGGCTGGCAGCGTCTGGCGCCCGGCCGGGCGGCACCGGACCGGCCGGGCGGCGCGCCCGCGGCCTGGATCGTGGCGGGCGGCCCTGCTCATCGTCGTCACGCATGATAATGCCAGCATAGCGCGAAGCATGGCGCCGTGCAGCCGGCCGGCCTGGTGTCGCTGATGGCGGGTGCGGAACGGCGCTGGCTGGCGCTGGTGCTGGCGGTCCCGGTGGCGGTGCACCTGCCGGAACTGCTCGGGCTGATCGCGTCCGATCCTGGCCCGCTGGTCTCCGGGCTGGCGGTGGGAGCAGGGCACGGCCTGCTGCCGGGCCAGCCCGGCTGGATCGACGGCAATGCCGGCGTCACCACCGAGGCGCTGGGGCGGCTGGTGGCGCGGGACTGGCTGGACGGCATCGTGCCCTGGTGGAACCCCTATGCCGGGATCGGCATGCCGCTGGCCGGGGAATACCAGCCGGCGGCGTTCTTCCTGCCGTTCGTGCTGCTGCTCGGGCTGCCGCACGGCGTGCTGCTACTGAAGCTGGTGCTGCAGCTGATCGCCGCGGCCGGCAGCTGGGGGCTCGGGCGGCGGCTCGGCTTCGCGCCGCCGATCGCGGCGCTGGCCGGCATCCTGTTCGGCTGCAACGGCAGTTTCGCCTGGGCCTCCGACGCGCCGATCCAGCCGATGGCGTTCCTGCCGGCGATGCTCTGGGCGATCGAGCATGCGCGGGCGCAGCCGGTCGGCGGCCGATGGTGCGGCCAGGGCGGCTGGCTGCCGCTCGGCCTGGCGCTCGGCCTGTCGCTGCTCGGCGGCTTTCCTGAGGTCGCGTTCCTGGACGGGCTGCTGGCCGGCGGCTGGGCGCTGCTCCGCCTCGCCACCGCCCCGCCCGGACAGCGGCGCCGGCTGCTGCGGCGCGGGCGTCCAGAGACCGGGCTCACCGTATTCCG
>CAZZZA010000088.1:0-12706 GCA_964658455.1 uncultured Lichenihabitans sp.
GCCGGCCGCCAAGACCGCCGCCAAGCCCGCCGCGAAGGCCGCGCCGAAGAAGAAGTAAGGCGCTTCGACACCCTTCCTGGACCCGCCGGTCACCCGACCGGCCATGTCCCGGGGCGGTCGCTCCGGGGTGGGGTCCAGGACCGACAGCCGGCCTCGCTGGCCGGCGACCGCCGACGCAGGAGAGGCCCGCCCATGACCGAAGACGGGACCCACGCAAGCAGGCTCGACCGTCTCGCCGAGACTGCAGTCAAGGTCGGCCTCAACCTGGCGCGCGGCCAGGAGCTGCTGATCACCGCGCCGCTCGACGCAGTGCCGCTGGTGCGGCGGATCACCGAGCACGCCTACCGCGCCGGCGCCGCGCTGGTCACCACCTTCTACGCCGACGACGAGGCCCGCCTGGCCCGCTTCCGCTTCGCGCCCGAGGAGAGTTTCGACCGGGCGCCGGAGTGGCTGGCCGACGGCATCGCCACCGCCTTTCGCGGCAACGCCGCCAGGATGGCGATCACCGGCGACGACCCATCGCTGCTCAGCGGACAGGACCCGGACAAGGTGTCGCGCGCCAGCCGGGCGCAATCCAGGGCGAACCGGCCGTCGCTGGAGCTGATCACCACCTTCGCCATCAACTGGACCATCGTCGCCAATGCCAGTCCGGCCTGGGCCCGCACCGTGTTCCCCGGCGAGCCGGACGATGTCGCCACCGCGCGGCTCTGGTCGGCGATCTTCGCCGCCTCGCGCGTCGATGGCGAGGATCCGGTCGCCGACTGGGCCAGCCACAATGCGGGCCTCGCCGCCCGCTGCGACGGGCTCAACGCGCGCGACTTCGCCGCGCTGCGAATCAGCGGCCCCGGCACCGACCTGACGGTCGGGCTGGCCGACGGCCATCTCTGGGCCGGCGGCGCGGAACGGGCCGCCAACGGCATCGTCTGCAACCCGAACCTGCCGACCGAGGAGGTCTTCACCACCCCGCACCGGCTGCGCGTCGACGGCACGGTGCGCAGCACCAAGCCGCTCTCCTACCAGGGCACGCTGATCGAGGAGATCGCGGTCCGGTTCGAGGCCGGACGCATCGTCGAGGCACATGCGGCGCGCGGCGAGGCGGTGCTGGCCAAGGTGCTGGCGACCGACGAGGGCGCGTCGCGCCTGGGCGAGGTGGCGCTGGTGCCGCATTCCTCGCCGATCAGCCAGAGCGGCGTGCTGTTCCAGAACACGCTGTTCGACGAGAACGCGGCGAGCCACATCGCGCTGGGCCAGGCCTATACCAAGTGCCTGCGCGACACCCAGGGCCAGGATGCGGCGGCGCTGTCGGCGCGCGGCGCCAACAGCAGCCTGATCCATATCGACTGGATGATCGGCTCCGGCGCGATCGATGTCGACGCGATCGCCAAGGACGGCGCGACGGTGCCGCTGATGCGCGGCGGCGAATGGTGCTGACGGGTGCTGCGATCGCGGCGCGTCAGGGGATGATCCTGCGCTCCCGCAGCGTCTCGAACAGGGAGAAGAACGCCTCGTCGGTCGGCTGGTAGTCCAGGAAGCCCAGCTTGCGGCTCTTGCTCATGTCGGTCACCACCTCGATCGGCCGGCCGAGATCGGCGTCGGTGTGCCAGGGCGAGGCGACCCGGTCCAAATCCGGCTCGACCAGCCCGTCAGCCTCGGCGATCGCCCGCCAGGCCGGTCCGTCGGCTGCCATCTGCGCGGCGAGCGGCGTGATCGACGCCGGCAGCGGCGCCGTCTCCAGGCCGAACCAGCCGGCCAGCCGCGGCCACATCCAGCTCCAGCGGAAGATGTCGCCATCGACCACGTTGAACGCCTCGTCGCGCGCCATCGGTTCGGTCGCGGCCCAGGCCAGGTGGCGCGCCAGCAGACGGGCATCGGTCATGTCGGTGAGGCCGTTCCACTGCACCTCAGAGCCCGGGAACACGAACGGACGGTCGAGCCGGCGGCACAGCGTGGCGTAGGCGGCGAGCGTGGTGCCCATGTTCATGGCGTTGCCGAGCGCCAGGCCGATGATGGTGTGCGGCCGGTGCACGCTCCAGCCGAAGCCGTAGCGCGCGGCGGCGGCGAACAGCGCGTCCTCCTGGGCGTAGTAGAAATTCTCCACCGGCAGCCTGCCCTGCTCCTCGCGGAACGGCGTCGCCGGCAGGGTGCCCTTCCCGTAGGCCTCGAACGGCCCGAGATAGTGCTTTAGCCCGGTGACCAGGCCGACATGCGCGACCGAACCCGCCGGACCGGCCGCATCCAGCACGTTGCGGACCATGGCGCCGTTGACGCGGATGTTCTCCGCCTCGGTGGCCTGCCGGCTCCAGCTGGTCAGGAACAGATGGGTCGGGCGCAGTCCGGACAAGGCGGATCGCAGCGCGTCGGCGTCGCGCAGGTCGGCGGCGACCGGCTGCAGGCCGGCCTGGTCGCGCGGCGGCGTGCGCGCCAGGCCCAGCACGTTCCAGCCTTCCGCGATCAGGTGATCGGCCAGGGCGCGGCCGACGATGCCGCTGGCGCCGACGATCAGGGCGGTTCTGCTGCTCACCGGCGTCACTCCTGTTGTAGAGGCCATGTCTAGCATCTTCTGGATGTAATCTGGTGTCCCCACCCCCGTGGCTCCCAGCGGACGAGGCGGGCGGCAATCCATGTAGTCCATCCTTTCCATCTGCTCCGGCGTCAACTTCGTCATCTTTTTTCTCCGAAATCAGCTTGGCGACTGGCCCTTGGCCACATTGAATTACGGAAGGACCAGGCGTCCTCCATTCGCTTACTCTGGTCGAAGCTATCTTCGTTCCCGGTGTTCGACAGGACCACACTTGGAGAAGGGAGCGGCCCATTGCCGGGGTCGGTTTATATGAGGTTGCCGTAGCCTCAGGCTTCCAGCAGCGCGATGGTGCGCGCCACCACCGCCGCCTCGTCGTAGAGCGCGCAGGCGCGTGCCCGGCCGGCTTCGCCCAGGCGCCGGCGCAGCGCCGCATCGCCGGCCAGCCGGCAGAGCGCCGCCGCCAGCGCCGCGTGGTCGCGCGGCGGCACCAGCAGCCCGGTCCTCTCCGGCAGCACCTGCTCGCGCGGCCCGCGAATCGCGCTGGCGACCACCGGCAGGCCGCACAGCATCGCCTCGATCACCGACATCGGCAGCCCCTCGAAATGGCTCGGCAGCGCGAAGATGTCGGCTGCCGCCAGCAGGGCGGCGATGTCGGTGCGGTAGCCGAGCCGGCGCAGCCGCGGACCGAGCGCCAGGGCAGCCTGCGCGAACGCGCCGTCTAGGCTCTCGCCGTGGTCGGAGGCAAGCCGCTCGCCCACCACCCAGAGTTCCGCGTCCGGCACCGCTTGCATCGCCAGCAGCAGTTCCGGGTGGCCCTTGTGGCGCACCAGGCGGGAGACGACGATCACCACCACCCGGTCGTCGGGGACGCCCAGAGCGGCGCGCAGCCGGGCCCGCGCCGCCGGATCGGGCCGGAACAGCGCCGGCGACCGGCCGTTGCCGATGCCGATCGCCGAGCGGTGCAGGGCAAGCCGGCGCGCATCCCGCGCCTCCTCCTCGGAGACGGTGAAATAGCGGTCGGTGACCCGCCCGGCGACCCATTCCAGCAGCAGCGCCGCGAGGCGGCGGCCAAGCGGGCCGGGCTGGTTGAACAGGAAGCCGTGGCAGGTATAGGCGATCACCCGCACCCCGCAGAGCCTGGCCGCCAGCCGCGCCAGCACGCCGCTGATCGGCATGTGCGCGTGCACCAGATCGGGCCGCTCGGCGCGGATCAGCCGCAGCAGCGCCAGGAAGGCGCGGGCCTGCGCCGGCGGCGACAGGCTGCGCGCCATCGGCGGCGTCTCGACGCGGAAACCGGCGGCGCGCACCTCTGCCAGCAGCGGGCCGTCGGCGCAGACCCCGACCACCTCGTGGCCGCGCGCCCGCAGGCCCAGCATCAGCGGCAGCAGGAAATGGCGCAGCGAGAAATCGACGTTGGTGATTTCCAGGATCTTCAGGCGCCGGTCCGCGCCCGGCGCCGGCGCGCTCAGCTTTCCACCTGGTTCAGCGCCCAGCGCACGGTGCGCGCCGCCTGGCCGGCATCCGGTTCGCCGGCGGCCGGTGTCTCCGGGGTGGCGGACGGGCTGACCGTGACGACGACCTGGCTGGTGCGCCGGGCGCTCTCGCCGCCGAGATAGATGCTCTCCTCGATGCTCAGCACGCCGCTATCGGCGCGCAGCCGCCACTTGGCCCCGGACGGCAGGGTCAGCAGCACCGCGCCGCCCTCCTCGTCCGGCGCCGATTCCTGGCGCACCGTCACCGCCGGATGCAGATGGAAGCGCAGCGCGAACCGGACCGGACGCTCGCCCAGCAGCGCATCCTCGCCGCGAATGTCCTCGGCGCCGTCGGCGACGTAGATCCGTCTGGTGTGGGTGGCGCCGAAGCCGGGCAGGTAGCCGTCCTGGGCGAGATCGAGCCAGTGCGCGCCGGCCGCCTCGTGATGGTCCACCGTCACCTTGGCCGGCCGGCGCGACACCGTCCCGGCGCGGAACTCGCTGGAGCTGGTATCGTCCACCACCAGCGTCGAGTGCGCCGCGGTGGCGCGCAGCGCGTCCCGCCAGGCCGGCAGGATGCCAGCACCGCAATTGACGATCAGCCGCTCGCGGCCGACCGACAGCTCGAACGACAAGGTCCCGGCGTGCGCGCTCTCGCAGAACCCGGCCGGCGGCGGCGGCCCGGCATCGGCCAGCAGCAGCACCCGGCCGGACTGGATCCGCACGAACCCGCCATCGGGCATCGCGGCTGCCACCGCCCGGCCCCTGGTGGCCTGCGACAGCACCAAGTCGATGCGCGCGGCACTCTCCTCGCGGCTGCCGTTGAACAGCGCCAGGCCGCCATCGGGATGGCGCAGCGCGCGCAGCACCGGCGCCATCCGGTCGAGCGCGGCCGGCATCGCCAGCGGCTGGGCGATCTGCCCGGTCTGCATCAGCGCCCGCATCTCCGCCAGCTCGCGCAGGGCGGCGAGCTGGATGCCGGGGCTGCGCTCGGCGTGGCTGCCGTCGGCCAGGATCTGGCGGCCGATTTCCGGACCGAGATGGCGCACCGCCCTGGTCAGGAAGCCGTGCTGGTCCGGCATCGCCACCGCGCAGGCCAGCAGCCCCTTCAGGCAGACCAGGGCGTGATGGTCGTGCGTCGGCGTCGGGATGCTGGCCGCCAGCACCCGGGCCTCCAGCATCAGCCGCGCCATCAGCTTCTGGCGGAACGCGTCGTCGGCGGAGGCGGCGAAGAAATCATAGTGCGCGAGCCAGGCGGTCACCCGCGACGCCACCACATGCGGCAGGCGCGCCACCGGGTCGTGCGGCGGCCGCGACAGCCATTCCAGCACCAGGCCACGGGCGCGCAGCCGGCTGCCGTCGGTGCCGAGCGCGCGCAGGTCGCGCAGCCAGGAGAAGCCGTGCGCGTGGGCGCGCAGCGCGTCCGGCACCGACTGGTCGTTCCACTGCCCGTCGCCCTGGCCGGGCTGCAGGCGGCTGACCGCCCCTTCATGCACCAGCTCGCCCTTCATCAGGCGGGTGCCGCGCCCGGTATCGCCGGGCCAGGGGTCGCGGATCGCCACCGACGGCGCGTCCGGCACGCGGGCGCCGGTCAGGCCGGGCATACCTGCGAGCGACAGCCTGGCCATCGACAGCCGCGCATCCCGGGTCCAGCGCCGTATCACCATCGGGGCCGCGACCGTCTCAGACACCGGGCGGGCTCATGCGCCATGCGCGGGGGGCCCGGCCGTGGTTGCCGCCGCCGGCCCGGCAACGCCGCCGGCGCGACGCAGCGCGCCGATCGCCTGCGCGCGGTCGGCGGCGCCGAACACCGAGGTGCCGGCCACCAGCAGGTCGGCGCCGGCGGCGATGCTCAGCGCCGCGGTCCGCTGGTCGATGCCGCCATCGACGCCGATCCGGATGTCGCGGCCGGTCTCGGCCACCATGGCGCGCAAGGTCTCGATCTTGGCGCACTGGCTGTGCAGGAAGCTCTGGCCGCCGAAGCCGGGATTGACGGTCATCACCAGGATCATGTCGACCAGGTCGAGCACCGGCGCGATCGCCGCCGCCGGGGTGGCCGGGTTGATCGCGATCCCCGCCTTCAGCCCGAGCGCCCGCACGGTCTGCAGCGAGCGGTGCGTGTTCGGGCCGACCTCGATATGCAGGTGGATGTGGTCGGCGCCGGCGCGGGCGAACATCTCCAGGAACGGATCGACCGGCGCGATCATCAGATGCACGTCGAACGCCAGCCTGCTGTGCGGACGCAGCGCCTCGATCACCGGCGCGCCGAACGACAGGTTGGGCACGAAATGCCCGTCCATGACGTCGAGATGCAGCCAGTCGGCGCCGGCCTCCGCCACCGAGGCGACCTCCTCGGCGAGACGGCCGAAATCGGCGGCGAGCAGGCTGGGCGCGACCAGCACGCTGGAGGATCTGGAGACGGGCTGGTGCATTGTCATTCGCTGCGATGGTGCAGCAAACCGTACCGGACACACAAGGTTGCGGCCTACGGCTTGACGAAGCGGGCGGCGAAGAACCCGTCCATGCCGCCCAGCTCCGGCCACAGGCCGGGATGGGTGCGCAGCCAGCCCTCCCCGGTCCTGGCCTGCGGCACGGCGGCGAGTTCGTCCTCGGTGAAGGGCAGCGGCACCCAGCCCAGCCGCTCCGCCGCCCGGGCGCGCTGCGCGCCCTCCTCTGGCTGCAGCGAGCAGACCGCATAGAGCAGCCGTCCGCCGGGCCGCACCATGCGCGACGCGGCGGCGATCAGCCGGTCCTGGCCTTCGATCAGCGCCGGCAGGTCGGCGGCGCGCTTGAGACGGAGCACGTCGGGATGGCGGCGCGCGGTGCCGGTGGCGCTGCAGGGCGCGTCCAGCAGCACCGCATCGACCGGCGCGTCCGGCATCCAGTCTCCCGCATCGGCCTCGATGGTCTCGGCCTGGAGCCGGAGCCGCGCCAGGTTCTGCCGCAGCCGCCGCATCCGGCCGGGGTCGCGCTCGATCGCCACCACCTGCGCGCCGGCGGCGGCGAGCTGCGCGGTCTTGCCGCCGGGCGCGGCGCACAGATCGACCACCCGCTCGCCGGGCCGCGCCGCCAGCAGCCGCGCCGGCAACGCGGCGGCGGCGTCCTGGACCCAGAACGCGCCGGCCTCGTAGCCGGGAAGCGCCGCCACCCGGGTGCCGCCCGGCAGGCGCACCGAGCCGGTCGGCAGCAGCAGCCCGCCCTCCGGGACCGCCGCCCGGGCGGCCAGCGTCAGGTCGAGCGGCGCCTCGCGGACCAGGCCCTCGGCGATCTGCCGCGCCAGCCTGCCCCAGCTCGACCAGAGCCAGGCCGGCACGTCGAGCCGCGGCTGATCGAGCCCGTCGAGCGCCGCCGCGCCCGCCTGCGCCACGCGCCGCAGCACCGCGTTCACCAGGCCGGCGAACGGCGCCAAGCCCCGTTCCCGCACCAGAGAGACGATGGTGCCGACCGCGGCATGCGCGGGCGTGTCCAGGAACAGCAGCTGCGCCGCCCCCATCAGCAGCGCCAGCCGGACCCGCTCCGGCGGCGCCTTCTTCAGGAACGGCTCCAGCACCGCGTCGAGCGTGCCCATGCGGCGCAGCACGGTGGCGGCCAGCCGGTGCGCCGCCGCGCGGTCGCGCGGCGAGACGCCGCTCTCCTGCGGATCGGCCTGATCGAGCGCGTCCTCGAGGGTGCGCTTCCGTTCCGTCACCGCCGCCAGCACATCGAAGGCGATCGAGCGGGTCGGGTCGGCGCTGGGGCGCGTTAATCGGCTGTTCATGGATCCGGAAGCACAATGCAGGCGGCGGGGCGCTGGCGGGACTGATGCCATGCGGCGGCGCCGGCCGCCAGGGCCGCCGATCGGGCGACGCCTGACCGGCGGGAGAAGGGCGGCGGATCCATGAGCACCATCGAATGGAACGCCGCCATGCCGGCATCGGGCGCACCGACCGGCACGCACATCCCCTTCACCGCGTCGCTGCTGGCCGGGGTCTGCGGCCGTCTCGCCGGCCGGAGGCTGGATTTCATCATGCCCAACCCGGCCGGCCGGCGCGGCCACTACATCGAGGATTGGCGCCGCATCGCCGATTTCGGCGCCCCGACCGTGCACGACACGGTGCTGGCGGCGCGGCTTGCGGCGCTGCCGGCGCTCGACCCGGCGCGCGTTCGCGAGGCGGCCAGGGCGGTGGCGATCGAGGGCTATGCCGGGCCGAAGGCGGCGGCGGCGGCGCGCGCCGCGCGACGGGACCTGGACCGCGAGACCCACCGGCTGCGTTCGCGCCTGCTGCTCGCCCTGATCCGCCTGCCGGCGGTGGCGCCCGATCAGGCGATCCTGCTCCGCCATCGCCTCGACACCGCCGAGCCGGCGATGATCGACGACGCGCTCGGCACGGTCGCGCCGCAGATCGGCTGGGCGCCGGCGGCACTCGTCGCGGCGGTGGACGCCCTGTCCGCCGCCTATGCGCCGCTCTGCCCGAACGGACGCCAGCCGGCGCTGCTGGCGCTGCTCGACCGCACCGCCCGCGGCCTGGCCGAGACCGCGGCGCAGCGTGCCGAAAGCGGCGCGCCACCGGTGGCGGCGCTGCACGGCGTGGCCGAGGCGCTGCTTCGCTGCCTCGGCCGTGGCCGGCACCTCGCCGCCGCCGCCGATAGCCGGCTGTCGCGGCCGACGGCGCTGCTCGAGGCGTATCGGCACGACCCGCAGGCTGCGCTGCGGCCGGTCCGGGCGCTGGATCGGGCGCTCGATGGCTGGGACCGGATCTGCCTGCTCTGGCAGGATTGCGGCGCGCACGCGGCGCGGCTGGCGGCGCTGCCGCAGCTCGCGGTGCTGGCCGGGCTGGCGGACGCGCGCGGCACGCAGGGCGCGCAGGACGGCGAGGGCGACGCCGACGCGCCGGACATCGGGGCGGACGCGGCGCCGGCCGAGGCGTTGGTCGCGGGCCGGCCGTCACCGGCGCTGATGATGCCCGGCCCGGCCATGCCCGGACCGCTGCTCGTCGAGCGCCACGAGCGGGTCCGCGCCGCCGAACTCGCGCTGGACAGCGCCGATGCCTGACGCCGCGTTCCACCATGCCAGCGACGCCAAGCTGCTGAAGGTCACCCGGCTGATCGACGACCTGCCCGAGCGCGGCGCGGCGGATGCGCTGCTGGAGCCGGTGCGGCACCGGCTGGCGGCGCTCCGGCCGGTGCGCCGCATCAACCGCACCCGCCTGCTCTTCACCCCGTTCGACAGCATCCTGGTGCCGGCCGGCAGATGGCGCCCCGGCGCGCTGGCGTTGCCGCGCTCGCTGCTGACGCCGCTGCTGGACCTGCTTGCCCTGGCAGGGGCCGACGCGCTGCCGCCGCAGCCGCCGTTCGACGCCGACGATGAATGGCTGATCGACCGCAACGGCCGGCCGCTCTGGGCCGCCGCCGCCGACATCCTGGCGCAGAGCGTGATCCCGCCCGGCTGGGCCGAACCCGGCCGGCAAATGCAGAGCGGCGTGTCGATGGCGATGCTGCAGCAGATGGTGCCCGTCGCCGCGATGGTGTTTCGCCACGGCCTCGCCTTGCGCACCCTGCCGGCGCCGCACGAGCCGGAGTACGACTCCGCCCTGACCAGCCTGCTGCACGACGCGGCACGGCACGGCCCGCTGGCCTGGGGAATCATGCTGATGCTGCTGTTCGACCGTGCGCCGGCCGACCGGCTGGTCAGGCTGGCGCTGCGGCTCGCGGGCGGCAGCGCCGGCGGCGCCGCGCTGCTCGCCGGGCTGGAAAAGGCGATCGAGGCGCTGCTGGCGCGGCTGGAGGGATCGCCCCTGCTCGATGCCGGGAGCGCGGCGGACGGTCCGGCGCGTCTGGTCGGCCGCCTCGAGGCGATGCGCCAGCTCGCGGCGCTGCGCACCATCGAGAACCGGCCGGCCGGGGAACAACGCGCGGTGGCGCGGCTCTGGCACGCCGCCGTCGCGGTCAATCGCGCGCTGTTCGAGCGCGCGCTTTTGTCGTGCCTGGACCGTTTCGAGCAGCTGCTGGCCGACGGCGGCGACGACGACACGCTCGAGGCGGCGCTGCCGCCGGTCGAGGCGGATGCGCGGCGTCTGCGCGTGTTCATGCTGGCAGCGAGCCGGCTCGAGGAGGGCCAGGAGTACGACCGGCTCGTCGAGGCCGCGATCCTGCGCCTGGCCGGGCGCGCCGCGGGCGATGCCGGCGCCGGGATCGCCCGCCTGCGCCTGATCGAACTGCTCGGCGGCAGCGCCCGGGCGCTGCGGTTTCTCGCCGCGCACCATCCGGTATCGCGTTGAACCGCGCCGATGGCCGCTTCGAATGTGTTCAGAAAACCTTCATCGATCGGCGTCATGCTGGCCGGACCGGGGGCTCGCGGCTCCGGACGGACACGGTCGCCAGGAAGGGAATGACCGCATGAGCGCCCTGAAATCCCTGCGCCTTCCGGCACCCGGCCTCGCCGAGCGCGCCCGCCTCGGCACAGCGCCGGCCCTGCACCTGATGCGCCAGACCGGGTGGCAGACCGGTTCAGCCGGCCGCAGGAGCGACCAGCCGGCGGCCTGCGGCGTGCAGTTGCCGCTGCTGGCGCCGATGCTGGCCGGGGTCCGGCTGCGCTCCCTGCCGCGTGGCCTTGAATTCGTGCTGCCCAACCCGTCCGGCGGCCGTGGCGTCTATATCGCGTCCTGGACCGTGGTCACCGGCTTCGCCACCCCCTGCCTGCATGACACGCTGCTGGTCGGCCGCCTGTCCGGACTGGAGCGGATCGATCCGGCCTCGGTGCGCGACGCGGCACGCGGGCTGGCCGGGGAAGGCTATGCTGGGATCGATGCCGTGGACGCCGCCCGCGACGTCGATGCCTCGCTGCGCACCGCCGCGCTGCGCCTGGGCGCGACCCTGCTGATGAGCCTCGCCAGGCGCGCCGGCTTCACCAGGCCGCAGGATGCGGCACGCTGCCTGAACCGGGACGGTTTCCACCAGCTGGCGCAGCGGCTGCGCTGGGACGGCCCGGTGCTGGCCGAAGCGCTGCGCGGCCTGTCGGCGCATTGCGCGACGATCGCGACCGGATGCGCCGCGCCCGCCGCCGGCCCCGCCGCCGGGACCGCGATCGCCGCGCCGGGCGGCACCGCGATGCCGAACCGGGACGGGTTCGGACGCTGGAGCGTGCTGTCCGCTCTGGTGCAGCGGCTGCGTTGCGCGCTCGCCGAGGAGCAATGCGCGAGCCACGGCACCGACGTGGCGCTGCTCGGCCGGATCATCGCCGCCGCCGATCAATGCCTGCGCGAGGCCGACCGGCTGATGCCGGAGATCGAGGCGCTCCTGCACGATCCGCTGCCGCTGCTCGAGGGCTGGCGCGACGCGGGTGTCCGGTCGGCCGGCTGGCTGGCGGCGCTGGAGGCCACCTTCGATGGCTGGGACCGGATCTGTCTGCTCTGGTTCGATGCCGACACGGCGCGGCGGCGTCAGGCGGTGATCGGCGAGATCGCGATCCTGACCGGCACGCTCGGCCATGGCGACTGCTCGCTGGCGATGGACGAGTTCTTCGCCGATGCCGACCGCGGCAAGCACCTGCTGGCCCGCAACGAGCGCCTGCGCGTGCGCGAACTGCTGCTCGATCTCGGCCCGCCCGAACGGCCTGCTTGACCATGCGCGCCGGCCGGCACAGCGTCGCGCGATGACCGACACCATGGCGGACACCGCCCCTGCCCCGGCCGCGACCCCGATCGCCGCGGCGCTCGACGCGGTACGGGCGCGCATCCGCCATGCGGCGCTGGCGGCCGGGCGCGATCCGGCGGCGGTCGCGCTGGTCGCGGTGTCGAAGACGCATGACGCGGCGGCGATCGGTGCGGCGCTCGCGGCGGGCCAGCGCCTGTTCGGCGAGAACCGGGTGCAGGAGGCATCCGCCAAGGTCGCGGCGCTGCGGCCGGACTGGCCGGCGATGCAACTGCATTTGATCGGGCCGCTGCAGACCAACAAGGCGCTGGAGGCGGCCCGGATCGCTGACACCATCGAGACGCTCGACCGGCCGAAGCTGGCCGACGCGCTGGACCAGGCGGCGCAGAAGCTGGGCCGGCTGCCGGCGCTGCTGGTGCAGGTCAATATCGGCGAGGAGCCGCAGAAGGCCGGAATCATGCCCGGCGAGGCGGACCGGTTCATCGAGGCCTGCCGGCGCCGGTTCCGCGCTGCCCTGGTCGGGCTGATGGCGATCCCGCCCGCCGATCGCGATCCGGTGCCCTTCTTCACGCGCATGGCGGCCTTGGCCTCGGCGCACGGGCTGGCACGACTCTCGATGGGCATGTCGGGCGATTTCGAGGCGGCCGTAGCGTGCGGTTCGACATCGGTGCGGGTCGGCAGCGCGATCTTCGGCGCCAGGCCCGCCACCGGTTCTCCACCGGCGGCGCTTGCATCGGTTGCGAGCTAGGTCGTATGGGGCTGCAGCGGGTCCGGCGACGGCGCCCTTCACCCCGGAGCATGGCTGGATGAGTGACGTCATCGGCACGTCCGGTCCGATCGCGGGCCGTTCGCAGACAGCCGACGCGCCCGCGCCAGGGGGCGGACATGGCACCGTCCGGCACCGCGCCGTCACCGCCACCTCGCTGCTGGCCGTGCTGGGCGTGGTGTATGGCGATATCGGCACCAGCCCGCTCTACGCGCTGAGTTCGACCATCAACATCATCGGCGACCACGCGACGCCGTCGCGCTGGGAAGTGCTGGGCATCGAGAGCCTGATCTTCTGGTCGCTGATCCTGGTGGTGAC
>CAZZZA010000089.1:0-12676 GCA_964658455.1 uncultured Lichenihabitans sp.
ATCGGCGAGAACGCGGCGATCTTCGAGGCGGTGCACGGCTCGGCGCCGGACATCGCCGGCAAGGGCGTCGCCAACCCGCTGGCGATGCTGCTATCGACGGAACTGATGCTGCGTCATGTCGGGCGGGTCGATCTGGCGACGCGGCTGAGTGCCGGCATCGACGGGATGCTGGCGACCGGCATCCGCACCCGCGATCTCGGCGGCAGCGCCGGCACCCGCGACGTGACCGACGCGCTGCTGGCGCAGATCCGCCAGGGATGACCTCGGAGCCGCAACCACCCTCGCCCGGCGACCTGCGCCAGGAGATCCTGCGTCAGGCCCGGGCCCGCGGCCCGGACAAATCCATCTGCCCGAGCGAGGTCGCCAGGGCCTATGGCGAACACTGGCAGCGGCTGATGCCGCATGTCAGAAACGCCGCCAAGGGCCTGAGCCGGGAGGGGCTGATCAGCATCCTGCGCAAGGGCAAGCCGATCGATCCGGAGACGATCAAGGGGGTGATCAGGCTGCAGATCAGGCCCGAGTAGCCGGAGCCGTCGGGCCTAGCTCTTGAACCCGCTCAGCGCCGCCGCCAGCAGCCCCATGCGCGGCGTGACCAGCGCGTCGTTGCCGTGGCGCAGTTCGGCGAGCAGGATGCAGGTCGAGCTGCTGGCCAGCAGCGCCGCGCCCATTTTCTGGGTCGGTCTGGTCACCAGCAGCGCGGCGCCGAACAGTTCCGCCGCGCCGATGGTCTGCATGTCGCGTCGGCTCCATCCCCAGCTCCTGAACAGCTTCTCCTCCGGCTCGATCGCCACCAGCTTGGCGATGCCGGCGGCGGCGAACACCAGACCGACCAGGGTGTTCCAGAGCGACGGCGACGTGGATTCGGACGTGGATCGGGACATGGGCGGTAGCTCCTGTGGCGCTTGCCCTGTCTGAACTTCGCCAGCACGGTCAGGTTTCAACGCATCGGCGCCGCGCGGCGTGACGGAGAGATCATGCACCAGCTTCTAGGCCTCCTGGTCGGCGCCATCGTCTGGCTGTTCGGCGCGATCGCCACGGCGATCGGCGTGATCGAGGGTGCGGCCCGGCAGGCGCTGGCCGATCTCGGCGTCACCGGGCCGCCGCAGACCGCGCTGCTGCTGATCCTGCTGCTGGCGCTGATCATCGCCGCGTTCCGCGCCTTCGGCCGGCTGCTCGCGATCCTGATCGCGCTGGCGCTGCTGGTCGTGCTGCTGCACGCGCTGCTGACGCCGTCCGCCGCCGGGATCCAGGTCTGATCTCAGTCCGGCCGCGACGCCGGGTTGCGTGGTTTGCCGTCGAGCACCGCCTGCTGATCGAAATCGGCCGGCAGCGCGGTGGTCTCGCGGTGATACAGGCAGTCATGCACCAGACGGCCGCAGATGCTGTCGGGATCGGTGGGGGTGATCGAGGCGCCGGCGAAATGAACCGCGCGCACCACGCCGCGATCGAAACGGATCGCGGCGTGGCAGATGCCGGGGCGGCCGAGCTTCAGCGAATAGATGCCGAATTCGAGATCGAGATCGGCGCCGGTCTGCGCGTAGTCCCATTGCAGCACCGACTGGTCGCGGCTGAGATACTGCTTCGCCGCCGGCACTCCCATGCACGACACGATGTCGGGCTCGGTCGCGCCGACCAGGGCGGTCCTGGCCTGGAAGGCCTGCAGCGAGCCGCATCCGGCCAGCAGCAGCACCGGGGCCAGACCGCGCGACGCGTCGAGCGCGCGTCCCAGGAGCGCCGGCCTCATGCCGCCAGCGCCGCCTTCAACTCGACCGCCAGCGTCTCGAAGCTTTCCTGCATCGGCGTATGGCCGCCGGTATCGAGCCAGTCGCGCGACAACAACCCGTAGGCCTCGTCGCAATAGCTGCGGAAGAACCCCCAATCCATGCGTTTGCGCTCGCCCCAGCTGTTGAGATAGAGCCAGTCGCCATCATAGCCGTGCAGGAACACCGCATGGCCGCCGGCGGCCGGCGCTGGGGCGGTCGGCGCGACCCAGTCGCAGCCCTGCACCAGGGCGTATTCCGGCAGATCGAGCCCGATATAGAGGCCGCCCAGCATGGCGATCGCCCGCCTCACGCTCTCCGACGATTTCGGATTGACCGCGCCGTACGCTGTCAGCACGTCCGGCGCCTGCCGGCCGACGCCATAGCCGGTCTCGCACCAGCGGTTCAGCACATCGCGTTCGGCCGCGCCCTGGTCGGTGGCCGGGCGCTGCGGATCGTAGCCGTTATCCTCGTAGATGCGGACCACCTGGTCGTCGGTGAGTTCGATCTCGCCGCCGCGCCCGGCGGTCATCACCCGGATCGCGCTGGCGACCGCGACCGCGGTGCAGTCGCCGAGGCCGGGCAGGGTCTGCTCATGCCCGGCGAGCTGGTCGCCGTTGCGCCACAGCTTCCAGGCGCCGAGCGCGATGCCGTGGTCGCACCGCGCCGGCGGCTCCGGCAGGTGCGCCAGGAGCATGCCGTCGAGCCGCGGCGTGCGACGATCGAGGATGGCCGGCCGCTTGCCGAGCCGCAGCCGGGAAGAGCCGATCACGCCGCGCCCTCCTTTCGATGGCGGGTCAGTGCTGCACGCGCGCGGCGATCGCCAGCGCCCGGGCCTCGGTCATGGGCAGCGTGTCCGGCCGGGCGCCAGAGAGGCCGGCGGCGAGCTGCACCAGCGGGATCAGCGTCTGCACCGAGGCGATCACCTCGGCCAACTCGCTCGCCACCGCCGACGGCTTGTCCGGCAGCGACGGCAGCACGCCCTGCAGCAGCACGACGACGCTCTGCACGTCGGCCAGCAGCGACGCCACCAGCGTCCGCAGGCGGGCGGTGTCGATCGCCACGGTCACGGCGCCGCCGGTCAGGCTGCGGATCTCGTTCAGGCTCAGCGTGGCCGCCTGCAGCGCCGCTTCCGCCGTCACCAGGTTGGCGCCGAGCAGCGCCGCCACGCCGGGGACCAGCAGCACGCCGCCGAGCGCGCCGATGATGGCGCGGCCATCGGTGACGACGCGGCCGGTATCGATCGTGACCGTCGTGATTGTGCCGTTACGAACAACGGTGCAGCCGGCCAGCATGGCGGCGCCCGACAGCATCGCCAGACGCAGCATGGAACGGCGCGAAGCGTGATGGTTCATGCAATGATCCTCGAGAAGAACGGAAAGGGTTTCAGACCTTGGCCGGCGCGGCGGCGACGATCGCGGCGGTCGCCGCCCGCTCCAGGTCGGCGGCGGTGCGCGTCACCGCGACATGCGCGATCGCCGCCGACAGCGCCTGGGTCCGGATCGCGTCGCTGGTGTTGTCGGGCCAGAGTTTCGGCAGGCTGGCGGCGATGATGGTGGCGGCGATGCCTTCCGCCGCCGCGAACGGATGCAGCCAGGCCAGCACGCAGCCGCCGAGGAACAGGCTCAGCCCGGCCTGGGTCGAAGCCTGTCTCGACCAGTCGATCAGGCCGCGACCGAGCCGGCGCGGCATCGCCGCTGCGATGGGGGGCGCGGCAACGGTCGGCAGGGTGGCGCTCATGCGTGTCTCTCCATGATGGACTGGTATTGGGCGTCGTTCAGGGTGTCGGCCGTCGGTCCCGCCGGCCGTCGCATCCGCACGCGCCAGAAGCTGTGCCAGCGGTCGGAGCAGACATGCAGGGCCGGGGATTTCGCCCAGTACGCCGGTCTGGCCATGCTCAGCGCGTAGTAGCTGTCGGCATCGCCGGTCCGCATCGGCAGCGTCCGGTCGAGCGCCGCGTCGGCGACCGAGAGCGCCAGCGTCCAGCTCTGCTGGTCGCGCATCGCCGCGGTGACGATCGCGGTGCGGTTGGCATCGTCCCAGCAGGAGAACTGATGCTCCGCGAGGCAGACCGAGAGCGGCGTGGCTTCCCATCCCGCGTGCCAGCGGTTGACCACCACCGACAGCACGTTCTCCATGCCGACCCGGCCACCGCCGCGACATTCCCCGTAGGCGGTCCCGGCCAGCACCAGGCGTGGCGAACCGATGTCGAAACTCATGCGCGACGCTCCGGCATAAAAAAAGCCGCCCGGTTGGGCGGCTTGTTGCGGGGATCTGGGCGTGCCGACCTCGCGGCCGGCCGCGACGGCGGGCGGGCGGACGGATAGATCGGTAGCGTATCGAAAATACTGACCCAACCGGGTCCGCTCAACAGCAAACCTCGCCGCCGGCGCCTCGGCGATCAGCCCCGGTCGGTCAGAAGGCGATCCTGGCGGTGAGCGCGATGTCGCGCTGCTCGACGTCGCGCCGCCCGAAGCTGTTCTCGAGCGCCAGGTCGAGCAGGCCGCCATGCGACAGCGCCAGCGAGGCGCCGACGCGGCCGATGCCGAAGGTGCCGCCATAGCCCGGCAGGCGGGTGCTGAGCGGTATGCCGATGCTGGTGAAGCTGGTCGACAGGGACCGGCCGCCATCGAGGAACTCACGCGCCGCATCGAGGGCGACGAACGGCCGCACCCGGCCCAGCCGCAGGTCGGCGGCGAAATCCGCCTCGATGCCGGCCCGGCCGATCAGGCTGTCGGCCTGCTGCGCGCCGACATGCTGGGTCAGGACCGGCTCGCCTTGTTCGGTGTAGGCGTCGAGATCGACATGGGTGTAGCCGAGCCTGGCGACCGGCCCGATGCGGAAGCGACTATGGCTGAAGCGGTAGCCGAGCGACGCGGTCGCGGTGCCGCCCTGCGCGTCCGGTGCGCCGGTCAGCTGCTCGCCCGCGAACAATCCCGGACGGGAACTGTTCGGATCGCGATAGATCACGTAGGAGCCGGCAATGTCGGCAAACCCGCCACCACGCGTGAGCTTTCCGTACACCCCGACATGATAGGCATCGTAGCGCAGCCCGACCGTGTCCGGCTGGCCGGCGCTGTCCGATGCGCCGGCGCTGGCGCGGCTGTAGCCGATCGCCACACCGACCAGCGCGTGCCTGCCGGCGCGCAGTTCCGCGCCGGCGGTGGTGGCGACGATATCGTCGCCGAACCCGTCCTGACCGCCACGCCCATTGAACCGACCAGACGCCTGGTTGCCCAGCAGGAAGAACGAGACGCGCCCGTCGCCACCGGCAGCGTCGTCGAGCGTATCCAGGCGCGACACCAGCCGGTCGGTGAACAGCCGCGCATCGGCGAGGGCGAGTTGCGCCTGTGCCCCGATCGCACCGGCGGCGCCGAGTTCGTTGGCGATCACGCGCGCGATCACCGCATGGACGGCGGTGTTCGGGTGCACCGCGTCCCAGAACAGGGTCTGATCCTGCTGCGCAATGCCGGAGGCCAGACAGGCGGGGGTACGGGTGCAGGCGCGCACCACGTCGGTGAGCCCGAACCGCGCCGGATCGGCGACGGTCTCGTCCAGCAGCCGCTGCAGATCGATCACGTAGATGTTGGTGCCATGGCCAGAGAGCGACGCCAGCACCCCCGGCAGCCCCGCATTGTTGCCGCGCGCCAGCGCCGACGCGGTGGCGTCGCCGTGATATTCCGGCGTCAATCCGAGATCGGGCACGTTCAGCAGCACGAGCCGCCGCGCGCCCAGGCCGATCAGGCGCGTCACGTCGGTCCTGATATCGGCCAGCACACGGCTGTTCTGCGCGGCGACGTCGATCGTCGCGGTCCCGGCATTCTCCAGGATGCCGAAATAATCGTTCGGCCCGGCCGAGAGCACGACCGTGTCCTGCGCGGCGAAAACCCCGCCCGCCGCAGCGAAGTCGGCGATCTCGGTCGCGGTGCCGGGCAGGAACGATCCGGCCAGATTGCCGGTGCCCGCATAGGCGCCACCGACCGCCATGTCGTCGGCGGCGACGAACGACTGGTGGATCAGGGCGGGAAGATATTCGACGAAGACCGGGCCATTGGAGAACCGTGCGCCGTCATAGCCCTGGCCGCTGCTGTAGCCCGGCAGGATGTGGGCGATGTTACCGTTGTCGGCCAGACTGTCGCCGAACGCCCAGACCGTTCCCGCGGCCCGCGCGCCCGCCGGCATCGAGAGCAGGGTGCTGCAGGCGGCAGCCAGACCGGCCGCGCGAGCCTTCCGCGAGAGCATGACGTGGTCTCCCCAACGCCAGGCACTCAACGCGCTTTACGGTGTCAGCGCAACGATTCGCCGCGAACCCGGCATCGCGGCCGCGCATCGGGCCGTAATTCTGCTCTTTTCCGGGCACCTTCATGGCGCTGGCGGTCATGCGCGATGCGTGCAACAGAGGGCGTGACCGTCACCGGACGCCTCGCGGCCGTCGGGCACGGCCCTGAATCCGGGAGAAACCGGCGCGGTGGTAGCGGCGGACGGATTTGAACCGCCGACCAAGGGATTATGATTCCCCTGCTCTACCGCTGAGCTACGCCGCCAACGCGCCGGAGCGGTCGAATACCCACCCCTCGGGGGCAAGTCAACGCCGGGGCGGGTTTCCGGGCCCGATCACGCAACCAACCACCGGCCGGGCGTTCCACGGCGGTATCTGCAGCGACGAGGCCCCATGCGGCAAGATTTCCTGACCTATGTGAGCGCGCTGCGCGGGTGGCTGAGCTGGGCGCCGGCGCCGCTGGCCTCGATCCTGGTGCTGGCCCTGGCCGGGGTGACCGCGCTGCTGGCCAGCAAGATCATCGTCGACCTGTTCCTGCGCATCCCCAACCCGAGCCGCGCCTTCTTCCGCTCGTTCCTGAAGGCGATCCGGCGTCCGGCCAGGCTGTTCGTGGTGGTGGTCGCGGTCGGGGCCGCGCTCCCGGCCGCCGGCCTGTCCTATCCGGCCTTCGCCGCGGTGGGCCAGAGCCTGCTGGTGGTGTTCGTGCTGCTGCTCGGCTGGGCCGCCTCGACCTCGATCAAGGTGTCGGCCGAACTCTATCTCGGCCGGTTCTCCACCAGCGAGGAGGACAACCTCACCGCGCGCAAGCACGTGACGCAGATCCGGATCCTGAAGCGCGCCGCCGACCTGCTGGTGGTGGTGGTCACGGTCTCCGCCGCGCTGATGACGTTCGAGCCGGTGCGCCAGTACGGGCTCAGCCTGTTCGCCTCGGCCGGGGCCGCGTCGCTGATCGTCGGCCTGGCGGCCCGGCCGCTGCTGACCAACCTGATCGCCGGCGTGCAGATCGCGGTGACGCAGCCGATCAGGATCGAGGATGCGGTGATCGTCGAGGGCGAATGGGGATGGATCGAGGAGATCACCTCCACCTACGTGGTGGTCAGGCTCTGGGACTGGCGCCGGATGATCCTGCCGATTTCCTATTTCCTGGAAAAGCCGTTCCAGAACTGGACCCACCAGTCGGCGTCGCTGATCGGCAGCGTCTTCTTCTATCTCGACTACGCGGTGCCGGTGGACCGGCTGCGCGCGGAACTCGAGACGATCGTGCAACAGACGCCGCTCTGGGACGGCAAGGTGGTCAATCTCCAGGTCAGTGACGTCAAGCAGAGCACGATCGAGATCCGCATGCTGGTCAGCGCCCGCAATGCGCCGCAGACCTGGGACCTGCGGTGCTTCGTGCGCGAGGCGATGCTGAACTTCCTGCAGGCCAACTACCCTGCGGCGCTGCCGCGAACCCGCATCCGCATGGAAGCCGGCGCCGAAGAGGCTCAGAGATCGGCGGGAGACATTTCCGGCTGAGACGACGAGCGCGGCTGCGACGACCGGTCTTCGCGCTGGTCGTCCTCGTCCTGCTGGCCGTCCTGCTGCGCATATCCCTGCGACTGGCCGCCATGGCCCTGGTTCGCCTGCTGCCCGGCCTCGTCCTGTCCGCCGCGCTCGCCCTGGTCGCCATCCTGCCCGTGCCGCGCCCGCGGCGCATGGTGCGCCTGCTGGTTGGCCTGGCTCTGCTGCGCCGCCTGCGCGATCGCGTTCAGGATCCGGAAATAATGCTCGGCGTGCTGGAAGTAGCCCTCCGCCATCACCCGGTCGCCGGAACTGGTGGCGTCCCGTCCGAGCTGCAGGTATTTCTCGAACAATTGCTGCGCGGTGCCGCGTATCCGCAGATCCGGTCCGTTGCTGTCGAACACATGATTGCGGTTGAGGGGGATCTGGCCGTTATTGTGCCGGATCGGCGAGCCACCGCCGCCACCACCGCCGCCCGGACGATGGTTACGGCCACGCATACGTTTCATGTTCATCAGTTTGCTACAACACTTTCCTGGCATCGCGCCCAACTGCGCGTTCCGGCCATCTCGAAACGGCCAAGACGATCAAAGCGGCTCGGGCAACGGTGCGGTGACACTGCGCCACACGGGCGATCACGTTCGAAGCGGTCTGTCGTCATGCCGGTATCGAGCCGCTTGATCCACGTGTCTGCAGACCGGCCATAAGGCTGACGAAAATCATCTTTCCCGGACCGCGCCCCGGTGTCAAGCGACCGCCGGACGCTGCAGCAGCACCGCCCGCGCCACGCCGCCGAGGTCGGTCCTGGCACCGGGGCTGCACAGTCCGCCGGATCGGGCCAGCGCCAGCACCGGATCGAGCTGGCCGATCCCGATCTCCAGCACCGCCAGGCCGCCGGGCGCCAGGCAGCGATCCAGCGCCGGCATCAGCGCTCGATAGGCCGCCAGACCATCGCCGCCGCCATCGAGCGCGCGCGCCGGCTCGTGGCCGCGGACCTCCGGCATCAGCCCGCACAGATCGGCGCTGGGAATATAGGGCGGGTTCGACAGCACCAGGTCGAATCGCCCGTCGATCGCCTGGTCCCACTCGCCGCACAGGAAGGCGCTGCGTCCGGCCAGGCCGCACGCGGCGGCGTTCCGACTGGCCAGCGACGCGGCCGCCGCCGAGAGGTCGATCCCGACGCCGAACGCCGCCGGATATTCCGACAACGCCGCCAGCAGCAGGCACCCGGTCCCGGTGCCCAGATCGAGGATGCGCGCCAGCCGGCCGCGCTCCGGCCGCGCCGCCAGCACCGCCTCGATCAGCGTCTCGCTGTCGGCGCGCGGGATCAGCGTGTCCGGCGACACCGCCAGGTCGAGCGTCCAGAACCCGCATCGTCCGGTCAGGAACGCCATCGGCTCGCGCCGGCAGCGGCGGTCGAGCAGGCGCTCGAACACGCCGGATTCGACCAGCGCGTCGCGCGGCAGGCCGATCAGGCCGGCCGGCTCAAGCCCCAGCGCGTGCGTGAGCAGCAGCCGCGCCTCGCGGGATGGAAGGTCGATTCCGGCCTCGCGCAGCCGGTTTTCCGCGTCGCGCAGCAGGTCATGGACGGTTTTTCGTGTCATGCTGCCGGTCCATGACGATGCTCGATCGACCACGCGCCGCCCGTTGCCTGGCCGGCGCCGCCCTCTGCCTCGCCGTCCTCGCGACCGCCGGCCCGACCCGGGCGGCGAGCTTCACGGTGGTCGACGACAAGGCCGTCGAGGAGGTCAGCGAGGTCACCCGCCTCTATATAGACGGCAAGCTGGTGGCCGACGTGCATCTCGACGCCACCACCAGCCACGCCCGCATCCCGGTCACGGTGCCGGACCGCTCCGGGCAGGACGGGCGCGCCCATGACTATGCGCTGTGCGGCGAAATCGTGTTCCGCGCCTTCGATGGCAGCCGCCAGGTGCACCGGGTCAGCGGCCAGGGCAGCCTGCCGGATCCGGACGGCCATGTGTTCCTCGCTCTCGGCGCGCGCGATTTCACCTTGTTCTACCTCGCCGACCCGTCAGACCGCATGGCGGTGCAGGCGCAACCAGGCCCCTCGCCGTTCTGCCAGGCGCCGATCTCCTGACCGCGACGCCATGGCCGGCTAGTCCTCCTGCGCCAGCAGCGCCGCCTGCTCCTCAGCGGTGAGCGCATCGACGAACTCGTCGAACTCGCCCTGCATCACGCGGTCGATCTTGTAGAGCGTCAGATTGATCCTGTGGTCCGACACCCGCCCCTGCGGGAAATTATAGGTGCGTATCCGCTCGCTGCGGTCCCCGGTGCCGACCTGCGCCTTGCGGTCGGCAGCCCGCTCCGAATGCGCCTGGGCGCGCTGGCCCTCATAGAGCTTGGCCCGCAGGATCTTCATCGCCTTGGCGCGGTTCTTGTGCTGGCTGCGCTCCTCCTGCATCGCCACCACGATGCCGCTCGGCAGGTGGGTGATGCGCACCGCGCTCTCGGTCTTGTTGACATGCTGGCCGCCGGCGCCGGACGCGCGATAGACGTCGATCCGCAGGTCGCTCTCGTTGACGGTGACGTCGACCTCCTCGGCCTCCGGCAGCACCGCGACCGTCACCGTCGAGGTGTGGATACGGCCCTGCGATTCGGTGGCCGGCACCCGCTGCACCCGGTGCACGCCGGATTCGTATTTCAGCCGCGCGAACACGCCGCGTCCGTTGATGGTGGCCATCGCGCCACGCAGCCCGCCCAGCTCGTTCTCGTCATATTCCAGCAGCTCGAACGTCCAGCCATGCAGTTCGGCGAACTTGCGGTAGGCGGCGAACAGCTCTGCGGCGAACAGGCCGGCCTCGTCGCCACCGGCGGCGGGACGGATCTCCAGGATCGCGCTCCTGGCGTCGGCCTCGTCCCTGGGCAGCAGCGCCAGGCGGATCTCGTGACGCAACCCGGGGATTTCCGCCCGCAGCTGCTCCAGTTCGGCCTGCGCCAGCTCGCGCATGTCCGGGTCGGCCAGCAACGCCTCGGTGTCGCGCAACGCCCGCTCGGCCTCGCGCAGCGCACCCACCCGCGCCACCAGCGGGCCGAGTTCGGCGAACTCGCGCGACGCCTTCGCGAACGCGTCGCCGGACAGGGTGGCGCCGACGCTCCCCGACAGCATCGCCTGCAGCTCGTCGGATCGGCCGACGATGCGGTCCAGCCGCTCCTCGAACGTCACGGGGCGTTCCCGCCACCCAGCATGGCGGCCAGCCGGTCGATCGCCACCTCCTGCTGCGTGCCCCGCCCCAGATCCTTGACCTGCGCCACGCCGCGCTCCGCCTCCGCCTCGCCGAGGATCACCGCGAAGCCGGCGCCGATCCGGTTGGCCCGCTCCAGGCGCCGCTTGAGGGTGCCGCGATAGGCGGTCTCGGCCCTGATCCCGGCGGCACGGAGCGCCTGCAACACGCCGATCGCCGCATCCTGGGCGCCGTCGCCGACCGGGATCACCGCCACCGCCGCCGCGGCCGCCGGGCCCTGCTCGAGCAGCATCGACAGCCGCTCGATGCCGGCCGCCCAGCCGATCGCCGGCGTCGGCGGGCCGCCCATGTCTGCGACCAGCCCGTCATAGCGGCCGCCGGCCAGCACCGTGCCCTGGGCGCCGAGCCGCTCGGTGACGAACTCGAACGCGGTGTGGCTGTAGTAGTCGAGCCCCCGCACGATGCGCGGGTTCTCGCGGAACGCGACCCCGAACCGGTCGAGCGCACGACGCAGCCCGTCCCAGAACGCGCCCGCTTCCGGGGTGAGATAGGCATCGATCAGCGGCGCCTGGGCCACCAGCGCCTGGTCGGCCGCCGACTTGCTGTCCAGGATACGCAGCGGGTTGCGCTCGAACCGGGCCTGGCTCTCCTCTGAGAGCTGGTCGCGGACGTCGCCGAAATACCCGACCAGCGCCGCGCGCCAAGCCGACCGGCTCTGCGCATCGCCCAGCGTGTTGAGTTCCAGCACCGTATGCCGGGCGATCCCCAGCGCCTCCAGGATGTCGCGGCCGAGCGCGATCGCTTCCGCGTCGGCCAGCGGCTCGGACGGTCCGATCAGCTCGGCGCCGATCTGGTGGAACTGGCGGTAGCGGCCCTTCTGCGGCCGCTCGTAGCGGAACATCGGCCCGGCATAGAAGACCTTCTGCGGCAGCGACTGCGTCAGCCCGTTGCTGACCAGCGCGCGGCACACGCCGGCGGTCCCCTCCGGCCGCAGGGTCAGCGGATCCCCGCCCCGGTCGGCGAAGCTGTACATCTCCTTGGAGACCACGTCCGAGGTCTCGCCGAGGGTGCGCGAGAACACCCGCGTGTCCTCGAAGATCGGCGTCGTCCACTCGTCGTAGCCATACAGCCCGGCGATCCGGCGCGCCGTTTCGACCACATGGGAATGCCGCCGCTGGTCCTCGCCGATCAGGTCACGGGTGCCGCGGACCGGCTGCAATGCCTCCACGACGCCTATTCCGCGACCGGCTCCGCGGTGCGCATCGTCTGCAGGCGGGACGCATCCGCCGCCTCCTGCGCTTTGCGGGCGTCGATCTCGGCCTGGATCAGCTCCGCCTTGGCGGTCACCAGGTCGACGATATGGTCGATCATCGATTCCGCCGGCATGGTGTGGTCCTGCTTGCCGGCGGCGTAGACCATGTGGCGGCCGGAGCCGCCGCCGGTGACGCCGATATCGGTCATCAGCGCCTCGCCCGGGCCGTTCACCACGCAGCCGATGATCGACAACGTCAGCGGCGTCTCGATATGCGCCAGACGCTCCTCAAGGGTGGAGACGGTCTGGATCACGTTGAAGCCCTGACGCGCGCAGGACGGGCAGGAGATGATCTTCACGCCGCGATGCCGGATGCCCAGCGATTTCAGGATGTCCCAGCCGACATGCACTTCCTCGGCCGGCTCCGCCGACAGCGACACCCGCAGCGTGTCGCCGATGCCGGCCCAGAGCAGGTTGCCGAGCCCGATCGCGCTCTTGACCGTGCCGGCGCGCTTTCCGCCGGCCTCGGTGATGCCGATATGCAGCGGGTGGTCGCAGACCTCCGCCAGCTGGGTGTAGGCGGCGACCGCCAGGAACACGTCCGACGCCTTCACGCTGATCTTGAACTCGTGGAAATCGAGATCCTGCAGGATCTTGGCGTGTTCCAGCGCGCTCTCGACCA
>CAZZZA010000090.1:0-12629 GCA_964658455.1 uncultured Lichenihabitans sp.
GGCCCGGCGATCAGCCGGGCCGCAGCGCGATCGACACCGGGCAATGGTCGGAGAGCCGCTCCTTCATCTCCGGCGCCGTCTCCCGATAGACCATCACCCGCAGGCTGTCCGGCACCACCCAGTCCGCCGCCGGGCCGCCGAGCAGGATCTGGTCGATGAAATCCTCGCCGCCCCAGCACGGGCTGGCATGGCCGGCAGTGGCGACGCGTATCGGCGCCGCCTGTTCCAGCCCCTGCAGCAGCAGGTCCTGCGGCTTGAGGCGGCGGTTGAAATCGCCCAGCACCACGAACGGCACCCGCTCGGCGGCGCGCGCCGCGATCCAGGCCTGCAGCACCGGCAGCTGGGCGGCGAGCGCCTGGCAGGCGGGCCGGGGCGAGGTCTGCAGCGCGCCCTCGAAGCAGCCGCTCTTGAGATGCACCGCCAGCACCCTGACCGCCACCCCGTCCAGCGTCAGCGTCGCATCGAGACCCGACCGCAGATGGTGCTGTGCCGATGGCGGCGTCACGTCGAGCGCGGTGAGGTCGGGATGGCGCTCGACGCTGACCCCGCGCGCCACCACCAGCGCCACCTTCTGCACCACCGCGTCGCCGGTGATCAGCACCTGGTAGCGCTGCGCCGGGAAGATGCGCGCCACCAGCGCCGCGTCGTCGACCTCCTCGAGTGCGGCGACGGTCGGCGCCAGGCGCGACGCGTAGCCGGCCAGGGTCGCCACGTCGTCGTCGCGTTTCGGCGCCGCATCCTCCGGCAGCCCGGTGCCGCGCTGGGTCAGCCATTCCATGTTCCAGGTGGAGAACCTGACCGCCGCCTGCGCCGATGCCGCCGGGGCCATCGGGGCCGCCGCCGCCAGCAGCCAAGCCGCGGCCGCCGCGACCGGCCTCACGAGGCGGCGTTCCGCAACCCGGCCAGGGCCGCCTCGATGGTGCCGGCCTGTCGCGTATGTCCGTCGAACACGCCGACCCGCCCGGTGGCGATGTCGTACAGCCAGCCCATCAGCATCAGCCTGCCGGCCGCGACCGCGGACGCGACCGCCGGATGGCTGCGCAGATGGTCGAGCTGCAGCAGCACGTTCTGTTCCGCGAGCGCGTTGACGGCGGCGTCGCCCTCCAGGCCGGGATGCAGCGTCGCGCACACCGCCTGCGCCGCCGCGGCGTTGCGCAGCCAGCTCGACACGGTCGGCATCTGGTCCAGGCCGGACCCGGCGGGGTCGCGCATCGCCTTCATCGCGCCGCAGTCGGAATGGCCGCAGACCACGATGTGCTTCACCCGCAGCGCCAGCACCGCATATTCGATCGCCGCCGAGACGCCGCCCAGCATCTCGCCATAGGCCGGCACGATGTTGCCGATGTTGCGCAGCACGAAGATCTCGCCGGGCGGCTGCTGGGTGATCATGCTCGGACTGACCCGGCTGTCGGCGCAGGTGATCAGCAGCGTATGCGGCGACTGGCCCGCCGCCAGCTGGTCGAACAGCGCGCGCTTGGCGGGGAACACCCGGTCGCCGAAATCGCGCACGCCCTCCAGCAGGGCGATCATCTCGGGATGGGAATGTGCCGTCCGATCGGTCATGCTCGCTCCGGGCAGAAATCACCAGCGCCTGACCGTTTCGCTGCCCGGTTCCGGCGGCGGACGCAAGACCGGATCGACCGCAGCGCCTGGAGGCACCGCCCGCATGATGCACGCAGACCGGGATCGCTGGCCGGCATGACCGAGGTCGCGCTCAAGGCCGACCTGACCGCGGTGCTGGTGGCGGTGCAGGGGCCGGTGCCGCTGGTGCTGACGCTCGACGAGACCGGCGCGCTGCCGTCCGGACCGCTGGCGCCGGAGCACCGCTCGATCCAGGCGGGCCTGCGTTCCTGGGTCGAGCAGACCACCGGCCATCCGCTCGGTCATGTCGAGCAGCTCTACACCTTCGCCGATCGCGACCGCTCGCGCGGCGGCCCGGACGCCGACAGCGTGCGGGCGATCTCGATCAGCTACCTGGCGCTGACCCGCTCCGGTCCGGACGAGACCGGCTGGGTCGAGTGGTACGGCCATTTCCCGTGGGAGGATCAGCGCGGCGAGGCCGGGCGGCGCATCGCGGCGCACCTGGCGCGGCGCCTGTCGCTCTGGTGCGACGCCGCGTCCGGCGCGGAAGCCGACCGCCGCCGCCGCCGCACCCGGATCGCGTTCGGCCTCGATGCCTGGGAGGACGAGCTGGTGCTGCAACGCTACGAGCTGCTCTACGAGGCCGGCCTGGTCGCGGAGGCGGGGGCACAGGCCGGCGAGAATACCGGCCGCGCGATGCCGCGCGACCATCGCCGCATCCTGGCCACCGGCATCGCCAGGCTGCGCGCGAAGATCAAGTACCGGCCGGTGTTCTTCGAGTTGCTCGCCGACACCTTCACCTTTCTCGAACTGCAGGACACGGTCGAGGCGTTGTCCGGGGTGCGGCTGCACAAGCCGAACTTCCGCCGGCTGATCGCACAGCAGCGGCTGATCGAGGAGACCGGCATGATCAGCGCGCAGCGTCCCGGCCGGCCGGCGAAACTGTTCCGCTTCCGGCGCGAGATCGTCGAGGCGCGCGCCATCGCCGGCACCAAGCTGCCGGTCCTGCCGCCACGCTAGGGCGCTCGAGCGAACCATGCTTTCCGACCATCGCCAGAGGAGACGAACGACCATGCGGTTCCGCCTTTCTGCCTGCTGTCTGCTGATGCTCGCCTGGTCCGGGGCGGCCCGGGCCGCGGTGCCGCCGCTGAACCCGGCAATGCACGACGATTTCGACCACTACACGCTGGCGCTGACCTGGCAGCCCGGCTTCTGCGCCGATGGCAGCTGTCTCGACGACACGCCGCGGACGCCGTTGATCGGGCTGCACGGGCTGTGGGCCTCGCTGCCGAGGAGCCTGTCGGATCGCGGCATCGTCGACCGGCAATGGTGGGGCCGGGGCTGCGACTATTTCCATCGTAGCCGCGCCTATCCGTCGCTGCCGGTCGGCGTCAGGCGCGCGCTCGATGCCACCATGCCGCACACCAGGGGCAACCTGCTGCGCCACGAATTCGACAAGCACGTGCAGTGCATGGGCTATGACACCACGGGGTTCTTCCAGACCGAGCTTGCGATGCGCGACGCGGTCGCGGCCACCCCGTTCGCGACCGAACTCGCCGCCCATGCCGGCCAGAGCGTCAGCCGCGATGCCGTACTCGCCGCCTTCGCCCGCAGCTTCCGCATCGACCGGCCGCGCGCGCTGCAGCTGCAGTGCCATAACGAACGGTCCGGGCAGGCGGTGCTGGCCCAGCTCTGGATCACGGTGCGCAGCGACCTGCTGGCGGATTTCCCGGCGCCGTCGAGCCTGATGGATTCGCCGGTGCCGCAGGACAACTGCCCAGCCAGCTTCACCGTGCCGGCCTGGTGACCCGCAGATAGTTGACAAAGTCAACAAATCGCGCGCCGATGCGGGCATGGAGCAGGCCATCACCGCGATCCGTCGATTCAACCGCTTCTACACCCAGGCGGTAGGCGCGCTCGATGCCCGCTTCCTCGACAGCGCGGTGACGCTGCCGGAGGCGCGTCTGCTGTTCGAGATCGGCGGCAGCGCCCCGGTGGCGGCCCGGGCGCTGCAGGCCGGGCTGGACATGGATGGCGGCTATGTCAGCCGGATCCTGGCGCGGTTCGAGGGCCGCGGCTGGATCACCCGGCTGCCGGATCCGGGCGACGCCCGCGCGCGGCTGATCGCGCTGACGCCGGACGGGCAGGCGGTGCTGGACGTGATCGACACGCGTCAACGGCAGGCGGTGGCGGCGATGCTCGACCGGCTGGGCCCGGTGCAGCGCGACGACCTCACCAGGGCGCTGACCATGGCCCGGCTGCTGCTCGGGCCGGAAACCGCGTCGTGCGTCACCGTCCGGCCGTTTGCGACCGGCGACATGGGCGCGATCGCCTCGCGCCAGGCCCGGCTCTACGCCGACAGCCATGGCTGGGGCCGGGAACTCGAGGTGATCGAGGGCCAGGTGACCACCGAGTTCCTGCGCGACTTCAAACCCGGCCGCGAACAGGGCTGGGTGGCGGAACTCGACGGGGTGATGGCGGGCTCGGTGCTGCTGACCGACGAGGGCGGCGGCACCGCGCGGCTGCGGCTGCTCTATGTCGAGCCGTTCGCGCGCGGCCGCGGCATCGGCGCGCGGCTCGTCGATGCCTGCGTCGCCTTCGCCGGTCCGGCAGGCTTCGATCGCATCACGCTCTGGACCCATACCGTGTTAGAGGAGGCAAGGCGCCTGTATGCGCGCCACGGCTTCGTGCTGGTCGAGACGGCGATGCACGAGGCGTTCGGCGTGCCGCTGCAGGGCGAGACCTGGATGCGCGCGCTGGGGCAACCCGACCCGGTTTGAAGCCGGCGGCGGGCGGGCTATTGCTCGCAGGGCGCAACCGGCGAGGTCTCAGCTTTCCCATGCCTGACAAAGAAGCGCCGCGCGCGGCCGGCCAGGGCGGCCTGATGCCGCGGATCGCCGCGCTCTACGGGCTGCTGCTCGCCGGCAACCTGCTCGCCTGGTGGTGGGCGTTCGTCGCCTTCCACGGCCAGCCGCTGCTGCTCAGCACCGGGCTGCTGGCCTGGGGGTTCGGGCTGCGTCACGCCGTCGATGCCGATCACATCGCCGCGATCGACAACGTGACCCGCAAGCTGATGCAGGATGGCGGGCGGCCGGTCGCCGTCGGCTGCTATTTCGCCATCGGCCATTCGCTGGTGGTGCTGATCGTCGCAGCCCTGGTGGCGGCCACCGCGAGCGCCCTGCAGACCCGCTTCGATTCCTGGCGCGGCGTCGGCGGGCTGGTCTCCAGCTCGGTCTCCGCCCTGTTCCTGTTCCTGATCGCGGCGATGAACCTCGTCATCCTGCGCCAGGTGTGGCGCGCGTTCGCCCAGGTGCGGCGCGGCGGGCCCTATCCCGCCGACGACATGGAGCGGCTGCTGAACCAGCGCGGCCTGCTGGCGCGGCTGTTCAGGCCGCTGTTCCGGCTGGTGTCGCGAAGCTGGCACATGCTGCCGCTCGGCTTCCTGTTCGGGCTCGGCTTCGACACCGCCACCGAGGTGAGCCTGCTCGGCGTCTCCGCCACCCAGGCCGCGAACGGGGTCTCGATCTGGTCGGTGCTGGTGTTCCCGGCGCTGTTCGCCGCCGGCATGACGCTGGTCGACAGCACCGACGGCATCCTGATGCTCGGCGCCTATGACTGGGCGTTCGTGCGGCCGGTGCGCAAGCTGTACTACAACCTGACCATTACCCTGGTGTCGGTGCTGGTGGCGATCCTGATCGGCGGCATCGAGGCGCTCGGCCTGCTCGCGGCCCGGCTCGGCCTGACCGGCCCGGTCTGGGCGGCGATCGGCCGGCTGAACGAGCATGCCAACGATCTCGGCTTCTGCATCATCGGCCTTTTCCTGCTCGCCTGGGCGCTGTCGTGGCTGATCTACCGGGTGTGGGGGTTCGAGCGGCTGGAGGGCGCCGGCCAGGGCGTCGGATAGGGCGCCGCTCTTGACGAAATCCCGCCGATACCCATCATCTAGCACAGGCGCCGGTCGGCGCTTTTTTTCCGGCCACCCTTATACTCAGTCTGAGAATTAGGAAGATCGACGTGAAGATGGACGCGCTGGACGTGGTGTCGCCGCTCTACGACAAGGTCAGCCGGGTCATCCCGCCGGCGGAGTGGGCGACGTTCGCCGACGACATCGCCGCGATCCTGGAACTCAAGCGAAGCCGCAACGCGGTAATCCTGGCGCACAACTACCAGACCCCGGAGATCTTCCACTGCGTCGCCGACATCGTCGGCGACAGCCTGGCGCTGGCCCGCGAGGCGCAGAGCGTCGAGGCCGACGTGATCGTGATGGCCGGCGTGCATTTCATGGCCGAGACCGCCAAGCTGCTCAACCCGACCAAGACGGTGCTGATCCCCGACCTGCGCGCCGGCTGCTCGCTGGCCGATTCCATCACCGCCGCTGACGTGCGGCTGCTGCGCGAGCGCTATCCCGGCGTGCCGGTCGTCACCTACGTCAACACCTCCGCGGCGGTGAAGGCGGAGAGCGACGTGTGCTGCACCTCCGGCAACGCCAGGCGCATCGTCGAGAGCTTGGGTTCCGACAGCGTGATCATGATCCCGGACGAATACCTGGCGCAGAACATCGCCAACGAGACCGGCATCAGGATGATCACCTGGGCCGGCCATTGCGAGGTGCATGAGCGCTTCACGCCGCAGGAGATCCGCCGCCTGCGCGCCGAGCATCCCGGCATCGTGGTGCTGGCCCATCCGGAGTGCCCGCCGGACGTGGTCGCCGAGGCGGATTTCGCCGGCTCGACCGCGCACATGTCGGCCTATGTCGCCAGCGGCAAGGCCTCCCGCGTGGTGCTGATCACCGAATGCTCGATGAGCGACAACCTCGCTGTGATGCACCCCGACGTCAGCTTCATCCGGCCCTGCAACCTGTGCCCGCACATGAAGCGCATCACCCTGCCGTCGATTCGCGCCTGCCTGGAGAGCATGACCACCGAGGTCACGATCGAGGCGCATCTGGCGGTCCGCGCCCGTCAGGCGGTCGAGCGGATGCTGGCGCTCTGATGGACCCCGCCCTCGCCGGACAGCCGGTGATTGTCGGCAGCGGCCTCGCCGGTCTGCTGACCGCGCTGTCGCTGGCGCCACGGCGCTGCGTGCTGGTCACCGCCGGCACGCTGGGCGCCGAGACCTCCAGCGGCTGGGCGCAGGGCGGCATCGCCGCCGCGGTGGCGCCCGACGACGATCCGGCGGCGCATCTCGCCGACACACTGGCCGCCGGCGACGGGCTCTGCGACGCGGCCGCGGCGCGGCGCATCACCGCGGCCGGCCCGGCGATGATCGCCCTGCTCGAGCGCCATGGCGTGCGGTTCGACCATGCGCCGGACGGCAGCCTGGCGGTCGGGCTCGAGGCCGCGCACGGCCGACGGCGCATCGTCCATGCCCAGGGCGACGCCACCGGCGCCGAGATCGTCAGGGCGCTCGCGGCACGGGTGCGGGCCACGCCGTCGATCACCGTGCTCGACCGCACCCGGCTGGCGCGCATCGAGGCCGAGGGCCGGGTCGGCGCCGTGATCCTGTTGCGTGACGGGCGGCAATACCGGCTGGCGACGACGCAGCTCGTGCTGGCGACCGGCGGGGTCGGCGGGCTGTATCGCGACACCACCAACCCGCTCGGCGCGACCGGGTCCGGGCTCGCGGCGGCGGCCAGGGCCGGCGCCGGCCTCGGCGACCTCGAGTTCGTCCAGTTCCATCCGACCGCGCTGGCCAGGCTGGGCGGCGACTCGCCGCTGCCGCTGATCAGCGAGGCGGTGCGCGGCGAGGGGGCGACGCTGATCGACGAGACCGGCGCGCGCTTCATGGCCGACGAGCTGGCGCCGCGCGACGTGGTCTCGCGCGCCGTCTGGCACCATCTGGCCGGTGGCCACCGGGTGTTCCTCGACGCGCGCGCGGCCCTCGGGGCCGGTTTCGCCAACCGCTTCCCCGGCATCGACGCGGCCTGCCGGGCGCTCGGCATCGACGCCGCCACCATGCCGATCCCGGTGCGTCCGGCGGCGCACTACCATATGGGCGGCATCGTCGTGGATGCGGACGGGCGCAGCACCCTGCCGGGCCTGTTCGCGGCCGGCGAGGTCGCCTGCACCGGGCTGCACGGCGCCAACCGGCTGGCCAGCAACTCGCTGCTCGAGGCCGCCGCCGGCGCCGTCGCCGCCGCCGCCGCCATCCTCGGCGAGGCCGAGGCTGCGGGGCCGCAGCCCGGCCTGTCGGAAGCCGGCCCGCTGCCGCAGCGCGCCGACCAGCGCGCCCTGGTCCGGCGCATCATGACCAGCTCCGCCGGGGTGCTGCGCGACGCGGCCGGGCTGGAGCGGGCGATCGCCTCGCTCTCGCCGCTGGCGCCGGACAGCGACACCGCTCTGGTCGGACTGATGATCTGCATCGCGGCGCGGGACCGGACCGAGAGCCGGGGCGGGCATTGCCGCACCGATCATCCCGGCCGCGCCGCCGCCGCGATCCGCCGCACCTTGACGCTGGACCAGGCGCTGGCGCCAGGCGGGCAACACGTGCAGCACGGGCGTCGCCGGCAGAGGCTCGCCTCGTGATCCCGCCGCTCTGCGACCTGGTGCTCGAGCCGCAGGTCCGCGCCGCCCTGCTCGAGGATCTCGGCCGCGCCGGCGACCTCACCACCGACGCGATCGTGCCTGCCGCCACCGTCACCCGGTGCGTGATGCAGGCGCGCGAGCCGGGCATCGTCGCCGGCCTGGATCTGGCGCGGCTCGCCTTCGCGCTGGTCGATCCGCGTCTCGCCTTCACCGTGCATGCCGCCGACGGCACCCGGATCGCCCCCGGCGACGTGATCGCCAGCATCGAGGGCCGGGCCCGCGGCGTGCTGATCGGCGAACGGGTGGCGCTGAACTACCTGTCGCACCTGAGCGGCATCGCCTCGGCCACCGACCGTCTGGTGCGGGCGGTGTCGGGCACCCGGGCCAGGATCTGCTGCACCCGCAAGACCACGCCCGGCCTGCGCGCGGTGCAGAAATACGCCGTGCGGGTCGGCGGCGGCGCCAACCACCGCTTCGGCCTCGATGATGCGGTGCTGATCAAGGACAACCATATCGCCATCGCCGGCGGGGTCGGGGTGGCGATCGAGCGCGCCCGTGCCGCGGTCGGCCACCTGGTGAAGATCGAGGTCGAGGTCGATACGCTGGCCCAGCTCGAGACGGTGCTGTCGCTGGGCGCCGACGCGGTGCTGCTCGACAACATGGCGCCGCCGATGCTGCGCGAGGCGGTGGCCATGGTCGGCGGCCGCGCCATCACCGAGGCGTCGGGCCGCATCACCCCGGACACCGCGCCGGCGATCGCCGAGACCGGGGTCGACCTGATCTCGGTCGGCTGGCTCACCCATTCGGTCGGCGTGCTCGATATCGGTCTGGATTACGCGGGCGGCTGAGCGCCGATGCTCTCGCTGCGCACGCGCCTGTGGATTCTCTGGACCCTGGCGCTGGCGGCGTCGCTGCTGGTCGCGCTGCTGCTGGCCCAGCTCTACCGCGCCTCGAGCATCGCCGAGACCGGTCGCGCCCAGGCGGTGGTGGCGCAGGCCTGCGACGGCATCAGGGACCGGTATCGCTTCTATGTCAGCGGCTGGAACGGCGCCGACACCGCCGCCGACGCCCGCTATGGCGGCACGCTGGTCCCGGTGCTGGTCGCCGCCCTGGCGCATCGCGACGGCGTCGCCGGCGGCATCTGGTCGGCGGGCGGCGGGACCATCGCCGAGGCGTTCCCGACCGCGACGCCGCAGGGCCGGTCCGATGCCTTGCCCGCCGGCCGCCACGCGCTGATCGCAACGGTGGCGGCGCAGGCGGTCGATGGCGAGCAGACGCGGCAGGGTGCGGCCACGGTGGATGGCGACACCGTCGAGTTCGCCGCCTGTCCGCTCGGCGGCCCGATCGGCGGCCTCGCCGCCTGGACCATGATCGCGGTGCGGCCGGCCGGCGCCGACGCGCTGCGGCTCGGCCTCGGCGTGCTGCTGCTGCTGCTGCTGGCGATCGCGGTGTGGGTGGTGCGGCTGACCACCCGCTGGGGCCGCCATGTCGGGGCGATCGAGGCAGCGCTGGGCGCGCCGGCCGCCGGCCTGCCGGCACTGGCGCCGACCGGCGAGCCGGAACTCGACCGCATGGTGGCGGCGATCAACCGCGCCGGCCGGCTGCTCGCCGACGCCCGCGACCGCGCCGACCGCTCGGCGCGTCACGCCGCCGCGGCGGAGCGGCTGGCGGCGCTCGGCCGGGTCGCCGCCGGGGTGGCGCACGAGATACGCAACCCGATCGGCGCGATCAGGCTGCGCGCCGAGAACGCCCTGGCCGGCGATGCGGCGCGCCTCCGCCCGGCGCTGGAGGCCAGCCTGGCCCAGGTGGCGCGGGTCGAGCGGCTGCTGACCGAACTGCTGGCGATGACCCAGCGCCGCACCCCGGTGCCGGTCACGGTCGCCCTCGACGGGTTCCTGGCCGCCCTGGCCGAGCCGCATCGCCGGCCGGACGCGGCGACGATCGAGATCGAGCGCACGCCGCTCCATGCCCGCTTCGATCCGGAGCTGATCGGCCGGGCACTCGACAACCTGCTGCAGAACGCGTTGCGCCACACCCCGGCCGACGGCATGGTCAGGCTCGGCGCCGAATTGACGCCCGGCCGGCTGCGGCTGCGGGTCGGCGATACCGGGCCCGGCGTCGGCGCGGCGATCCGCGACCGGCTGTTCGAGCCGTTCGCCACCGGCAGGCCTGATGGCACCGGCCTCGGCCTGGCGATCGCCCGCGAGATGGCCGAGGCGCATGGCGGGTCGCTGACGCTGTCGGACCAGGAGCCGGGACGCGGCGCGCTGTTCATCCTCGACCTGCCGCAGGAGCCCGAATGAGCGCGATCCTAATCGTCGACGACGATGCCGCGCTGCGCGAGAGCGTGGCGGAGACGATCGCCGATCTCGGCCACGAGCCGCTGCAGGCGCCGGACGGCGAGGGCGCGCTGGCGCTGCTGTCGCGGCGCGCGGTCGATGCGGTGCTGCTCGACCTGCGGATGCCGGGCCTGGACGGGATCGAGGTGCTGGCCAGGATCAGGGCGCGCCCGTCGGCGCCGCCGGTGGCGGTGCTGACCGCGGTCGCCAGCGCCACCGACACCATCGAGGCGATGCGGCTCGGCGCGGTCGACCATGTGCTCAAGCCGATCGGCCGCGCCGAACTCGCGGCACTCCTGGAGCGTCTGCTGCCCGCCGCCCCGAGCGCCGGGCGCGCGACCGGCCAGGCGGGCAGGCAGGAGACGCTGATCGGCGCGTCGGCGGCGATGCGCGCGGTGCAGAAGACCATCGGCCTGCTCGCCGACAGTGACGCCACGGTGCTGATCGCCGGCGAGACCGGCACCGGCAAGGAGGTGGTGGCGCGGGCGATCCATCGCCATGGCGCAAGGCGGGCGCGGTCGTTCGTGGCGGTGAACTGCGCCGCGATCCCGCCGGACCTGCTGGAGAGCCAGCTGTTCGGCCATGTGCGCGGCGCCTTCACCGGGGCGGTCGCCGATCGCGCCGGCTCGTTCCGGGAGGCCGATGGCGGCACCCTGTTCCTCGACGAGATCGGCGACATGCCGGCGGCGATGCAGGCCAAGCTGCTGCGGGTGCTGCAGGAGCGGGTGGTGCAGCCGGTCGGCGGCAAGCCGTCGCCGGTCGATGTGCGGATCGTCGCCGCCTCTCACCGCGACCTGGCGGGGATGGTCCGCGACGGGCGGTTCCGCGAGGACCTGTTCTACCGGATCGGCGTGGTGCCGCTGACGCTGCCGCCGCTGCGTGAGCGGCTGGCCGACATCCTGCCGCTGGCCGAGCATTTCCTGGCCGCGACTCCCGACGGCACCGCCCGCACCCTGTCCAGCGCCGCGGCGTCGCTGCTGCTGTCGCATGCCTGGCCGGGCAACGTGCGCGAGCTGCAGAACGCGATGCAGCGCGTCACCGCACTGGTGCGTCGGCCGGTGATCGAGGCGGCGGACCTGGCATTCCTCGACCTGTCGCGGCCGGCCGACCCGGCCTCGGAGCGGGACGCCCAGACCCTGGACGAGGCGGTGGCGCAGCTGGAGACGACGATGATCCGCCGCGCCCTGGCCGCCGCCGGCGGCAACCGCACCGAGGCGGCGCGCAGGCTCGGCATCCATCGCCAGCTGCTGCACACCAAGCTGCGACGCTACGGGCTGGAGCCGTCCGCAAACCGGACGCCGGCGGTCGCCGATCCGGACGACGAGGCCGATCCTGCCTGAGCGGTATGCTTTAGAAACAGTGACTTGTCGCGTGGCATGCGGCTTGCGGTAGCTGGGAGGCGGGTCGTCCGATCCGCTGACCGAGCAGGAGCGAGACAATGATCAACCGACGCAGGATACGGATGGCGCTGCTGGGCGCGACGGTGCTGGCCGGCGCCGGCGCCGCGGTCGCCGTCGCCCAGGATGCGACCAGCCTCTACGACAGCAGCCAGTTGCCGGCGATCCAGGGCAAGGTGGCGCAGTACGACCTGACCCCGCGCGGCGACGTGGACGGGCTGATCCTCGATGACGGCACCGAGGTGCATACCCGTCCCGATCTCGGCCTGGCGCTGGTCGCCGCGGTGCGCCCTGGCGAGATGGTGACGATCCACGGGCTCAAGGCGCGCAGCCTGAAGCTGGTGCAGGCGATGTCGATCACCGGCGAGAGCACCCACCAGACCGTGAGCGATGACGGGGCGCAGGCCGGCGGGCCGCGTCGCCCAGGACCCCGTCCTGGACGTGGACCCGGACCCGGGCCCGGACCGGGGCCGCGCGACCGTGGGACGCCGCTCGAGGCGCAGGGCACGGTGAAGATGGCGCTGCATGGCCCGCGCGGCGACCTCAACGGCGTGCTGCTGTCGGACGGCACCATGGTCCACCTGCCGCCGGACCAGGCATCGGCGCTGTCGGCGCAGCTGATGCCCGGCCGGACGATCCTGGTGCGTGGCGACGGGATCAGGAACGGGCTCGGCACCGTGATCGGCGCCCAGTCGATCGGGCCAGACGCGCAGCATCTGACCGAGATCGCCGGGCCGCCGCCGCGCCGTGGCCTGGGCGTTCCGCCGCCGCCGCCGCCGCCGGGCGAT
>CAZZZA010000091.1:0-405 GCA_964658455.1 uncultured Lichenihabitans sp.
CGATCCGGGTGCCGCACAGCTTCGTCAAGAACGGCTATCGCGGCTATCTGGAGGACCGCCGCCCGAACTCGCAGGGGGACCCGTACCAGATCGCCTCGCGCATCCTCAAGACCATCGCCTCCGTCCCGACCAGCTGAAGCTGCCCGGCGGCCGGCCCAAAATCTCGCCATCTGCTTGTTTTTCAGACGGCGCGGGGCGGGGTTTCAGGCGCCGGCGAAGGTCAGCGCCAGCCCGGCCTCCAGGCTCATCGGCTCGATGCCCAGGAGCGTTCGCATTGGCGTGATGTCGAACGCCTTGTCCTCCAGGAGCCGCCTGATCTCGTCGCCGCCGATGCGCGGCAGCGACGGGAGCAGGCGCGCCGGCCAGGCGGCGGCACGCAGCGCCCAGCCGGGCACCGCCAGCACC
>CAZZZA010000091.1:415-12590 GCA_964658455.1 uncultured Lichenihabitans sp.
CCAGCACCGGACGGCGCGCCAGCCCGGCGGCGTCGGCGACCGCGGCCAGGAATTCGCGATACGGCAACGCCCGCGGCCCGGCCACCACCAGCGCGCGCGGCCCGTCCCAGGACCGGTCGAGCGCCGCCAGGATCGCCCGGCTGAGATCGTCCTGGTGGATCGGCTGCACCAGCGCCCGGCCGCCGCCGGGCAGCGGCGCGACCGGCAGCCGCCGCAGCAGCGCCGCCAGCCGGCGCACATTATCCTCGCCCTCGGCGCCATAGATCATGGTCGGGTGCAGCATCACCGCCGCCCTGCCGGACGCCAGCACCGCGCGCTCGCCCTCCAGCACCCCGTTGCCGTGCCGGTCCGGCCAGCGGGTGAATTTGCGCGTGCTGCCGAGGAACAGCAGCCGTGCCGAGGCCGGCGCCGCCGCGAGCACCGCGCCGGCATGGCGGGCATGCGCGGTGCTGACGATGCGCCTGGCGCCGGCCAGCGCCGCCCGGCACGCCCCGGCATCGCGCAGGTCGGCGGTCCTGGCCGCGAGCCCGATCCCGGTCGCGTCCCAGCGCGCCTGGTCGCGCACCACCGGGACCACCGGCGTGCCGCGCGCCAGCAGTCGGCGCACCAGCGCCTGGCCGGACCGGCCGGAGGCGCCGATCACATGGACCGGCATGGCGAGCGGGCTTTCCGGGTCGCCGGCAGGGGTCTGGATCATCATGCGCGCATCATGCGGCAAGGCCGCGCCGGATGCAGCCCGCCCGGTATAGCCCTGCGGTATCATGATACCGTTGAAGAAAACTCAGTCAGGAACAAGAGAAAAAGGAAACGCTTGACGAAAAGTGGCGCGCCGGCCAAAAGCCCGCCCTCAGCCGCGCCATAGACGGAAGCCGAATGACATGAAGACCACTCTCTCGCTGAAGCCCGCGGAGGTGACGAAGGGCTGGACCCTGATCGACGCCGACGGCCTCGTTCTCGGCCGCCTCGCCGCCATCATCGCCCAGCGCCTGCGCGGCAAGCACAAGCCGCAATACACCCCGCATGTCGATTGCGGCGACAATATCGTGGTGATCAACGCCGAGAAGGTGCGTCTGACCGGCAACAAGGTGGGGCAGAAGCTGTTCCACTACCACACTGGCTACGCCGGCGGCATCAAGCAGCGCACCATCGCGCAGCGCCTTGGTGGCAAGAATCCTGGCCATGTGATCACCAAGGCGGTCGAGCGCATGATCACCCGCGGCCCGTTGCAGCGCGCGCAGATGAAGCACCTGTATGTCTATGCCGGCACCACCCACCCGCATGACGGCCAGCAGCCCAAGCCGCTCGATGTCGCCGCGATGAACCGCAAGAACACCGTCTCGAAGAGCGTGGGAGCCTGATCATGTCCGAAACCTCCACGAACCAGACCGGCCCCCGCACCGGCTCGCTCGCCGACCTCAAGGACATGGCGGTCTCCGCCGGCGTCGCCGTCAACCAGGACGAGCAGGTGGTGCGCCAGCCCAAGCGCGACGCCCAGGGCCGTTCCTACGCCACCGGCCGTCGCAAGAACGCGATCGCGCGCGTCTGGATCAAGCCGGGCAAGGGCGACATCGTCGTCAACGGCCGCAAGGTCGGCACCTATTTCGCCCGCCCGGTGCTGCGCATGCTGCTGACCCAGCCGTTCCTGGTCGCCGACCGCTACAACCAGTTCGACGTGTTCTGCACCGTCAAGGGCGGCGGGCTGTCCGGCCAGGCCGGCGCGCTGCGCCATGGCATCAGCCGTGCGCTCACCTATTACGAGCCCGGCCTGCGCGGCATCCTGAAGGTCGCCGGCTTCCTCACCCGCGACAGCCGCGTGGTCGAGCGCAAGAAGTACGGCAAGGCCAAGGCGCGCCGGTCGTTCCAGTTCTCCAAGCGCTGAGCCTTCCCTGACTTCCGGCGGGCCCTGGCGGCGGCGATCCATGCCGCGGCCAGGATCGCCGCCGTCGCCACGGTCACGCCGCCCGGCAGCCACAGCGCCGGGCGGTAGACGAAGCTCACTGTGCCGGCCCCGGCCGGCAGGTCGACCGCGGCGAACAGACCCTCCCGCGTCAGCGGCGCCGGGCGACCGTCGATCCGCGCCGTCCAGCCCGGATACCAGGGCTGCGCGAACACCAGACGGGTGGGCGCTCCCGGCGGCGACAGCCGTATCGTGACCGTATCAAAGCCCCAGGCCGCATCGCGCACCGGCGCCCGTCCCGGCACCCGGTCCGGCCCGATCATCCAGAACACCGACAGCGAGCCGGGCCGCTCATAGATGCGGTAGCCGGGGCCGGACGCGCGCAGCGCCAGCCCGTCGATCGCGTGGTCGGACACCACCCAGCGCACCCCGAGCCGGTCGAGCGGCGCCGAGACGCCGGGGCCCCAACCCTGCGCGAGCGTGTCGAACAGCGGCACCAGCATGGTGGCGCGCTGGCCCATCACGTTGAGCACCGGGGCGACGTCGCCGGCATTGGGTGGCACCAGGTCGCGCGGCTGGGCATCGATGCGATCCACCAGCGGCCCCTGGTTGGCGAGCCGCACCACCGCGTCGAGCGCCGGGTTGCGCCCGTAATAGAGCGGGGCGAATTCCGGGTTGTCGCGCGGCCGCCCGACGCCGCGATCGAACAGCACCAGTTGCGTGGCGATGCCGCACCCCAGCACCGCGGCGAGCGCGCCCGCGATCCTGCGGCCATGCAACGGCCCGAGCCCGGCGGCCAGCGCCGCGCGCATCGCGTCGAAGCCGATCGCCGCCAGCGCCGCGGCGGCGAAGCCGACCAGATAGACGGCGCGGATCGGCGTGCGCAGCTGCGAGAGCAGCGGCAGATGGAAGAACAGCCGCGCCGCCGGCTGCAGGTGGCCGCCGAGTGCCGCCAGCAGCCCGAACAGCAGCACCAGCAGCATCGAGCGGGCGAACACGCCGCGCCGCAGCAGCCCGATCGCCAGCAGCGGTAGGGCGGCGGTGGTGAGATACAGGCTGCCATCCATCTCGGCGAGGGTGCTGCGATGCAGCGCCGCCGGCAGGTCCGACCAGCGCAGCGCGGCACCCTGCGCATAGGCCGGCCAAGGCACCGCATGCGGCCAGCGGCTCATGCCGGTCGCATACCAGCGATACACCAGATGCAAATACTGGTTCGCCAGCCATAGCGGCACCGCGGCGAAGCCGAGCGCCATCGCCTGGGCGAACAGGCCGAGCAGCAGCGGCCGCGCCGACCGGGCGGCGATCGCGGCGGCCAGCGCGCACAGCATCACCGCATACGAGCCATGGACGAACGGCTGCAGGTGGCCGGCGGCGATCTGCAGCCCGCCGGCGAGGCCGGCCAGGGCGGCGAACCCGATCGCCTCGGCCCGTCCCGGGGCGGCGAAGGCGCGGCGCGCGCCGAGCAGCACCAGCGGCAGCCAGCACAGCGAGGCGAAGATGTTGGGCTGGGCGTTGGCCTGGAACGGCAGGTAGCCGGCGAACGCGAACAAGGCCGCCCCCAGCACCGACGCCGGCGGCGACAGGCGCTCGGCGCGCAGCAGCAGATGCATCCCGGTCGCGGCCAGCGCGAAATGCAGCAGCACGTAGCTGTTGCACAGCGGCAGCCCGTCGAGGCCCAGCAGGCCGAGCAGCCAGGTCGGCGGGTAGAACGGGCCGGGCTGCAGCTCGCCGGCCAGGCTGGTGCCGGCCTGGCTGCCGAACTCCCACAGCACCGGATGCAGATAGCGCGCGCCATGCGCCACCGCCAGCAGCCAGGGCCAGCTCTGCAGCGACGCGTCGCCGAAATCGAACCAGCTGCGGTCGCCGAGGAACGCGCCCCGGAACAGCAGCAGCGCCGCGACGGCGTAGCCGGCGAACAGCAGGGGCGGGAGCGGCAGGGCACGGCGGATCATGGTCGCGGACTATGCCCGGCTTTGCCCCTCCTGCCATTCCGGGGCACTGTCCCGGCCGCATGAACAGTTGGAGCGCGGATTTGGCAGCAGCGACGGTCTTCATCGATGGCGAGGCGGGCACGACCGGACTGGGAATCAGGCAGCGGCTGCGCGCCCTGCCGGTGGAAGTGCGCTCGATCGAGCCGGCCCGACGCAAGGATCCGGACGCCCGTCGCGCGCTGATGGAAGCGGTCGACCTAGTGGTGCTGTGCCTGCCCGACGACGCCGCGCGCGAGATGGCGGCGATGGCCGCGACCCTGGACCGGCCGCCCAGGCTGCTCGACGCCAGCACCGCGTTCCGCACCGATCCGGACTGGGTGTACGGGTTTCCGGAGATGACCAGGCTGCAACCCGACGCCATCGCCGGCGCGGCGCGGGTCTCCAACCCCGGCTGCTACCCGACCGGCGCGATCGCCCTGCTGCGGCCGCTGATCGAGGCCGGGCTGCTGCCGGGCGACCTGGCGCTGAGCATCAACGCGGTCAGCGGCTATTCCGGCGGCGGCAAGGCGATGATCCAGGCGCACGAGCGCGATGGCGGGCCGCCGTTCGAGCTGTACGGGCTCGGGCTCGAGCACAAGCACGTGCCGGAGATCCGCAGCCAAGCCGGGCTGGCGGTGCGGCCGATCTTCGTGCCGTCGGTCGGCCATTTCCCGCAGGGCATGCTGGTCTCGATCCCGCTGCATCTGGGCCAGCTCGGGTCGGAGACTACGGGCGCCGCGCTGCGCGCCGCGCTGGCGGACTGGTATCGCGACAGCGACCGCATCGCCGTCGTCGAGGATGGCGGCGGCACGCTCGCGGCCGATCGGCTGGCCGGGACCGACCGCATGGAACTCAGCGTTCACGCCAACGAGACCCACCGCCAGGCGGTGCTGGTCGCCAGGCTCGACAATCTGGGCAAGGGCGCCTCCGGGGCCGCGATCCAGAACATCGCGCTGATGCTGGGGCTGGACGTGCCGCCGGTCGGCGAGACCGGACGCGCCGGGTGAGGCAGGTGGCGCTGTTCAGGGTCGTGGTGGCGGTGCTCGGGCTGGTGCCGGTGCTGGCCGGCCTGGCCGGGGTGGTGCTGGGACCATCGATGGCGGGGCTGGCGCCGGACCTCACGCCGCTCTCGCTCGACAGCCATACCCGCTATCTGTCCGGGCTGCTGCTCGGCATCGGACTCGGGTTCTGGAGCACGATCCCGGGGATCGAGCGCCAGGCGGCGCGGTTCAGGCTGCTGACCGCGATCGTGTTCCTGGGCGGGCTGTCGCGGCTGCTCGGGCTGCTGCTGGCCGGGGTGCCGCCGGCGCCGATGCTGGGCGGGCTGGTGATGGAGCTGCTGGTGACGCCGCTGCTCTGCCTCTGGCAGGGCCATATCGCCCGCCGGGCGCAGCGGGCGCCGGCGCCGCTTCCCGCGCGCGGCGCCAGGGCGTAAACCCGGCACCGGGACAGGACCAGGCCGAGACCGGACCATGCGGACCACGCTACGCGACATCCAGGCGATGAAACGATCCGGCGAGCCGATCGTGATGCTGACCGCCTACGACCATCCCTCGGCGGTGATCGCCGCCGCCGCCGGGATCAGGCTGATCCTGGTCGGCGACAGCCTCGGCATGGTGGTGCAGGGCCACGACAGCACCCTGCCGGTCACGCTCGACGACATCGTCCGGCATGCGGGCTGGGTGGTGCGCGGCGCGCCGGAGGCGCTGGTGGTGGCCGACCTGCCGTTCCTGACCTATGCGACGCCGGCGGACGCGGTCGCCTCGGCGCGGCGGCTGATGCAGGAGGCGGGCGCGCAGGCGGTGAAGCTCGAGGGCGGCGCCGCGATGGCGGAGACGGTGCGCCACCTGACCACGCTCGGGGTGCCGGTGATGGGCCATCTCGGCTTCACGCCGCAGGCGATGCACCAGGTCGGCATACGGGTACAGGCCAAGGCCGCGACCGAGGCGCGGCGGCTGCTCGCCGACGCGCTGGCGCTGCAGGAGGCCGGCGCGTTCGCCGTGGTGCTGGAGCTGGTGCCGGCGGCGCTGGCCGAGGCGGTGACGAAGCGCCTGTCGATCCCGACCATCGGCATCGGCGCCGGCGCCGGCTGCGACGGACAGGTGCAGGTCTGGCACGACATCCTGGGGCTTTCCGGCGACAAGTCGCCAAGACACGCCAAGCGCTATGCCGAGCTGGGACAGGCGATGCGCGACGCGATCGCCGCCTACGCCGCCGAGGTGCGCGGCGGGCAGTTCCCGACCGCGTCGCAGAGCGCCAGGATGGACCCGGCCGAGCTGGCGGCGGCGCTCGATCCAGACCGGGCGGCGTGATCGTCGTCCGCGACCGGGCGGCGCTGCGGGCGGCGCGCCCGGCCCTGCCGACGCTGGGACTGGTGCCGACCATGGGCTTCCTGCATGACGGGCATCTGAGCCTGGTGGCGCGGGCGCGGGCGGAATGCGGTCACGCCGCGGTCAGCATCTTCGTCAACCCGACCCAGTTCGCGCCCGGCGAGGATCTGGCGCGCTATCCGCGCGATACGCCGCGCGACCTGGCGCTGCTCGAGCGCGCCGGCGTCGACCTGGTGTTCCTGCCCGAGGCGGCGGAGATGTATCCGCCCGGCTTCTCCACCCGGATCGAGGTGGGCGCGATCGCCGAGCCGCTCGAAGGCGCGGTGCGGCCGGGCCATTTCGCCGGCGTCGCCACCGTGGTCGCCAAGCTGCTCAACCTGGTGCGCCCGGACCGGGTCTATTTCGGCCAGAAGGACGCGCAGCAATGCGCGGTGGTGCGAAGAATGATCCGCGACCTCGACCTGCCGGTCGAGATGGTGGTCGGCGAGACGGTGCGCGAGCCGGACGGGCTGGCGCTGTCCAGCCGCAACGCCTACCTCGATGCCGGGCAGCGGGAGCGGGCGCCGGTGCTGTATCGGGCGCTGCGTGCCGCGGGCGAGGCCTTCCAGGCCGGCGAGCGTGACGCCGGACGGCTGCGGCAGGCGATGCGCGATGTGCTGTCGGCGGCCGGCGAGGCAGCGATCGACTATGTCAGCGTCGCCGATCCCGACACGCTGCGCGAATGCGAGACGGTGGCGGACGGCGCGCTGCTGTCGCTGGCGGTGCGGTTCGGCGACACCCGGCTGATCGACAACTTGGTCCTGGGGCGCGGCTAGCGGCCCGGGGGATGCGCCCCCGGGCTCGCCGCGCCGTCAGCCGTCGAGGTCGGTGATCGAGCTGATGACCTTGGTTACCAGGCCGTAGGCGATCGCCTCCTCGGCGCTCATCCAGTAGTTGCGGTCGGTGTCCTTGGCGACCTTCTCGTAGCTCTGGCCGGTCTCGCGCGCGAACAGCCGGTTCAGGCGCTCGCGCATCTTGATGATCTCGCGCGCCTCGATGTCGATGTCGGTGGCGGGGCCGCGCACCCCGCCCATCGGCTGGTGCAGCAGGAACCGGGTCGCTGGCAGGCAGAACCGGCGGTCTTTGGCGCCGGCGGCGAAGATCAGCGCGCCGGCGCTGGCGACCCAGCCGGTGCCGATCATGCGGATCGGCGCCACCGCGTCCACGAAGCGGATCATGTCGTGGATGGTGTCGCCGCTCTCGACGTGGCCGCCCGGTGAGTTGACATAGACGTCGATCGGCTTGCTCGACGCCCCGGCCAGCGCCAGCAGCCGTCCGGTGACGTCGCGCGCCACCTTGTCGTTGATCGCGCCGAAGATCAGCACCTTGCGCTGGTCGAACAGCCGCTTCTCCAGCTCGTTGACCGGCGAGGACAGGGTCTTGTTGTCACCCGGCTCCGATCGCTCCGGCCCGTTCGGCTCGGGGACCTCGGGCTCGTCGCCCTCTTCCCGGTCATCGTCATCCATGCGGATGCGGTCGTGCGGCTGCATGCCGTTCATCAGTCTCTCCTCGATCCGGGCGTGCGGGGATCAGTGCCGCCATCCTGCTACCGGCCAGGGGCAAAGCCAAGCCGGCGGCGCTCGCCGTTGATGTGGGGCTTCTGCGGCGCAGGGGAAGGGTGGCGGCCGGGCCCGCTGCGCGTGCTTCGCGCCGCCGTCCGAACGCGACTGTTAAAATAACGGTAAATAGAGACGATCGGCGTTTTGACTATATAAAAATGAAACACAGGATGTATGTGTTATTTCATCAGCCGGGCAGAAAAGCGCCGTTGATCATATTTTAACGGTTTCTGTGTTTCCTGGCTGGAACGGTGGCGCCGCGCCGAAACACGATCCGATCTGCTCGGTTCCGGGCCCCCTGCACTTGCGACGTCTGCCTACCGTTAATCGTTCGTCAACCATCATGTGCCGGAGTTCGAGATGGTTCCGTTCATTCGACCCGCGCCGCCAAGCCTGCTTGGACTGGGCGACGAATTACGCGACATCGAGGCGTCGGGCATCCATTCGAACTACGGGCCGGTGAATTCCAGGTTCGAGCAGGCGATGCAGGAGACCATGTTCGCCGACGGCGGCGCCTGCGTGACGGTCTGCAACGCGACCATCGGGCTCATGATGGCGATGCGCGCGGTGATCGAGCGGGCGCGGGCCGGCAGCGGTTCCCTGCTCGGACGCGGCGAGCGCCGCTACGCGCTGATGCCGTCCTTCACCTTCGCCGCCGCAGCCCAGGCCGCGGACTGGATCGGGCTCACGCCGCTGTTCTGCGACATCGACGCGGATGACTGGGCCGCCTCCGCCAGCGCCGAGGAGGCGATGATCGCGCAATACGGCGCCAACATCGCCGTGATCGTGCCCTATGCGACGTTCGGCAGCTGCATCGATCTCGCGCGCTACGAGGCGTTGAGCGCGCGCACCGGCATTCCGGTCGTGGTGGACGGGGCGGCCTCGCTCGGCAGCCTGGATGGCGCCGGCCGCGCGTTCGGGGCGTTCTCGCACCTGCCGGTGGTGTTCTCAATGCACGCCACCAAGACCTTCAGCACCGGCGAGGGCGGGGTGATCCACTCCGCCGACCCGGAACTGGTCCAGATCTTGCGGGTGATGGGCAATTTCGGTTTCGGCAGCAAGCGGTCGGCGACGATGCCGGGCCTGAACGCCAAGATGAGCGAGGTCGGGGCGCTGCTGGCGCTGGCGCAGCTCGAGCAGTTCGAGGGCGTGGTGGCGCATCGCGAAACCCTGGCCGAGGCCTATCGCGCCGCCCTGCCGGGCTGGACCTTCCAGGAGGCGAGCGGACTGCGCTGCGCCCACCAGTTCATGCCGGTGCTGCTGCCGGTCGCGCAGCGCGGCATGCGCGACATGATCGTGACCCAGCTTGCCGCGCGCGGGATCGGGACCGGCACCTATTTCTCGCCGCATGTCGCGGCCCAGCCCTATTTCATGATGAACGGGTTTGCCGGCGACCTGTCGGTCACCGAGCGGATCTCGGCGCAGATCCTGTGCCTGCCGCTCTGGAACGCGATGACGGTCTCGACCGTGCATCAGGTATGCGACGCGCTGCACGAGATCTGCCGCCCGTTCGTCGATCGCGCCGACGCGGTCCTGCAGCTTCCCGGCCGCATGGCGCGCCAGCCCGATCCCGGCCGGTCGATCAAGTCGGCATGAGCGCCGCCGGTCCGGCCCGCCGCCCTGGCCTCTGGCGCAGCCAGACCTATGGCCATGTGATCGTCGGCGGCGGACCGGGCGGCCTCGCGCCGCTGCTCGCGGCGTCGCGCAGCGGACGGCTGCCCGCCCTGCTCGCCGCTGGCCTCGCGATCGTCGAGCAGCAGACGGCGATCGGTTTCGGCAGCATCGGCGACTACGCCATCAACTCCGACAGCGCGGCGGAAACCTTCCTGTCCTGCCTGGCCGGTAACCCGGAGCCGCGTCTGGCGGCGCTGATCGATCATCCGACCGCGCGGGCGATGAGTCTCTACGGGCGCGGCGCGGTGCCGCTCTATTTGGTCGGCAACCTGATGGAGCTGGTGGGCGACGTGCTCGCCTCCATCGTCGGCGCGCAGCCCGGTTGCCGAGTGCTGACCCGTCACAGCGCGCTCTGGACCAGGCGCACCGCGGATGGCGGCTGGGAGACCGGCCTGCGCTGTCACGTCTCCGGCGACGAGGTCCGCCTCGCGTCGCGGACCGTGCTGATGGCGACCGGCGGCTGGCAGCCATCATCGCTGCTCGATCACCGCCAGGTCGCGGGCGTCGCGCTGCGCCCGGCCTTCGGCGACCGGCTCCTGCAATCGAACCAGGTGCTTACCGCCCAGGGCCGCTCGGCGATCGCCGCCAGCCTGTCGCGCCACCGCGATCCCAAGGTCGTGGTGATCGGCGGCTCGACCAGCGCGATGTCGTGCGCGCGGGTGCTGAGCGGCGTGGTGGCCGAGCAGGGCGGGCGCACGCCGGTGACGGTGCTGCACCGGCGGCCGATGAAGCCGTTCTACGCCTCCGCGGAGCTGGCCCGCGCCGACGGCTATCACGACTTCGGCGCCGACGATGTCTGCCCGGTCAGCGGTTTCGTCCACCGCTTCGGCGGCCTCCGTTTCGATTCGCGGACGCTGCTGCTGGGGCTGCTCGGACGCGGCGGGGCGGTGGCCGACCCGCTGGTGCGGCTGCGCCAGCTCGGCGATACGCCGGGCGACCTGGCGCTGCTGCGCGATGCCGACCTGATCGTGGCGGCCCTCGGCTATAGGCCGCGGGCGCTGCCGGTGCTGGACGAGAACGGCGCGCGGCTGACGCTGAACGCCGATCGCCCCGATGCGCCGCTGGTCGGGCCCGGCTGCGGGGTGCTGGACGAGCATGGCGGCGAGATCCCCGGCCTGTTCGGCATCGGGCTGGCGGCCGGCTTCCACCCGAGCGGCAGGCTGGGCGGCGAGCCATCGTTCCGCGGCCAGGTGAACGGGCTCTGGGTCTGGCAGAACGATGTCGGGCTGATGATCGCCGACCGCCTGATCGAGACCGAGGCCAGCCGTCCGGTGGAGCGTCGTCTGCCGGGCCGCGTCCGTAGCGGTGGCGGGCGGTCGTCGGGTCGGCCGGCGCCGCGCGGTACTGGCCGCCGCCGGTTCGGGAGCGTCGCATGATCGCCCTGACCCACCCCAGCCAGCTCTACAGCGCCATCGCCGATGGCTACGACCAGAGCTACGCGGCGCCGTCGCATCGGCGGGTCTATGACCGGCTGGCCTTCGAGCACGTCACCGCGATCGCGCTGCCGCGATGCGCGACCATCGTCGATGTCGGCTGCGGCACCGGACGCTGGGTGCCGTTCTTCCTGTCGGCCGGCCATTCGGTGATCGGCATCGAGCACGCGGCGGGCATGATCGCCGGCCTGACCGCGCGTCGGCTCGGCGCCGGCTTCCGCCTGATCGACAGCCCCATGGAGCAGGCCTGGGTCGAGCCCGGCAGCGCCGATCTGGTGCTGGGCATGGGCTCGGTGCAGTACGCAGCGGACCCGGCGGCGATGATCGCCAGGATTGCCGGCTGGCTCAAGCCCGGCGGCGTCGCCTGCCTCTATGTCGATTCGCTGGCCTCCCTGGTGCTCGAACTGGTCCGCGCCGGACGCGGCGAGGAGGCGATACGGCACCTGTCGAGCAGACGCGGCGATTTCCGCCACGCCAGCCACACCGCCTCGCTGCGGCTCTACGACCGCGACACGCTGGAGGCGGATTTCAGGAGCGCCGGGCTGGTGGCGATACGCAGCCACGGCCTGGCGGTCGGCGCCGGCGCGCTGGGCCGTGCGGGCCTGACGGACTCGATGCGCACCGACGAGGCCAGGACGATGGAAGAGGAACGGGCGCTGTCCAACGATCGGGCGCTGGTCGATTGCGGGCTGCACATCCTGACCATCGGGTGCAAACCGGCGGCCTGATCCTGGGCATGCCTTGGCCGGGGCGATCGGCGCGGGTAACAGTATCGGAAAGCGGCCGATCTGCGCCGATCCAGGCCCCGAGGATGTTGGCATGCAGCGCACCGAAAGCGACAGGGCAGGGGGCCGGCGCCACCGTGCCGGGACCGGCAGGGCGGTCGTGACCCTGGCCGCGACCGCCGCCGTGCTGGCGGGGTGCGGCCATCGCGACCCGGTCGATACGCCGGTGAACTGGTGGCACCAGCTCGAGGGCGGCGCGATCGCGCAGCTGCGTCCGCCGCCGCCGGGGGTGGACGATCCCTATCCCAAGGTCGGCACCACCCCGGCCAAGCCGCCGGTGCTGCTCTCGCCGCAGTTGCGCGCGTCGCTGACCGAGCAGCTGATCGAGCAGCGCAACCTGTCGGTGCGGCTGAACGCAAACGAGCCGCTGCCGCCGGCGGTGGTCGTGGCGCCCAAGCCACCTGCCGCGGCGACTCCGGCGCCGGCCGCCTCCTCGGCGACGCTGGATGCCGCCGAGGCGCCGCCGCCGCCAGCCGCGCCGGCCGCCG
>CAZZZA010000092.1:0-12411 GCA_964658455.1 uncultured Lichenihabitans sp.
ACAGGCAGCCGACACCAGCCCGACATAGCCGCCGCCGATCATCGCGATATGCATCCGTCCGTTTCCCTCGGCGTCAGTTCCGGCTCCTGCGCCCGGCCCGGTGGGACGAGCGCAGGCCGGACCTAATCATACCTGACGGCCGGACGCGATGCGGGTCAGATCAGACGCCAGGTGACGACCACCCGCCGGTTCTCGGGCGAGGCCGGCGCCGCGTTGCCGACCGGGTCCGAGGCGCCCATCGCCCGCAGCAACAGCCGATCGGCGGGAATGCCGCGCGCCACCAGCGCCTTCTTCACCGCCTGCGCCCGGCGCGCCGAGAGCAGCAGGTTCGCATACTCGTCGCCGGTATTGTCCGAGTGTCCGGTGGTGAACATCAGCACCGGGTTGGCGTCGCGGAACAGCCGGGCGGCGAGGTCGAGCTTCTTCTCCGCCTCCGCCGACAGCGCGGCGCTGCCATCGGCGAAGCTGACCGCGATCTGGTCGTTGACCACCGCCTTGGCTTCGTCGCCGGCGGTCGGCTTGGTCGCCAGCGGCACGTTGGCGGGGGCCTGGACGCTGGAAGCGGCCGCGTTGGGCCCGGGTTGCGGCGCGGCACAGGCGGAGAGCAGCAGGGCGACGGCCAGGCAGGACGCCGCCCGATGATCGATGGCAGGGAAAGGTTTCACGGCGCGATAACTCCCCTAATTTATGGATTTTTAACTTTCTACTTCCTTTCTCGAAGGAAAGGGAAGATAAATTCTTTTGGCTGAGGCGTTACCGATACTCCTTATTAAGGAAACCCTCATGAAAAACATAACGATTGCCGCTTTTTTGACGGTGTCTTGTTGCGTGGGACCGGCGCTGGCGGCGCCCGGGCCCGCATCGCGCGACGCCGCCATGCAGGCGTTCCAGAACGGTGCGTTCGCCGAGGCGCTGCATGGCTGGATGGACGCCGCCGCGCAGGGCGACGCGCAGGCGGCCCGCTATGTCGGGATCCTCTACGATACCGGCGAGGGCGTGCAGCAGGACCAGACCCAGGCCCTGCGCTGGTATCAGCGCGCCGCCGATCTCGGCGACGTGCCGGCGGCGTTCAACGTCGCGGTCTGCTACGATTCCGGCCGCTGCGGTGCGCGCGACGCCGCGCTGGCGGCACACTGGTATCAGCGTGCGGCGGCGCACCGGTTCGGACGCGCCGAATACAACCTGGCGCTGGTCTACAGCGACGGCGACGGGGTACAGCGCGATCCTGCCGTGGCACGGCGCCTGTTCAAGGATGCGGCTGCGGACGGCATCGAGGCGGCGCGGGCGCATCTGCCGCACGCCACCCGGGCGGCGTTCCGGGTGCGGCCGTCGCCGGCGCTCGATGGCGGGTCACGCGCCGCCCCGGAGAGCGAACCCGGTCAGGACCATCTGTTCCTGGCGGCGCAGCGTCAGCTGCTGAGCCGAACCCCGGCGGCGACCGCTGCGGCGGCTTCCATGTTCGGCCGGGAGTCGGAAGGCGCCGGGCCGAACGCGCTGATGGCGCGCTACGATCTGGCCTGGTGCTACGAGAACGGCATTGGCGTCTCGGTCGATCGTCACCGCGCCTACAGCCTGTTCGTCGACGTCGCCAGCCGCACCGACGACCCCGCCTTGCGGGCGCTCGCCGAGACCGGCGCGGCGGCGGTGGCCCGCCCGAGCGTCACCGCCTCGATGGCGGTCCCCTGAGCGTCGGCGGCGGGCGGGCCTAGGGTTTCGGCCAGCCGCCCGACGGCGACGGGAACACCAACCTGGTCCCCGGCCGCAGCACCGGGTTCATCGCCGCGATCTGCGCATAGGGCGGTGCGTCCGCGCCGCGATAGACCGCGCGATACAGCGCCCGCAGCGTGTCGCCCGGCTGGGCCAGCAGCAGCAGGCTGGCGCCGGCCGGTGCCGGGGCGGGGGCCGGCGCGGGCGAGGGAAGCGGCGTCTGGGTCAGCGGCGGCGGCTGGATCACCGCGGCGAGCCGGGTCTGCGGCGCGGGGTGCGGGTTGTCGGCATGGCCCGCCGGCCGTCCCGGCCAGTGCGGGAGCAGGCCGGCCGGCATCAAGGCGGTGAGCGTCAGGCCGGCGAAGCCCGCCGCCGCCGCCAGCCCGACCGGCGCCGGATAGCGCCGCCAGCGCCCCGGCCGCGGCGCGAAGGACAGCACCGGCGCGGGCGCATCCGCCCCCTGGCAGCGCAAGCGCCACAGCACCGCCGGCAGGGTCGGGAGGCCGGCAGCGGCGAGCCGTGGACCGGGATCGACGGTGCCGGCCAGCAGGATCTGCAGGCCGCCGAACCGCAGCGCCGCCTCCGCCGCCTGTTCGAGTTCCGCGATCATCGCCGCCGACAGCGCCTCCGCATCCTCGATGACCAGCAGCACGCCGCAGCCGGCATCCGGCCTGGCGTCGTGGGCGCGGGAGGCGGCCGCGCGCAGCCCGTCCGGGGTGGCGGTGGCGGCGGATAGCCTGGCCGGCAGCAGCCGCGCCGACGCACAGCGCGCCAGCAGCCGGCGCACCATGTCGCTGGTCTCGGCCACCGGACCGACCAGGGCGATCGCCGGCGCGCCGGCGGCGAGCGCGCCGGCGACGACGTCGATGCCGCGCGAGGGGTCCGGCGCGGACTCCGCCGCCATCGTATCCCGCAGATCGACGAGATGCGGGCAGGCGGTCTCAAGCCCGTAGGTGTTGGCGGCGGCAAACAGCGGCGGCAGGGGGTCGGTGCCGGCGAGCAGGAAGGCCAGCCCGCCATGGATCGAAGCGGCCTCCGCCGCCAGGTCCAGCTCGTGCAGCAGGTCCGGCGACGCCGCCTGCGCCTGCGAGAGCACCAGCAGGATACGCGTCGCGCGATCGGGCCTCGCGGCATGGGCGGCGCCGACGCGGGCGCGCAGCAGCGCCGGCGTGGCGGACGAGGCCTGCAGCCCGACGGCGCGCAGCCCCTGGCCGTCGAGCAGCGGCAGCAGACAGCCGATCACCTCCGCGGTGTCCTGCGCCGCGCCGAGCAGCACCACCCCCTGCGGGCCGTCGCCCAGACAGGCCAGGATCTGCTGCGCGGCCCGTCTCGCCATGGCCGGGGCGTCGTGATGCTCCGAACCGTCGGTCAGGACGCCTGGGTGCCGGTCTGTCATCATGCGGTGTCCGAGAGATCGCGCGGGCCGGCTGTCAGAGAAGCCGAACCGCGCACCCGGTTCAACCGCGAACACCGTCCCGGCGGCGCGGAAATTTGCCCCTTCCGTCTCGTCCGACGGGAAACTTCCCGGGCAGCGAAAGACCGGTCGGAATTGCGTGGCGCGGCTGGTTTTTGTGGCGGCCGCGCCTGTGTTGCACGCATCGAGCGCGGCCGCTCCGGTCCCTGCCGGCAGGGACCTTGATACGCCCTGGAGGTTAGCGCCCGGTTAAGGCCGGTCGGCTATCGGACGTCCAGCACCAGCACGCCGAAGCTGCCCGGCACCAGCCTGGACGGCCGGCCGGCGGCGCGGATCACCTTGCCGTACGGCAGATAGACACGCTGCGTGTCGGGATCGAGCGCGCCGGTGCGCGCACCCGGCCGGGTGGCGATCTGGCGGGTGACGTGCGGCGTGCCGTCGAGCGCGATCTCCGACAGGGTGGCGTCGCCGCCGCTGGGAATGAACACGCGGCCATGCCCCAGGTCGGCCAGCACCGCGTCGGGGCCCTTGCCGATCTTCAGCGTCGCCGCCTCGCTGCCGTCATCGTGCAGGATCTTGGCCACGCCATTGGCGCAGGACGAGATCAGCAGCCGCCGGTCCGGGTCGTAGACCAGCCCGGTCGGGCCGTCGCAGCCGGCCAGCGGATAGCGCGCCGTCACCTGCCCGGAGGCGAGGGCGACGACGGCGATCTGGTTGCGGTCCTCGATGTTGACGAACAGCCGGCCGTTCCCGTCGAGCGCCGGGGTCTCCAGGCCGCCGCCGACCTCGATCGTGCCGGCGACCCGCGGCGCGGTGGCGGCGGCGGCGATGCGGGTGATGCTGCCGGACTCGCCGTTCATCACCAGCACCGAGCCGTCGGCCGGATCCAGGATCGCTGCGTCCGGCTTGTCGCCGGTCCGCAGCGTCGTGATCACGGCGCCGCTGGTGGCGTCGATGATGCTGGCGGTCTTGCTGTCGCCGTCAGTGGACAGGATCCGCTTGCCCGGCAGCGGCAGCGCCTGATGCAGGTGGTGGCCCTGCGCCAGGGTCGGGCCGAAGCGGTTGTCGGCCAGGCCGAAGGTGTCGATGCCGCTGCTGCGGGCGATCAGCAGCGCCCCGATCTCCCGGTCGACGGCGGCGTAGTCCCAGCCGCCCGGCGCATCCTTGCCGCGCACGTCGGCGATGACCTTTCCGGGCACCGGCTGCGCCAGCGCCGGGCCGGGCACTAGGGCCCCAGCCAGCGTGCAGCAGAGGATCAGGGGGGCGGCGGCCTTGGACATGCGCACGGTCGGTTCGTCTCCTGGTGAGGGCTTGCCGGATAGCGGCACGCTGCCTGTCGGGTCGTGTCATGCAGCTTGTGCATTGACAACTTGACCGGCTGGGTTCTTCAGGTCGCATGAGCGCGATGAGAGTTCTGCTGATCGAGGACGACGCCGAGACCGCTTCCTTCGTCGGCGAGGGAATGCGCGAGGAGCGGCATGTGCTCGAGGTGGCCACCGAGGGGCGCGCCGGCCTGGTGCTGGCGGCCAGCGAGCCCTGGGACGTGATCATGGTCGATCGCATGCTGCCGGGGCTCGACGGGCTGTCGATCGTCAGGATGCTGCGCGGCAGCGCGGTGCGGACGCCGATCCTGTTCCTGACCACCCTGGACGGCATCGACGACCGCGTCGCCGGGCTCAATGCCGGCGCCGACGATTACGTGGTCAAGCCGTTCGCGCTGGCCGAACTCAAGGCGCGTGTCGCCGCGCTCGGCCGGCGCGGCCAGACGCCGCTGCAGGTGGCGACCCGCATCAGCATCGCCGACCTGACGGTGGATCTGCTGTCGCGCACCGTCAGGCGCGACGGCACGCTGATCGTGCTGCAGCCGCGCGAATACCGGCTGCTGGAGCATCTGATCCGACACCAGGGCGAGGTGGTGACGCGCACCATGCTGTTGGAGCAGGTGTGGGACCTGCATTTCGACCCCAACACCAACATCGTCGAGAGCCATATCAGCCGGCTGCGCGACAAGCTCGGCCGGGACCGGCGCGAGCTGATCCATACCGTGCGCGGCGCGGGCTACGTGATGCGTGCCGACGATGGGCCAGGATAGGAGCCGGCGGGGAGCGGCGCTGCGTCTGACCCGCAGCTCGTCGTTCCGCCTGATGCTTGTCTTCGCCGCCTTCTTCACCCTCTCCTCGCTGGTGCTGTTCGCGATCGTGTTCGTCAGCACCGACGGCTTCATGACCCGGCAGATCGATGCCACGGTGGCCAACGAGATGGCCGAGATCAGCGCAGATGCCGGCGGCGACCCGGCACGGCTGCGCGACGTGATCGGCACGCTGGTGCGCAACGCGCCCGGCTTCTTCTATCTGCTGCAGGACGCGCAGGGCAGGGTGGTGGTCGGCAACATGGCCGCCCTGCCGCCGCGCGCCGGCCGCCGCACGCTGGAACTGCCGGTGCTCGGCCCGTCGGTCGCATCGGGCCGGCGCATGATCCATGTGCGCGGCCAGGGCCGCTTCCTGCCGGACGGGGTCTATCTGTTCGTCGGCAGCGACGAGGCGGCGCGGCTGGCGATGCGCCGGTCCCTGGTCGGCGCCTTCCTCTGGAGCCTGGGGGCGATCGCGGCGATCGGGCTGATCGGCGGGCTGGTGATGGCGATGCTGGTGCTGCGCCGGATCGAGGCGATCAGCGTCGGCATCCGCGCCATCATGGCCGGCGACCTGACCCAGCGCATCGCGCTCGGCGGCTCCGGCGACGAGTTCGACCACCTGTCCGGGACGCTGAACGCGATGCTGGAACGGATCGAGAGCCTGGTGCAGGGCATGCGGCAGATCTCCAACGATATCGCCCACGACCTGCGGACCCCGCTGACCCGCTTGCGCCAGGGGCTGGAGCTGGCGACGCGGCGGCCGGCCTCCGCCGAGGCGCTGCGCGGACAGGTCGAGATCGCGACCGCCCAGGTGGACCAGATCCTGGTCACCTTCAGCGCGTTGCTGCGGATCGCGCAGATCGAGTCGCAGGCGGCCCTGGAGCGCGGCTTCGCCCCGGTCGCGCTCGGCCCGCTGATCGAGACCATGCTCGAGGTGTTCGGCCCGGTCGCCGAGGAGCGCGGCCAGCATCTCGCCGCCAGGCTCGACGCCGGCCAGCTGGCGCTGTCGGTGCGCGGCGACAAGCCGCTGCTGGGCCAGCTGCTGGCCAACCTGATCGAGAACGCGCTGCGCCATACGCAGGATGGCAGCCACATCGTCGTCGAGGCGCGCCGGGTCGCCGACGGGCTGGCGCTCACCGTGTCCGATGACGGGCCCGGCATCCCCGCCGCCGAGCACGCCTTCGTGCTGCGCCGCTTCGCGCGGCTCGATGCCAGCCGCAGCACCCCGGGCAACGGCCTGGGGCTGAGCCTGGTCAAGGCGATCGCCGCCCATCACGGCGCCACGCTGCGGCTGCTCGACAACGCGCCGGGCCTCGCCTGCGTGGTGGTGTTTCCGGTGGCGTGAACCGGAACGCGAACGGCCGCCCGGTGGGGCGGCCGTTGCATGGGTGGCGGTCGCAGGGGCGGCCGGCGACGATCAGTCGTCGCTGTCGGCGGCGGTGGTCGCCATCGCCGGATAGGCGACGCCGGGCTTGGTGCCTTCCCACAGCACCCGGTTGAAGATCGCGCCGGGCACGCGGTCCTCGACGGAGAAGTCGAAGCCCCTGGTCTTGTTGCTCCACCAGGCCGCATCGTGCAGCGGACGGATGTCCGGGCCGCCGGCGTAGCGGGTGCCGCCGTCGCGCTCCGCGACCAGGGTCGTGGTCTTGAGGATGGTCGAGGCGGTGGCGGTGTAGGACCAGGATCCGTTGCCGGAGATGTCGAACACGTCCGCCATCGGTTCCGCGTTGGCCGTCAGCAGGTTGACGTGCGCGGTGCCGAGAATGTCCTCGATCGTGCGCAGCAGGCTGACCTGGTTGTAGCGGGTGCTGACGATCGCGTGCTGCTTCACATAGGCGCCGGCGACATAGGCGGTCGCGCGGTGGCTGTCGACATGGTCGGGCCCGTCCTGGCAGTCATCCTCGATCACGAAGATCACGGTGCTGTCGGCGAACGGGCTTTTGGCGACGGCCTCCACCACCCGGCCGACCGCGTAGTCGTTGTCGGCCTCCTGGGTCTCGGGCGTGTTCACGCCGGCCAGCGCGGTGGAGAAGCTGCCGGTATGGTCGTGGCTGAGTCGGACCGTCTCGAAAGCCGGCAGGTTGCCGCTGCGGGTATACTGGTTGAACTCGCGCTTCCACTCGTTGACCGTCCACTGGTCCGAATAGGTCTGGTCGAAGCCGCGGAAATACAGGTCGGTATAGCCCTGCAGCGCGCCGTTCAGCTCCGCGACCTGCTGCACGCCGGCGGCGCCGGCATTGGTGATCGGCTGGCCGTTCAGCGTGGTCGGGCCGATATTGCTGGTCATGAAGCCGTAGTTGCGCACCGACAGCCCGGCCTTCATCGCCGCGACGAAGATGTAGCCCTGCTCCTTGCCCGGCTCGTCGCCGAACATGGTGTCGGTGGCGCTGATGTCGCGCGGTCCCGGCAGCAGGTTGGCGGTGCCGCCCGGCAGCAGCGCCGAGAGCGAATTATAGTCGTACACCGTGTTGCCGATCATGGTCGGCGCCACCGCGTCGACGCGTGCCGCGGCGGCGACGCCGACCGGCACGTTGCGGTTCGAGCCCTCGCTCTCGTAGGAGACGCCGCGGTTGACCGAGGCGTAGTTCTGCTGCTGCGTCACTTCCTCGTCGTTGGTGATGCGGCCGCGCATCGACCACGACCAGCCATCCATGCTGCCGTCGCCCGGATCGTAGAAATTGTCGAGCGTCACGAACTGCTTGGAGATCCTGTGGAAGTTCGGCGTGATCTGCTGGCCGAACTGGGTGAGCGACGGATCGCCGTTCGCGCCGTTGCCCAGATCGCCCAGGATCTGGTCGTAGGTGCGGTTCTCCTTGACGATATAGATGACGTGCTTGATGTGCTTGCGCAGGAACGCCAGCGTCTGCTTGTTCGCAGGTGCCTCGCGGGCCGTGTAGCGGTTGTTCTTCGCGACCTGCGCGGTCAGATCGATCAGCGCCGCGTTGTCCGGCGTCGGCGCGCTCACCAGGGACGCCTGCTCGAGCTGGAACTGGTACTGGTTCGACGCGGCGGCGGCGGCGGCGGCGATCTTGTTGGCGGCCAGGATGCCGGCGGTGTTGTCGGTGTAGCCGGGCGGGATCGGCGCGAACGCCTTGTACTGGATATAGCCGGTGTTGCCGAGCAGGTTGGACGGGTTCGGGCCGGTGTTGCTCTTGCCGTTGATGATGAACATCTGGCTGCCATCCTGGCTGAAGGCGACGTCCTTCGGCGCATAGGCGGTCGGGATCAGGCCCTGCACGGTCAGGGCGCCGCTGCCGGTGAGCGGCACCACGGCGATGTCGTTGGCGCCGTTATTGACCACGTAGAGCGTCTTGCCGTCCGGCGAGACGGTGACGGCATAGGGCGCGGCGCCGGTGTAGCGCGGACCGGAGATCACGCCGGCCGGCGCGCGCACGTCGATCTCGCGCAGCAGCGCGTTGCTGGCCAGGTCGATGATGCCGACCCGGTCCTGGTTGTCCTCGGCGACGAACAGGCTGCCGTTGCTGATGGTCATGCCGTAGGGGTTGCCGGCCAGCGGGATGCGCTTGACCAGACGGCCGGCGCTGCCGGAGATGTCGACGACGACGATCTCGCGGTCGCGGGTCGAGGACACGTAGGCATAGTTGCCGTTGATGACGACCGCGAACGGATATTCACCGCCCGCGACCCCGTTGGTGCCGCTGGTGTTGTACGGACGCAGATCGTACTCGAAGCGCAGCTTGGCGCTCGCGATGTCGATGACGCTGATCGAGTCGTTGTAGTTGTTGACGACCACGCCGGTGCGTGCGTCCGGCGAGATCGCCAGCCCGACCGTCTCCGGCTTGACCGACAGGCCGACGCCGCCGGGAAGCCCGCCGGGGTTGGTGTGGTTGAGCGCGAACTTGGTCTGCAGCGCCAGCACGCCGTTGGTCTTGACGTAGGCATAGACCGCATCGTCCGAGCCGCCGGCGACGAACAGCGCGCTGCCGTCCGGCGACCACACCAGGCCGCGATGGGCGTTGGTCTGCTTGATCACCTGGGTCAGCACCGGCTTGCGCGCCGAGGTGCCGCTGATGTCGTAGATGAAGATGTACTGGGTCGAGTTCGCGACGTCGGTCGCGCCGCTCGGCGTGTTCAGCGAGTTCTGGCCGCCGGTCACCACCGCCAGGCTGCGCCCGTCCGGGCTGACCGCCTCCTGCAGCGCCTCGCCGGCGATGAAGTTCGGGTAGCTGGGCAGGTTCGGGTTCAGCAGCTGCTGGCGCGCGCCGGGAATCGCCAGCGGCGTGATCGAAAGCCCGGTCGGCAGTTCGACCGACTTCTTCTGCGCCTGCGCCGCGAGCGGCAGCGACAGCAGGCTCGTGGCGAGCGCTGTTCCGCGCAGGAGGTGCGTGACCATGCGTGACATCCGGTTGTTCTCGATCTGTTGGGGCGGGGCGCACAAGACCAGACGAGACGCTGCCTGTCTTGGTCGATGGCGTGACAATCCGATGACAACTGCCGCCCGGCACAGTCCTCGGCAAGTATTACGTCAGCTTGTTGTCAGGTTGTGCGGTGGATACTGCCGGGCCGGGTGACGCGCTCAGGGCCGGTAGCGCAGCGCCTCCACCAGCAGCGCGAAGGCCGGGGTCGGCTGGCGACGGCTCGGATAGTACAGATGGTAGCCGGGATAGGGCGGACACCAGTCGGCGAGCACGCGGACCAGCCGGCCGTCGGCGAGGTAGGGGGCGATCGTGTCCTCCGGCAGGTAGGCGAGCCCCAGCCCGGCCAGTGCGGCGTCGAGCATCGGCGCCGAGGCGTTGAAGACGAGCTGGCCCTCGAGCCTGACCCGCACTTCCCGTCCCGCCTTCTCGAACTCCCATGCATACAGCCCGCCACGGGTCGGCAGGCGCAGATTGATGCCCGCATGCGCGGTCAGGTCCTGCGGCCGGCGCGGTCTGGGGCGCCCGGCGAAATAGGCCGGCGCGCCGACCACCGCCGAGCGCAGGTCCGGGCCGATCCGCACCGCCACCATGTCCTTGTCCACCATCTCGCCGGTGCGGATGCCGGCGTCGCAGCGTTCGGCGACGATGTCGGTCAGCGCGTAGTCGATGACGATCTCGACCTTGATGTCGGGGTAGCGCGGCAGCAGCGTCCGCAGCGCCGGCCACAGCACCGCCCGCACCGCATGGTCGTGCGCGGTGATGCGGATGGTGCCGGACGGCGTGTCGCGCAGCGCGCTCAGCGAGGCCAGCACCGCCTCGACCTCGTCCAGGCGCGGCCCGGCGGCCTGCAACAGGCGTTCCCCCGCCTGCGTGGTGGCGACGCTGCGGGTGGTACGGGTCAGCAGCCGCAGGCCCAGACGGGCTTCCAGGCCGCGCAGGGTCTGGCTGAGGGCGGATTGCGAGACCCCCAGCTGCGCCGCCGCCCTGGTGAAGCTGCGCTCCCGCGCCACGGCGAGGAACGCGGCCAGGTCGTTCAGGTCGGTTCTCGGCATTGAGAAGCCAGGCTTATCGGTTCATGCGCCATCTAGCGGCTAATCACCGCGCCGGGCAAGGCCCAGCTTGGGTGGATCACCGGTGCCGATCGTGGCGCCGGCACTGCCGGAGTCGCCATGAAGATCACCCGTCATGCCTCGGCGCCGTCGAAGCGCGGCGCCACCCCGGAGAACTTCACCGGGACCGTCCATATCGACGCCATGACCGCGGCCGAGCCGCCGAGCCGCGTCACCACCGCCAGCGTCAGCTTCCAGCCGGGCGCGCGCACGGTCTGGCACACCCATCCGGCCGGCCAGATCCTGATCGTCACCGCCGGCCTCGGCTGGGTGCAGCGCCTCGGTGCGCCGGTGGAGACGGTCGGGCCCGGCGACACCGTGTTCTTCGCCGCCGGCGAGAAGCACTGGCACGGCGCGACCGACGCGACCGGCATGACGCACATCGCCATCACCGAGAAGGTCGACGGCGAGAACGTCGCGTGGCTGGAGCCGGTGAGCGACGTGCAATACCGGCGGGAGGGCTAGACGATCATGAACCCGACCTACGACTTCAAGGACCAGGTCGCCCTCGTGACCGGCGCTGGCTCCGGCCTCGGGCTCGCCACCGCCTGGGCCTTCGCCCGCTCCGGCGCCGCCGTGGTGCTCGCCGACCGCAACGAGCGCGCGCTCGGCGCGGCGCGCGACGCGCTGGACAGGGAGGGCGCCCGCACGCTTGCGGTGGGCCTCGACGTCGCCGACGAGGCGCAGGCCGCGGATCTGGTGGCGCGCACGGTGTCGGCGTTCGGCCGGCTCGACATGGCCTACAACAATGCCGGCATCCTCGGGCCGGTCGGCGACGTCACCGACGAGACCGGCGAGGCGTTCGACGCGGTGGTCGCGGTCAACCTGCGTGGCGTCTGGACCTGCATGAAGCACCAGCTTCTGCAGATGCGGCGGCAGGGCAGCGGCGCGATCGTCAACTGCTCCTCGCTGGGCGGGCTGGTCGGGCTACCCGGCCGCGCCGCCTACCATGCCAGCAAGCACGGCGTGGTCGGCCTGACCAAGAGCGCCGCGCTGGACTACGCCGCCAGCGGCATACGGGTGAACGCGGTCTGTCCCGGCTGCATCGACACGCCGATGGGCGACGGCATCGACCCGGAGGCGATGGCGGCGTTCCTGCGCCAGCAGCCGATCGGGCGCATGGGCCGCCCGGACGAGGTCGCGGCGGCGGTGCTGTGGCTGTGCAGCCCGGCCGCCAGTTTCGTGCTGGGCGTGGCGCTGCCGGTCGATGGCGGTTTCGTGGCGCACTGAGCGCCGCGGCGCCGCGGCCAAGCCTCAGCCACGGCCCAGGAACGGCATCCGGTTCGCCATGATGGTCAGGAACGGCACGTTGGTGTCGAGCGGCAGCGAGGCCATGAACACCACGCTGCGGCCGACATCGGCGATGTCCATCATCGGTTCGACCGCCAGATGCCCCCCGGCCTGCTTGGCGCCGGTCTGCATCGCCTGCGAGATCGCGGTGGCGGCGTTGCCGATATCGATCTGGCCGCAGGCGATGTCCCACTCGCGCCCGTCGAGCGACAGCGTCTTGGTCATGCCGGTGACGCCGTGCTTGGTCACGGTGTAGGCGATCGAGTCCGGCCGCGGCGCGTGCGCCGAGATCGAGCCGTTGTTGATGATGCGGCCGCCACGCGGCGACTGCGCCCGCATCATCCGGAACGCGCCCTGCGCGCACAGGAACATGCCGGTCAG
>CAZZZA010000093.1:0-12395 GCA_964658455.1 uncultured Lichenihabitans sp.
TGACCACCGAGGTCGCCACCACCGGGCTCGCCGTGGTCGGCGAGGCCGCCCTGGTCGCGGTCGGCGCCACCGGCGGCGCGGCGCTGGTGCCGCTGGCGGTGGCGGGGCGGGCGGTGGCGGCGGGCGTGGTGGCGGCCGGGGTGGCGGCCTGGGGCCTGCAGAAGCTGGGCGCCGCACTCGGCGACATGGTCCCCACGCCGCCGCAAGGGGTGATCCTGAGCGGCTCGCCGACGGTCAGGACCAACGGGCGCGACGCCGCCTTCGTCACCAGCCCGGTCACCTGCCACGAGGGCGAGCTGGTGGCGGTCGGCGCGGCGACGGTGCGGATCAACGGCCTGAATGCGGCGAGGGTCGGCTCCAGGACCAACCAGAACGGCATCGTGCTGCCGGGCTCGCCCAACGTGCGGATCGGCGGCCCGTCCGTCACCGTGCTGCCGATCAAGCCGTGGGGCCTCGGCATCGAGATACTGGGCGACGTGCTGACGCTCGGCGAAGGCGGGCTGGCCGGGCTCGCCGACCTGACCGGCGCGGCCGGCCGCACCCTGGCGCGCGGCGCCGAGGGCCTGGCCGCGGCGGCGAAGGCGGCGGCGGACTCGGTCGCGACCCGGCTCGGCCGCGGCACGCTCGAGCGCGAGGCCGGCCCGGTCGCCGACGCGGTCGGCGCCCATACCGGACAGGCGGCGGAGTCGGTCGACGCGGTCGGGCATCCGGTCAATGCCGCCACCGGGGCGGTATTCACCGAGCAGACCGATTTCGTACTGCCTGGACCGCTGCCGCTGGTGTTCAAGCGGATCTGGATCTCCGCCTCGACCATCGATGGCGAACTCGGCCATGGCTGGCACCACAGCCTCGACATGGCGCTGTCGGTGCGGCCGGACCAGCGGGTGGCGCTGCGTCTCGGCGACGGGCGGCTGGTGCTGTTCGAGGCGCCGATGCCCGGCGCGCCGTCGTTCGATCCGCGCGAACGGCTGCAGCTCTGGAGCGACGGGCGCCAGCTCTGGCTCAGCGACTACCAGGGCCTGCGCTACGGCTTCGGACCCGAGACCGGCCCGCAGCGGCTGCGCCGGCTCACCGGGCTGTCCGATCCGAACGGGCACAGCATCGCGTTGAAGCGCGATGCGGATGGCGGCCTTTCGGGGATCATCGACAGTGCCGGGCGCAGGCTGGTGGTGCGTCGCGGCCAGGCCGGCCGGATCGTCGGCATCGACGCGCCGCATCCCAACGGGGTCGGCCTGCTGGCGCTGGTGGCGTTCGCCTACGACGCCGACGGCGACCTGGTGGAGTCGCGCGACGCGGCGGGCGGGCGCTTCCTGTATGGCTACGACCGGCACCTGCTGGTGCAGGAAAGGCGGCCGGCGGGGCTCACCTTCCGGTTCCGCTACGACAGCACCGCGAACGGCAGCAAGGCGCGCTGCCTGTCCACCTGGGGCGATGACGGGCTCTACGAGCGGCATCTCGACTATGACGATGCGGCGCGGGTCACCACGGTGCGCAGCCGGCGCGGCGCGGTGGAACGGTTCGAGTGGAACGCGATGCATCGCGTCACCGCCAGGGTCGATCCGCTCGGGCGTCGCAGCGTGCGGACCTACCAGGACGAGGTGCTGCTGGTCGCCGAGACCAGGGCCGACGGGGCAACGCGGTCGGTGCGGCATGACGGGTTCGGCCGGGTGGTCGAGGCGGTCAATTACGACGGCAGCCGGACCCTGGTCCGCCATGCCGAGGTGCCGCCGGGCGGCGCGGTCACCAGCCTGCCGGAGGAGGTGACCGGGCCGGACGGCGCCGTCGAGCGGTTCGTCTGGGACGACCGGCTGAACCTGTCGCGGCACGTCGATGCGGCGGGCCGCGAGCGCCGCTTCCTGCGCGATGCGCGCGGTTTCACGGTGGCGATCCAGGATGCGCTGGGGGTGCTGCGCCGGTTCGGCTGGACCGAGCGCGGCGAGCTGGCCTGGGACAGCGTCGGCGACGGCGCGCGCCGCGCCGATTTCAGCTACGACGCGCTGGGGCGGCTGCGCGAGAGCCGGCCGGCCGGTCAGGCGCCGACCCGCTACGGCTTCGACGCCGCCGGGCGTCTGACCGAGATCGTGCGGCCGGATGGCGGCACGGTCCGGCTGACCCACGACCCGGAGGGCCGAGTCACCAGCCACCAGGATGCGCGCCTGCACGTCACCCGCTGGGAGTATGACGGCCTGCCCTATCCGGTCCGCCGGCTCAATGCGGACGGCACCGGCCTGCTTTACCGCTACGACGAGGACCTGAACCTGGTCGGGCTGAGCAACGCCAAGGGCGAGCCCTATTCGCTGCGCTACGACCTGGCGGACCAGCTGGTCGAGGAGGTCGGCTTCGACGGGCGGCGGCGCAGCTACCAGTATGATGCGGCCGGGTTCCTGTCGGCGCATGGCGACGAGGAGGGGCGCGGCGCGACCTATGCCCGCGACGGGCTCGGCCGGCTGCTGGAGCGGCGCCACAGCGACGGGCTGACCGACCGCTACGCCTTCGATGCGCGTGGCGCGCTGACGCTGGCGGCCAACGATTGGGGCGAGATCGGATTCGCCTACGCGCCGGGCGGGGCGCTGCTGGAGGAGCGGCGCAACGCGCTGTCGATCCGCCACCGCTACGACGCGCGCGGCCGGCGCATCGCCACCGAGCTGCCGGACGGGCGTCTGATCGAGACCGCCTACGACGCGCAGGACCAGGTGCTGGCGATCGGCTTCGAGGGGCGCGAGGTGGCCGCCTTCCGGCGCGACGCGCTGGGCCGCGAGACCCTGCGCCGGGCCGGCGGGCTGACCACGCAGTCCGACTACGATCCGCAGGGCAGGCTGGTGCGTCAGACCGGGCGGCTTCGCGGGTCGGGGGCGCCGGTGATCGAGCGGGCCTATCGCTGGGACGAGGCCGACCTGCTGGTCGAGACGGTGGATCTGGCGCGCGGAATGCGCCGCTACGAGTACGATGCCTGCGCGCGGCTGGTCGGCGTGGAGGGCGACGCGCCGGAACGGTTCGTGATCGACCCCGCCGGCAACATTCTCGGCAGCGACCAGGATGGCGGTCTCGGGGCGGCGATCGGCGACCGGCTGCTGCTGCGCGGCGACCGCAAATTCGAATACGACGATTGCGGCAACCGCATCCGCGAGCTGCGCGGCGCCGGCGGCGCGGTCGAGCGGCTGTATCGGTATCGCGCCGACAACCAGATGGCCGAGGTCGAGGAGCGCAGCAGGCGGGGGCGCCGGGTGACGTCGTTCGCCTATGACGCGCTGGGGCGGCGCACCGAGAAGCGGAGCACGGTGTGGTCGCCGGCGGCGGCGAACGACACGGCCGATCCGCCGGCCGGCGCCAGCGCGCGGGTGGATTTCGTGTGGTCCGGCAATGTGCTGCTGGCGGAGGCGACGAGTGCCGTCCCGGACCGGGCGCCGGCCGATCCGCTGGCGACGGTGTATCTGCACGAGCCGGGCAGCTTCCGGCCGCTGGCGCAGATCCGGCGCCCGGCCGCGAGCGCGCCGGGTGCGCTGTACCACTACCAGCTGGACCATCTCGGCACGCCGCAGGAGCTGACCAACGACGATGGGCGGGTGGTGTGGCAGGCGCGGCTGAAAGCGCGCGGTGCCGTGGCGCAGCAGGGCGTCGCCGGTATCGAACAGCCGGTTCGCTTCCAGGGCCAGTATCATGATTCCGAAACTGGACTGAGCTACAACCGGTTCCGGTATTTCGCGCCAGATGAGGGGATCTACGTCCAGCAGGACCCGATCGGCCTGAGGGGAGGGACCAATCTTTCGCACTACGTGAAGGCGACGACGGTATGGGTCGATCCCCTAGGGTTGTGCGGGATGTCGCCGTCAGAACAAGCGGCGGCATGGCAGGGATCAGGGTTATATCCAGGAGTTGATGTTTACAAGGATATTACACTACATAATGGCGATCTCTTAGTTGGGGCGGCTCCAGGGCAGTCGTCATACTATACGACGCTGGAGGACTTCCAGAAAACCAACGGCTCTGCAGAGGACTACTATAGTAAATTACAGGTTGCTCCAAACGATACGAACCCGAATTATCCAAGATTTCGAAATGGAGTCACAGTTTATAGCGTCAATGGTGACTTGCCGGCTGCTACCGGAACGACTGTTGCAAATCCCCAATTCGGTGAAGGTGGATTAAATCAAGTCTTTGTCCCCGACTATCAGTCTGGGCTTACGCCACTATATTCGATCCCATTCAGGAAATAAAAATGTTAATCGATATTGATTTATCAAGCGGGAATTTGAGAATAAAGAGCGGATACATTATCAAAAATGATTCATTTAAGAAGGTTATTGATTCGGGATTCTCAGCTTTCCGAATAATTGAGACAAATACAGGCTGGAAGCACTGTGGTGTAAAGAATCATAATGTTTGTGGCCACGATCTCTTTTTGGGAATGGCGTTTCATAACGATTTATTACAGAATATCACGGGCGAGACTCCTCAGGATTTATCTGGATTAAAGAAATTCGAATTGCATAAAAAAATTCTGAGTGAATCTATCAGAGATAGGAAGGGGCAGTCTGGAAATGGCTGTTTCCGATTTTTCTTTCCTTGGGGAGCGATGTCTGCAGAACTAGATCCTCGAACGGACCGATCTGTCATGCTTCTGTCTTGGTCGTAGGATCCGATTGGGTTGACCTGGAGACTAGTGGCTTGAGCTATGCGTAAGTGACAACGAAATTTGTCGGACGGTAAGTGGAGCACGATGTGGGTGCCGGTGGCGACGCAGCCGATCCGCAGGCTGGTGTTTGCACTCAGGTGGATTTCGTGCGGTTCAGCAAGGTGGCGCTGGCGGATGATAAGGGGGGAGACCCTGGAGATTGTCCCGACGATCCGTTGGCGACGGTCTAACTGCATGAGCCGGCAGCTTCCGGCTGCTGGCGCAGGTCCGAAGCCCGGGCGCGAGCGCGCTGGGTGTGCTGTATCACCACCAACTTGATCATCTCGGCATGATAGGCGGGGTATAAATTCTACCGAACATCGCTACTTCCCGCGGGAAGGTTGTTTGAAAGTATAGAGCCTGAACGCCATAGAACGGCATTAGTAGGTGATTCATGGAATTTCGCGTAAATAACGTATCCCGTGGTTATATCTTTCCGGCGGGCCCGTGGGCTTTGTGGAGGGGGTCATGGAAGCAATCTGAATCGAGGTCAAACTCTGGATGGAGAGTAAGCATGACTGCCTCTTCTGCAATAGATCGTGCAATCAAACTTGCGACTTTGGATGAAAACACAGTTGTAGAAAGATCCGCAGGATGGACGAAGGTCAATGAGGTCGTCTACATGCGGAAACCCATGTCCGACAAGTTACGATCTAAACTCTCAGAAATCCCGGGACTTCAAGCCTGGACGTCCACAAAAACACCACATAATCGACCCGAGACGGGGTTTATTGATGACACGGCAGAGGTGTCAATTTCATTCCCCGTAGGCCACTTGGGTTAGTCTCGACAGATACGCCAATTCTAAAAACTTTCTGAGACACCAAATCGGCAAGTTTTGAATTTTTGGCGAAGGAAGCGACCAACGATAACGGACGAATGGTTTCTCAGGCTTAGGCCCACATTCGGGATTGGCGATCTTGAAATGACACGACGAAACCGCTCGCTGCGTCCGCTTCGGGACCATATAGACTTCGTCAGGTGGTCCATCAAAAAATAAATAGGCAAACATAATGGCAATAAGATTCCAATATATTTACAAAGACCCGGAATATGATCGACTTCACAATCCTGAGAGGCGGTCGGTCAAAGAGCTGGCGCCGATTGGTATGGTGTGGAAATATAAAGGGATAGATCAAAAATACGTCTTTGAAGAAAGAGGCAAGGCGATAAGTCTCAGAACAGTAGAACTTATTGTCATTGTGGAGAGTGGTGGTCTTCTTTCAAGATCGCTAATAATAGACTATGAGGGAAATGAATTCTTAATTATAGATAAAGGCCGAGACGCCGAGGATTTCTTCGATGTGTATTACGTCGAAGAAGAAATAAACATCCTTTCGAATTATAACAACACGGATTATGTTACGGTGTTTGATGAAAAAACGATGTCAGTCCGATATAAGAAAGAGCGCCAACGTTACTAGATGGGTAACTTTTATGTTTGTTTTCATGGTCGACGGAGATGATAGGCGCAGCCAAATGGCCAAAAGCACATCAGGATAGGTTACCATGAATGAGCGACTCGGATAATCCAGAACTGCATATACAGGTTCCGTAAGAAACCATGGACGGCCATGGAGCTACATGACATGGGAAATTTGACGGGGATATCATACAGTGCACGAGAATGATGAATTCTCTGAACAGCACTTTGGAGTCCAATTCCAGAAAAGAGGAGATAAATACTATCTTCGCTATGATGCTGGGGAATTGGCCATTCAGATGAAAATTTGCGAAGTGTCGAAAGATGAGTATGAGAAAGCAAAGGTGAGTGAGAGGCAAGCCTATGAGGTGATACTCTCTGCGCAACAGAGAAGAATTGATTAATGGAGATTGTTCTCTCTTGCCAGGACTTACCTAGTTGGCCGGCATCTTCAGTGGGAACGTCGATCCGGCGCAACGTCTCAAGCCCGTCGGGTGATCGGTTCACTTCTTTGTTCCAGAGCCAATCTGAAGGTTGCATGACGATCGTCGCCAAGCAGCCATGCGATCCATCCGGCTGCATTTCCCGGTCTTCTTATCATGCTCTCTGACAATACCGGAAATCCAGCAATAGAACACTAAAGCGACCTGCCTCGACAACAAAACCCCCGCGTGACGCTGGGCAAGGGCGGGATTTGAGAAACCAAGGTCGAGGAACACGTGGATGGTGCTGACCGCATCGTGCATCCCTTTGACCGCGCGGGTTCCGCGCAGAAAAAAGCGGCGCCCCGTTGCCGGAGCGCCGCGTTTGATCGTCGTGCAGGCGAGGGGTGATCAGACCAGGTCGAAGCGATCCGCATTCATGACTTTCGTCCATACGGCGACGAAGTCGGTCACGAACGCTTCCTGGCTGTCGGTGCAGCCGAACACCTCGGCGACCGCCCGCAGCAGCGAGTTCGAGCCGAAGACGAGGTCGGCGCGGGTGGCGGTCCATCTCACCGCACCGGTGTGACGGTCGCGGCCCTCGAACAGGGTCTCCTCCGGCGAGGTCGCGGCCCAGCTCGTGCCCATGTCGAGCAGGTTGACGAAGAAGTCGTTGCTCAGCACGCCCGGGCGGGTGGTCAGCACGCCGTGCGGCGATCCGCCATAATTGGCGCCCATCACGCGCATGCCGCCCAGCAGCACCGTCATCTCAGGGCTGCTCAGCCCCAGCAGATGCGCCCGGTCGACCAGATGCGTCTCCTCGGTCTTGCCGCGCGGGTTGCCGACATAGTTGCGGAAGCCGTCCATCCTCGGCTCCAGCACCGCGAAGGACGGCACGTCGGTCTGCTCCTGCGACGCATCGGTGCGGCCCGGGGTGAACGGCACCTCGACCGCGTGACCACCATCGGCCGCCGCCTTCTCGACGCCGGCGGTGCCCGCCAGCACGATCAGGTCGGCCATCGAGACCGTCTTGCCGGTCGCGTTGAACGCGGTCCGGATGCCGTCCAGCACCGACAGAACCGACGCCAGCTCGGCCGGCTCGTTCGCCGCCCAGTCCTTCTGCGGCGCCAGACGCAGCCGGCCGCCATTCGCGCCACCGCGCTTGTCGGTGCCGCGGAAGGTGGAGGCCGCCTTCCAGGCGGTGGAGACCAGCTGTGCTACCGTCAGCCCGCTCTCCAGCACCTTCGCCTTGAGAGAGGCGATGTCGGCGGCATCGATCAGCGGGTGATCGACCGGGGGCACCGGGTCCTGCCACAGCAGATCCTCGGCCGGCACTTCCGGGCCGAGATAGCGGACCTTGGGTCCCATGTCGCGATGCGTCAGCTTGAACCAAGCGCGGGCGAAGGTGTCGGCGAAATAGTCGAGATCGGCGTGGAAGCGCCTGGAGATCTCGAGATAGGCAGGGTCGGTGATCAGCGCCAGGTCGGTGGTGTACATCATCGGCGCGTGGCGCTTGCCGGCCTCATGGGCGTCCGGGACCAGCTCGGCGCCGGCGCCGTTCTTCGGACGCCACTGCCAGCCGCCGCCCGGGCCCTTCCAGACCTCCCACTCGAACTTGAACAGGTTGTCGTAATAGCCGTTGTCCCAGCGCGTCGGCTCCGAGGTCCAGGCGCCTTCCAGGCCGCTGGAGATCGCATCGGCGCCCTTGCCGGTGCCGAAGCTGTTCTTCCAGCCCAGCCCCATCATCTCCATCGGCGCCGCCTCCGGCTCCGGGCCGACATGCGCCGCGGCGCTGGCCGCGCCATGGCTCTTGCCGAAGGTGTGGCCGCCGGCGACCAGCGCCACCGTCTCCTCGTCGTTCATCGCCATGCGGCCGAACGTCTCGCGGATGTCGCGTGCCGCGGCCAGCGGGTCCGGCGTGCCGTTCGGCCCCTCGGGGTTGACGTAGATCAGGCCCATCTGCACCGCGCCCAGATCGCCGGCCAGTTCACGGTCGCCGCTGTAGCGGTTGTCGTCGAGCCAGCCGGTCTCGGGACCCCAGTCGATATCCTCCTCCGGCTCCCAGACGTCGGCGCGGCCGCCGGCGAAGCCGAACGTCTTCAGCCCCATCGATTCCAGGGCGCAGTTCCCGGCCAGCACCATCAGGTCGGCCCAGGACAGCTTGCGGCCGTACTTCTTCTTGACCGGCCACAGCAGCAGCCGGGCCTTGTCGAGGTTGGCGTTGTCCGGCCAGGAATTGAGCGGCGCGAACCGCTGCGTGCCGGAACCGGCGCCGCCGCGGCCGTCACCGATGCGGTAGGTGCCGGCGCTGTGCCAGGCCATGCGGATGAACAGCGGTCCGTAATGGCCGAAATCGGCCGGCCACCAGTCCTGGCTGGTCTTCATCAGCGCGAAGATGTCCTGCTTCACCGCGGCGAGGTCCAGCGTCTTGAAGGCGGCGGCGTAGTCGAAATCCGACTTCAGCGGGTTCGAGACCACTGAATGCTGGTGCAGGATCTTGAGGTTGAGCTGGTTCGGCCACCATTGCTGGTTGGATTTCGGCCAGGCGGTCGAGTTGTTCGGCGCCACGCCCCGCATCGGGCACTTGCCGACATTGTCTCCGTCCATGTGTCTCTCCAGATGCCGTACGTTATCGGTCGAGCATAGCCCGGCGGCCGGCGCGGCGATAATCGGCGCCGTCTATAGGCGCCATCGCCGGCATCTATCGGCGGCGTCGCCGGCGCCTACTCCGCCGCGACCTTGAGGCCGAACTGCCTGGCGAGCTGCGCGCGGTAGGCGACCTGCCGCATGCGGTCGGCATCGAGCACCTTCGGCTGCTGGCCGATCAGCCGGTGGATGCGCGCGATCTCGCCCAGATGCTTCTGCGCCGCCAGCCGGTGCGTGGTGCTCTCGCCGTGCCGCCGGTGCACGTTCAGCGGGTCGGCGACATAGGCCACCTGCGCGCCCGGCTGGCTCAAGATCTCGATATAGAGCCGCCAATCGCCGGCGACCCGGAACGTCAGCAGGTCGTCGCCGAGCCGCGCCAGCGCCTCGCGCAGCGCCTTCTTCTGGAACAGCACGCCGCTGGCATTGAGGATCAAGTTGCGCTCGCCCAGGCAGGTGCGGACGAAATCGGGCCCGTCATGCAGACCGTCGGCATCGAGCGCGCTGCCGACGGTGGTGGCGAAGTAGGCCTTGTAGCTGTCCGACACCGGCTTGCCGTCCGCATCCACCGAGCGGCTGTCGCAGAACGCCAGCACCGCGTCCGGGGCGGCGTCGAGCGCCTGCGCCAGCGACTCCAGCAGCCGCGGGTCGGCGGAATCGTCGGCCTCGGCGATCCAGAGCCAGTCGCCCTTGGCCTCGGCCACCGCGCGCTGCCATTGCCGGAACACCGAGCCGGAATTGGTCTTGCGCGGCACCACCCGGACCTGGCGGTTCCATTCCAGCGCGCAGGCGCGGGCCTGCGCCACGCTGTCGTCGGACGAGGCGTCGTCGAGCACGATCACCTCCGCCACCGGATGGCCCTGGGCGAAGATCGAGGCCAGGCGCTGATGCATGTAGCGCGCGTAGTTGTAACTCGGCACCACGACCGAGATGCGCCGGATATCGGGGAGCACCTGGCCGAGCAGCGCGCCGACATAGCGCTCGAAGCACAGCATGCGCGCGTAGCGCCGGCCAAGCGCCGCACGCTGCGATGCCGGCAGGTCGTGACAATCCTGCGCCAGTGCCAGCGCCTGCCGCGACAGGCCGGCCACGTCGCCCAAGGGCGCCAGCGCGCCGGTCTCGAAGCGCCGCAGCAGGCCGGGAATGCCGCCGCTGGCCTCGAACGCCGCCACCGGCAGCCCGCTGGCCAGCGCCTCCATCACCACGCTGGGCAGCGGGTCCTCGCGCGAGGTCAGCACGAAGCCGTCGGCGGCGCTCAGGTGATCCGGCGCGTCCTGCACATGCCCCGGCAGATGGAACGTGCCCGAAGCGATCGCCGCGCCGAGTTCGGCCGCGAGGTAGGTGCGCAGTCCGGGATCGAGATTGCCGAGCCACAGGCAGTGGATGCGCCCGTGACGCCGCCGGCGCCCGCTGGTGCGCGCGGACAGCAGCCGCCACATCTGCAGGAACAGGTCGAAGCCCTTGCGCATGTCGCCGTAGCCGACGCCGACCAGGACGATATCGCAGGCCTCCACGCCCAGCCGCTTGCGGATCGCGGCGCGCTGCCGGGCCGAGAACCGCGCCTTGGCATACAGCCCCTGCGGCAGCAGCAGGGTCCGTTCCTCGGCGACCGGCAGCAGCGGCCGGACCGCATCCTGCACCGCCTCCGCCGGGAACACGGTCCGGTTAGCCAGCAGCGACGCATCGCGCAGGGCCGGCAGCAGATGCTTCTCGCCCAGCAGCGCCGGAAGCTCGTGGATCAGCAGCAGGAAGCCGATCCCGGCGGCGGACAGATGCCGCCCGATCGGCGCGGAGGCGGCGCTGTTGACGATCGCGGCCACGAACCCCTGCGCGCGCAGCCGCGCCAGCCGTTCCGGCAGCGACGGGTCGGCCGCGTCCACCACCGTGGTGCGGCCGACGGCCTCGTAGCCGTCGAGCAGCCTGCCCGAGCCCAGCAGCAGGAACTCGATCTCCACCCCATGGCCGCGCTTGAGCTGCTGGCCGATATTGAGCAGCAGCGCCTGCGCGCCGGCCTGGAACGCGTCATGCCCGACCAGCAGGATCCGCGTCTGCATCGCCGGGCGGCCGAACCCGGTCACCGCGCGCCCGGTGGCGTTCAGGTAGGCGGCGCCATGGTGCAGGTCCGGCTCCAGATAGGCGCCCTCGGCCCATTCGTTCCAGGCATTGACACAGACCATCGCCTCGCCATGGAACAGCTCGGCGCGGGCGCGCCGCACCAGCCCCTCGAGCCAGGCCTCGTAGCGGGCCGGCGTCGAGCCATGCAGCACCAGGCCGCTGCCCTGGCGGCGCGCGTCATTGTCCCAGGCCGGGGCGGCGGTGCGGATCAGCGGGAATGCCGGCGCCGGCGCCTGCAGCGCGCCCTGCGCCACCTGGTCGTAGTCATAGACCTGGCCGTCGAAGTCGGTGTCGAGCATGGTCAGGGTGGCATTGATGGTCTGCAGGCCGCCGACCAGCTTGTGCGGCGGGAACTCGATCGCGCCGTCGAGCCCGTAGGCGCGCGGGTCCTCGTCGCCGAAGCTCTGCGACATCACGAACAGCGGATCCTCGCCGGTGCGCTCGGCGAACAGGCCGCGCCAGCGCTCGATCGTCTGCGCCGGCTCCGGGATCACCCCGATCCGGTAGATCATCAGCAGTGGCCGCCCGCCGACCCGGATGTAGCGCGGGTCGGCGAAATGGCGCGCGAAGCAGTCGATCAGCGGCAGCTCGTCCTCGGGCAGGAAATCCTGGCTGATCAGCACGTCCTTGTTCGAGCCGTCCCAGCTCCTGGTCCAGTTCTCGTTCGCCCACATCAGGCAGAACGGCAGCTCGATCGAGCGGTCGGCGAGCAGCGCCTCCAGCGGTCCGTCGAGCAGACGTTCCCGATTGAACCAGTAGAAATAGAACACGAAGCCTTCGATGCCGGCGGCGCGCGCCATCTCGGCCTGGCGACGCAGCACCTCGGTGCCTTCCAGACGATAGTGGCCGAGGTCGCGCGGGATCCGCGGCTGGTAGTGGCCGACGAAGCGCGGCAGGCCGCGCGCGACGTTGGTCCATTCGGTGAAGCCCTCGCCCCACCACTCGTCGTTGCGTTTCATCGCGTGGAACTGCGGCAGGTAGTAGGCCAGCACGCGGGCGCGGCGGATCGCGGTGGCGGGCAGCGGCCGCCTGGTCTCGAAGAACGGGCCGGGCCTTGTGTTGCGCCGCATCTCGCGCGGCAGCGTGGTCTCGCCGGCCGGCAGGCTCGGATGCACGTCGG
>CAZZZA010000094.1:0-12346 GCA_964658455.1 uncultured Lichenihabitans sp.
GACCCGTCCCGCGGTCAGCACGGTGGTGATCGGCGCCCGTACCGATGCCCAGCTCACCGACAATCTCGCGTCGGCCGATCTGACGCTGACCGCGGACGAGCTGTCCCGCCTCGAGCAGGTCAGCCGCCCGCCTCTGCTCTATCCGTACTGGCACCAAGCCTGGACCGCCTCCGACCGGCTGTCCGAGGAAGACCTGACCCTGCTGCGGCCGCATCTGAAGGCGGACTGACCCCGCCGTTTCACTCGTTTCAAACGACCGCTTGATTTCCGATGTCGGGAGGGTCACACTCGCTCTCACGATGGCCATGCGCGTCACCAAGCCCCGCGCCTTGACGGAAGGCGACACCAAGATCCGTCTGCTCGATGCGGCCGACCGGCTGTTCATCGAGCATGGTGCCGAGCAGATGTCGCTGCGGGCGGTGACGGGCCTCGCCGGCGTCAACATCGCCGCGGTCAATTATCATTTCGGCGGCAAGGACCGGCTGCTCGCCGCCGTGCTCGCACGCCGCCTCGATCCTCTGAACGAGGAGCGTTCGGCGCTGCTCGACGCGTGCGAGCGGCATTGGCCGGGGCCGGGGCTCACCTGCGAGCATGTGCTGGCGGCTTTGTTCGTTCCGGCGCTGCGCCAGGCGAACGAGGCCGGGCCCGAGGCCATGGCCAGGCTGCGCTTCCTCGGGCGCGCCTATTCCGACAGTTCGGCCTTCACCGTCGCGTTCCTCAAGCAGCGCTACGACAGCACCGGCGCCCGCTTCGTCGAGGCGTTCGCGCGCGCGCTGCCCGATCTGCCGCGTGCCGACCTCAAACTGCGTCTGGTGGTGGTGCTGCGATCGGTCGCCGGCCTGATCGCCGGGGGCGATCTGCCCGATCTGCTGGCCGCGTTCGATCGCGGCGCCGGGAGCACCGAGATCCGCGATGCGCGGTTGCTCGGCAGTCTCGGCAGCCTGCTGGCGGGCGCGCTGATGGCGCCGCCGCCGGCCAGGGACCGGACCCGTGTGTTCAGCGCCGTGTTCGCCCTGGCGGCGAAGCAGGTCGACGCCGACCCGCCGGCGGCGTCGCGAGCCTCCAGGCCGGCACAAGCGACGTCGGGCCGGATCAAACGACCGGTCCGCATCGCCAACCGATTGAAAGACGCCGACGCCGCCGATTGAGCGGCGTCGTAGCAAGGGAGAGTAGCATGGCACTCTGGATCCTGGCGTTCCTGGTCGGCGCGTTCGCGCTGACGTTCCTGTCCGCGCAAGCTTCGGTGTGGCTCGGCCTGCTGGTCGCCTGGCTGGCGGCGGCTCTGGTGCTGCATCTGCTCGGCCACGCGGCGCTCGTGGTGCTGGCGGTCCTGCTCCTGGTGCCGGCGCTGGTGCTGGCTGTGACGCCGCTGCGCCGCGTCCTGCTGTCGGCCAGGCTGCTGCCGGTGTTCCGCAAGATCATGCCGAAGATGAGCGAGACCGAGCAGGCCGCGGTCGATGCCGGCACCGTCTGGTGGGATGCGGAGCTGTTCTCCGGCAAGCCGGACTGGCGGCGCCTGCTCTCCACGCCGGCGCCGTCGCTGACCGAGGCGGAGCAGCGCTTCCTCGACAACGAGACCGAGCATCTCTGCAACCTCGCCAACGATTGGGACAGCACCAGCCTGTGGCAGGATCTTCCGCCAGAGGCCTGGGACTACACCAAGAAGGCCGGTTTCCTGGGCATGATCATCCCGAAGCGGTATGGCGGCCTGGAGTTCTCCGCCTACGGGCACAGCCAGGTGATCCAGAAGCTCTCGACGCGCTGTTCGGCGGCGGCGGTGTCGGTGATGGTGCCGAACTCGCTCGGCCCGGCGGAACTGCTGCTGCATTACGGCACCGAGGCACAGAAGGACCATTACCTGCCGCGGCTGGCCAGCGGCGAGGAGATCCCGTGCTTCGCGCTCACCAACCCCTATGCGGGGTCGGACGCGGCCTCGATCACCGATAGCGGCATCGTCTGCAGGCAGATGTTCGAGGGTCGCGAGACGCTCGGCTTCCGCGTCACCTGGCGCAAGCGCTACATCACGCTGGCGCCGATCGCCACCGTGGTCGGGCTCGCCTTCCGCGCGCACGATCCCGACGGCCTGCTCGGCGACAAGGCCGATCTCGGCATCACCTGCGCGCTGATCCCGCGCAGCCATCCCGGCGTGGTGATCGGCCGTCGCCACTGGCCGCTGAATGCGGTGTTCCAGAACGGGCCGACCTCCGGCGACGACGTGTTCATCCCGATCGACATGGTGATCGGCGGGCGCGAGCAGGTCGGCGGCGGCTGGCGCATGCTGATGGAATGCCTGGCCGCCGGCCGCGCGATCTCGCTGCCGTCGTCCAATGTCGGCATGTCGAAGCTGGCGGTGCAGGGCGTCAGCGCCTACGCGGCGATCCGGCGTCAGTTCAACATGCCGGTCGGGCAGTTCGAGGGCGTGCAGGAGCCGCTCTCGCGCATGGGCGGGCACCTCTATGCGATGGATGCGGTGCGCCGTCTCGCCGCCGCGGCGATCGATAGTGGCGAGAAGCCGTCGGTGATCTCGGCGATCGCCAAGTACCACGTCACCGAGCGCGCGCGCATGGTCGTCAATGACGGCATGGACGTGATCGGCGGCAAGGGCATCTGCATGGGCCCGGGCAACTTCCTGGCGCGCGCCTACCAGCAGATCCCGATCGCGATCACCGTCGAGGGCGCCAACATCATGACGCGCACCCTGATCATCTTCGGCCAGGGCGCGATCCGCTGCCACCCCTACGTGCTCAAGCTGCTGAAGGCGGCCAACGCGTCCGATCGCCGTCAGGCCCTGGCGGCGTTCGACCGGGCGTTCTTCGCGCACATCGCCTTCGTGTTCCGCAATGTCGCCCGGGCGCTGGCGTTTGGCGTCACCGGCGGCCGACTGATCGCCGCGCCGAGGCACGCGGCGCCGGAGCTGGCGGCGTACTACCGGCACGCAACCCGCCTCTCGACCGCGCTCGCTCTGCTGGCCGACGTGTCGATGGCGACGCTGGGCGGCGCGCTGAAGCGCAAGGAGAGCATCACCGGCCGTCTCGGCGACGTGCTCTCGCAGCTCTTCATCGTGTCCAGCATCCTCAAGCGCTACGAGGATGACGGACGCCAGAAGGACGACCTGCCGTTCGTGCACTGGGCGCTGCAGGATTCGTTCGCGCGCGCCGGCGCGGCACTGGACGGGGCGCTGTCGAACTACCCGAACCGCCTGGCGGCCGGGCTGGTGCGGCTGATCGCGTTCCCGGCCGGGATCGCACAGACGCTGCCGGGCGATCGCCTGTCGGCCAAGGTGGCGCGCCTGATGCAGACCGACGGCCCGAGCCGCGACCGTCTGCTGTCCGACAGCTGGGCGCCGAAGATGGAGGTCGACCAGATCGCCGCCGGTATCGTTGCCTTCAAGCTCTATCCGCAGATCGAGGCGATCGAGCGCCGGCTGCGCGACGCGATCAAGTCCAAACAGATCGGCCGCCTGCCGCAGAACCTGCTGTCGCTCGATCGCTGGGCCGCGACCGCCGAGGCCCAGGGCCTGATCAGTGCCGCGGAACGGGCGCTGATCGCGCGCTTCGTCGAGCATGCCGATCTGGCGATCCAGGTCGACGATTTCCCGCAGGATTTCGGCGCCGCCGACAATCTGAAGCGGGTCATGGAGCAGGCGCGCACCCCGTCGATGCGGGATGCGGCGGAATGAGTTCGGCCGACCAGTATCTGTCGTTCTCGAACTCCGGTTTCGGCAAGTGGCTGACCGGCAGTCTCGGCCTGCCGCAGCCGGTGCGTCTGGCCCGCAGGGAGCCGGGCATGTCGGATCTGCGCCAGCCGGTGCTGGTGGGTAGCGCGCCGGGCGCACGGATGACGGATGCGATCGCCGCCATGTTCCAGGCCGGCCGGGTGGTGTCGTACTACCATGCCGAGAACGAGCCCTGGCGCGACGCGGCGCGGCGTCATGGCATCATGACCGCGCGCTTCGACCGGGAAAACAGCGGCAAGCTCGGCGGGCTTCTGTTCGACGCCACCGGTATCGCCGATGCGGACTCGCTGCAGGGCCTTTATCGCTTCTTCCATGACTCGATCCGGTCGGTCGGCAGCGGCGGGCGCATCGTGGTGCTGGGCACCCCGCCGGAGGATGCCGGGTCGCTGGAGGCGGCGTCGCTCCAGCGCGGTCTGGAGGGCTTCACCCGGTCGCTGGGCAAGGAGGCCCGGCGCGCGATCGCGGTGCAGCTGCTCTACGTCCCGCCCGGCGCCGAGGCGGCGGCGCGCAGCAGCCTGCGCTTCTTCCTGTCGTCGCGCTCGGCCTACGTGTCCGGACAGGTCGTGCGGATCGGCCAGCCGGTCGCCGATATTCCCGATTGGGACGACGACAAGCCGCAGGCGGGACGGACGGTGCTGGTGACCGGCGCGTCGCGCGGCATCGGGGCGGCGATCGCCGACCTGTTCGCCGGCGACGGCGCGCATGTGGTCGCCCTCGACGTGCCGCCGATGGCGGCGGAACTCGGCAGCCTCGCCGAGCGGCTGTCCGGCAGCGCGCTGCCGCTCGACATCACCGCGCCGGATGCGGTCGCCGCCCTGCTCGAGGATGCGTCGCGGCGCGGCGGCTACGACGTGGTCGTGCACAATGCCGGCATCACCCGCGACCGCACGATCGCGAAGATGGATGCCGGGCGCTGGAACAGCGTGATGCAGGTCAACCTGTTCGCGCCGCTGCGCATCAGCGCCGCCCTCCTGGATGCAAAGGCGCTGAAACCGAACGGCCGCATCGTGTGCGTGTCGTCGCTCAGCGGCATCGCCGGCAATCTCGGCCAGTCAAACTACGCGCTGTCCAAGGCCGGGGTGATCGGCATGGTGGAGCATCTGGCAGCGGACGCGGCCAGGGCCGGCGTCACCATCAACGCCGTGGCGCCGGGTTTCATCGAAACCCAGATGACCGCGGCGATCCCGTTCGCGATCCGCGAGGCGGGGCGGCGGATGAACGCGATGGGGCAGGGCGGGCTGCCGGTCGACGTCGCCGAGGCCATCGGCTGGTTCGCCAGTCCGGGTAGCGGCGGCGTCAACGGGCAGACGGTCCGGGTCTGCGGCCAGAGCCTGCTGGGGGCATGATGGACGCACCGGACACCGCCGACCGGCAGCCGCGCATCCTGGAGACGATGCCAAGCCCGCGCACGATCCTGATCGAGGGGCTACGCAGCCTTCGCAAGAAGCCGGCCGGGGCGGTGACGTTGCCGGCGTACAGCCTGATGCGCGAGCACGCCGTGCTCGAGGAGCGCCGCATCGCCGCCTACGCCAGGCTGTGCGGCTTCACCGAACGGCAGGGCGTGCCGCTGACCTACCCGCACATGCTGGGCTTTCCGCTGCACATGCGGCTGATGCTCGATCCGGAATTCCCCTATCCGCTGGTCGGGCTGGTGCATCTGGCGAACCGCATCACCCAGCATGAGCGCCTGTCGATCGGCCAGGCGCTGTCGATCACGGCCCGCTTCGGCGGCTGGGCCAGGCACGAGCGCGGCCAGGCCTTCACCATCGAGACCGTCGCGACACGGGACGGCGCCGTCGTCTGGGACAGCAGCAGCACCTACCTGCGGCTGGGCGTCGCCAACCCGGTCGGCGAGCGCGTGCCGGCGCTGCCGGCCGGGCCGCAGCCGCTGGCGGTGAAGGGGCGCTGGCGGCTCACGCCCGGCCTGGCGAAGCGCTACGCGGCGATCTCCGGCGACGCCAACCCGATCCACACCTCGGCGCTCGGCGCGCGCCTGTTCGGCTTCAGGCGCCCGATCATCCACGGCATGTGGAGCAAAGCGCGGTCGGTCGCCGCCATGCTGCCGGACGCGCCGGTCGCCCAGGCCAGCGTCGCGGTGTCGTTCCGCACCCCGGTCTTCCTGCCCGGCACCGTGCTGCTGCTCGCCACGCGCCAGGGCGAGACCGGCCTGTTCGACCTCGTCGACGGCAGGGCGGAGAAGCCGCATCTGCGCGGCAGGCTGCAAGCCGAGCCGGCCTAGCCACCCTTCACCGGAGGATTTCGACACCATGCTCAGCGGGCCCACTCTCAGGCGTGTCGCCATCCTCGGCGGAAGCCGGATCCCGTTCGCACGCTCGAACACCGCCTATGCCGAGCTGTCGAACCAGGACATGCTGACCGCGGCGATCCAGGGGCTGGTCGATCGCTTCGACCTGCATGGCGAGCGTCTGGGCGAGGTCGCCGCCGGCGCGGTGCTGAAGCATTCCCGCGACATCAACCTGACCCGCGAGAGCGTGCTGTCGAGCAGCCTGTCGCACGACACCCCGGCCTATGACGTGCAGCAGGCATGCGGCACCGGGCTGGAGACGGCGATCCTGGTCGCCAACAAGATCGCGCTGGGCCAGATCGAGGCTGGGATCGCCGGCGGCGTCGATACCACGTCGGACGCGCCGATCGCGCTGAACGAGCGCTTCCGCAAGGCGCTGCTGCGCGCCAGTCGCGGCCGCACCACGATGGCGCGGCTCAAGGCGCTGAGCGCGGTGCGGCCGGGCATGGTGTTCAAGCCGGCGCTGCCGCGCAACGAGGAGGTTCGCACCGGCCTGTCGATGGGATCGCATTGCGAGCTGATGGCCAAGCGATGGTCGATCAGCCGCGAGGACCAGGACGCGCTGACGATCGCCAGCCACCGCAACCTGGCGAGCGCCTACGAGCGCGGCCAGTTCAACGATCTGGTGGTGCCGTTCCGTGGTCTGCTGCGCGACAACAATCTGCGGCCCGACATCAGCCCGGAGAAGATCGCCAGGATGAAGCCGGTGTTCGACCGGCAGCACGGCACGCTGACGGCGGCGAACGCGACGCCGCTGACCGACGGCGCCGCAGTGGTGCTGCTGGCGAGCGAGGCCTGGGCCGAGGCGCATGACCTGCCGGTGCTGGCCTATCTGCGCACCGGCGAGACCGCGGCGGTGGATTTCGTCGATGGCGACGAGGGGCTGCTGATGGCGCCGGTGTACGCGGTGCCGCGCATGCTGGAGAAGGCAGGACTGAGCCTGCAGGATTTCGATTTCTACGAGATCCACGAAGCCTTCGCCGCCCAGGTGCTGTGCACGCTCAAGGCCTGGGAGGACGAGGAATACGCGCGCGAGCGTCTGCATCTCGACCGGGCGCCGGGCGCGATCGACCGCGCCCGGCTCAACGTCAATGGCGGCTCGCTCGCCACCGGCCATCCTTTCGCCGCCACCGGCGGCCGGATCCTGGCCTCGCTGGCCAAGATGATCGACCAGCGCGGCGGCGGACGCGGCCTGATCTCGATCTGCGCCGCGGGCGGGCAGGGCGTTGTCGCCATCGTCGAGAAATGAGCACATGAAACGTCCGGTATCGGACGGGCAAGAACGAAGAAAAAGCGGAGACGGTCGATGAGCGCCACAAGCTTCGGCAATGCCAACGCCCCGCCGGACAACGCCGCCCAGGATGCGTTGTGGGCGGAGCGGTTCTGGACCAGGAACTACCGGCCGGGCGTGCCGGCCTCGATCGATGACGAGCTGGAAAAATGGTCGTCGATGGCGGAGCTGTTCGAGTACGACTCCCGCCGCTTCGCCGACCGGCCGGGCTATGTGAGCATCGGCTCGACCATGACCTATGGCCAGATGCTCGAGGCGGCGCACGGCTTCGCCGCCTGGCTGACCCGGACCGGGGTGAAGCCCGGCGACCGGGTGGCGCTGATGATGCCGAACTGCCTGCAATATCCCGCAGCCTTGTTCGGCACCCTGTTCGCCGGCGCGGTGGTGGTGAACGTCAATCCGCTCTACACGCCGCGCGAACTGAAGCACCAGCTTGCCGACAGCGGCGCCGTCGTCATCGTCGTCATGAACATGTTCGCCCATACCGTGCAGCTTTCGCTGCCCGGCACCGCGATCAGGCATGTCGTCGTCACCGCGATGGGCGACATGCTGGGCGGCATCAAGGGCATCGCGATCTCGGCGATCATGCGCCATGTGCAGCGCATGGTGCCGCGCTACAGCCTGCCCGGGGCGGTTTCCTGGAAGACGGTGATGCGGCAAGGCTGCAAGCTGCCGCATGCGCCGGTATCGCGACGCGCCGACGATCTGGCGTTCCTGCAATATACCGGCGGCACCTCCGGTGTCGCCAAGGGCGCGATGCTCACCAACCGCAACGTCCTGGCGAACATCCTGCAGGGCAGGGCCTGGAGCCTGAACCAGATCGATGGCGAGGCGCAGGTGACCAACGTCACTCTGCTGCCGCTCTATCATATCTTCTCGCTGACCGCGAACCTGCTGATGTTCGTGGGTGTCGGCGGCCGCAACATCCTGATCGCCAACCCGCGCGACACCAAGCGCGTGCAGGGCATGCTGAAGAAGGAGAATTTCTTCGGCTTCACCGGCATCAACACGCTGTTCGCCAGCTTCCTGGAGAACGAGGATTTCTGCCGGCGCGATTTCTCCAACCTGAGGATGACCGTCTCTGGCGGCATGGCGACCCAGCGCGACGTCGCCGAGCGCTGGCAGAAGGTGACCGGCAAGCCGCTGGTCGAAGGCTACGGTCTGACCGAATGCGCCCCGGTGGTGTGTGTTGGCTATGTCGATCTCGACCATCCGGAGAAGATGGGTTTCACCGGCAAGATCGGCTTCCCGGTATCCTCGACCGAAGTGCGCATGCGCAGGCCGGACGGCAGCTGGTGCGGCATCGACGAGATCGGCGAACTCTGCGTGCGCGGCCCGCAGGTCATGGCCGGCTACTGGAACCAGCCGGAAGAGACGGCGCAGGTGCTGATCGGCGACGGCTGGCTGGCGACCGGCGATGTCGGCGTGATGGATGCCGAGGGCCAGGTGAAGCTGGTCGACCGGATCAAGGACATGATCCTGGTCTCAGGCTTCAACGTCTACCCGTCGGAGATCGAGGACGTGATCGCGCTGCATCCCGACGTGCGCGAGGTCGCGGTCATCGGCGTGGCCAGCGGCAAGCAGGGCGAGCAGGTCAAGGCCATCGTCGTGCCGCGCGTGCCGACCCTGACCGAGGCGGACATCATCCAGCACTGCCGCAAGAGCCTGACCGGCTACAAGATCCCCCGCATCGTCAGCTTCCGGTCGGAGGAGCTGCCCAAGACCAATGTCGGCAAGGTGCTGCGCCGGGCGCTGCGCGAAGCGGGCTGAGCCCCGCGCTCAGCCGTCGCCCTGCGCCCGCGCCGCGTCCTGTGCGGCGGCGGGAAACAGCAGCAGGGTGATGTCGAGACCGATCGCGCGGCGCACGCTCGGCGCGCCGAGCGCGTTCACCCGGTCGAGCAGCGCGCCCAGATCGTAATGGTCGTTCTGCCCCACCGTGCCGTGCAGCACCCAGATGCGCCGGCCCGCATTATGCGCCGCGATCGCCAGCTCCGGATCGTCGGTCCAGTCCGACAGGCTGAAAGCCTGGCCGGTCTTGGCAAGGGTGACGTTCATCATCGCGATCGTGCCGGGATCGTCGGTCATGATGAGGTCGTTCGGCGCCAGCGCGCCGCGCAGCGTGGTGGCGGCGACGTTCCAGAGCGGCCGGGTCTCGGCCTTGTAGTACGGCCCGAGATTGAGCAGCCCCAGCGCGCCGATCAGCACCAGCGCCAGCAGCCCGGCCGGCCGGCGCAGCCGGGCGGCGCCCAGCCCCGCCAGCAGGAACCAGACCGGCCCGCTCCAGAGCAGGTAGCGCGGCATCCACAGCGACGACCACAGCGACACCACCGCCAGCCCGATCGGCAGCACGGCGAAGGCGATGGCGACGATCCGCCCCTGCAGCGACCGTCGCGCCACCAGCAGCCCGAACCCCGCCAGCAGCGCCACGCCCAGCCCGAGCCAGGGTACGCTGACGAGATCGAGCGGGCCGGGGAAGATGCGGAACGCGATCAGGCTGGAGATGCGCAGCAGATACACCGCCTGGATCGTGGTCCAGATGCTGTGCGCGGTCGGCGGCGGCACCCAGTCCAGCCCCGAGCCCATGTCGCCATGGGTGAGCGCGGTCATCGCCGCGACGAACGGCAGGTAGGCCGCCAGGACCCCCGCCTGCACCAGCAGCCAGCGCCGCACGAACCGCGTGCGCGCCGCCGGGTTGCTCCTGGCGATCAGCACCGCGCAGAGCTGCGCGCCCAGCAGCCAGAACAGCGAGACGCTCAGCGTATCGAGCGCGAGCGCGGTGCCGACGGCATACATCCACCAGCCGGCGGGGTCATCGGGCGGCGCCGCCTCGGCGGCGTCGGGAGCGGCGGGCCGTGCCGCGGCGCGGCCGATGCGCAGCAGCCCCCAGAGCGCCAGCAGGATGAAGCTGGTGACCAGCGTGTAGGAGCGCGCCTCCTGGGCATACTGCACCTGGAACGGCGAGAAGCACAGCAGCAGCGACGCCGCCAGGCCGCAACGCCAGCCGGCCAGGCTGCGGCCGAGCAGGAACAGGATCAGGCAGGAGGCGGCGCCGAACAGCGCCGAGGGCAGCCGCATGATACCGGCATCGAGCCCGTGCGGCACCAGCAGCGCGCTAATCATGAAATAGAGCGGCAGGTGATGGTGCACGAGGCTGTCGCGCACCAGATCGCCGAGGCCGAGCGAGGCGCGCCGCAAGGTGGTGACCTCGTCCATCCAGTACGGCTTCTTGCCCAGGCCGTGCAGCCGGACGATCAGTGCCGCGAGGGTGATCGACACGCCGCAGAGCCAGGTGGCTACCGGGCGGTGTGGTGCAACCGTATTGGGAACGGTCCGCCCGATTGGGTGTTTCAGTTGCATGCCGAGGCACCGCTTCCGCTCTGCCGGTATGAGCAGCGCTGCCGGTGTGTTTTGACAAGACAAGGGAGAAATCGAACCATGACCGATCGCAACAGCCTGGATATGCGCTTGCCACGCCGCTTCGTCCGCGGCAAGGCCGCGACCCTGGCCGGGCTGGCGCTCGGCGCGCTGGCGCTGGCGGGCTGCGAAGTGGCGCCGCCGCCGGGCGGTGGCTCTCCCGGCGCCGCGCCGGGCTACGGCTACACTTGCTATGCCGGCGTCTATGTCTGCCACACCCAGACGCAGATCCCGGTGGGCGCGCCATGCAGCTGCCCTGGTCTCGGCGCGCCGTCCTACGGCCGCGTGCAGTAACCGTTTGATACCAGATCGATGCGGGCCGGCACGACGCGCCGGACCCGCATCGGCGTCTCAGCGCGGCGGATCGACGGGCTTTGCCGCCGGCTTCTGATCGGCAGCGGCGGCGGGTGCCGGCGCCGCTGGCTCGGCCGTCGTCGCATGGGCGGCGGCTTGCGGCGCCGGTGCTGGCGTCGGGGCTGCCGGGACCGGCGGGGTCGGCGGAGTGGGCGGGTCGATCCGCAGCGCGCCGCCGGCGCCAGCCAGGATAAGCCCGCCATCGCCGGTCTCGACCATCGACAGGATTGGGAACGGCGCCTTGAAGGCGGCGGCCTCCAGATGCGGGTTGTCCGGCCTGCCGGTCAGGGTCCAGGTCATGCCGCCGGAATCGCCCAGCAGCACGGTGCCGTTGCGCCGCAGCAGCCCGGCGGTGAAGGCGTTCTGGGTCGGCACGTCGATCTGGTGCCAGGCTGAGGCGCGGGTGACGGCGGCGGGCTGCGCCAGACTGCCGGCGAACGCGTTGCCCTGCTGGCCGTAGATCACCAGCCCGAATCGGCCGGCATCGAGCGCGCCGAACAGGCTGGCCTCGGTCGGCGAGGCGATGCGCTGCAGCCCGTCCTCCGGCCGGCCGGCCAGCAGGATGCCGCGCGCGCCATCGACCAGCATCACCGCGTCGCGCTCCGCCATCCCCAGCAGCGGCAACCCGTCCGGATCGTCGATCGCCGCCGACCAGGGGTGCCAGTGCTTGCCGCCATCCTGGGTCTCGAGCGCCATGCGGTCGGCGCCGATGGTGCGCAGCGTGTCGGCGCCGTCGACCTGCAGCAGCAGGAACGGGCGCGACGGGTTGCTGTCGCCGAGCGCGCGGGCGGCGGCGATCGCCCGGTCGCGGTTGGCGTCGGACTGGTTGGCGGCCACCGCCGACTCCAGCGTGATCCGGGCGGCGCGCGGCCCGTCTAGCACCAGCGTCCAGTCCTCGCCGGCATCCTCGGTGCGCAGCACCACGCCGTAATGGCCGACCGCCCAGCCGTTATTGTCGTCGCTGAACCCGACCGCGGTCAGGGTGGCCTGCACCGGCGGCTGCACCTGACGCCAGCTAAGCCCGTCATCGTCGGACAGCATGATCAGGCCGTTGATGCCGACCGCAACCAGACGCGGCCCGGCATGGGCCACCGCCTCGATCAGGCTGGTCTGCGGATGCGCCACCGGGGCGGCCTCGGTGTCGAGCGGCCCGGTCGGCTGCGGCGGCGGCGGTGCCGGCGGCAGCCGCGCCGCCAGGTGCGGATGGCCCGCCCGTGCCGCCTCGGCCTTGCCCTGCTCGGACTTG
>CAZZZA010000095.1:0-12292 GCA_964658455.1 uncultured Lichenihabitans sp.
GCGCCGGACACGCCGTTGGCCGCCAGGCCGGCGCGGATCTTGCCGAAATCCGCCGGACCCTGCGTCCTGGCCTCGACCTTGATGCCGCCCTTGAAGTCGATGCCGAGCGACAGCCCGGGATAGAAGAACAGCCCGAGCGAGGCGAGCGACAGGAACGCCGACACCGCCAGGCCCAGGAAGCGGCCGCGCATGAAGCGGATCTTGGTGTCGTCCTTGACGAACCGGAGCAGCGGGCGGGTGAGCATCGGCGTCGCGCCTCAGACCGGCAAAAGGGAGGGGCGGCGCAGCGCATACCAGCGAACCAGCAGCATCCGCGACAGCAGCAGGGTGGTGAACAGGGTGGTGGCGATGCCGATGGTGATGGTCAGCGCGAAGCCCTTGACCGCGCCGCTGCCGAACACGAACAGCATCACGTGCGCCAGGAAGGCGGTGGCGTTGCTGTCGACGATCGTCGCGGTGGCGCGCTCGAAGCCGGCCTGCATCGCCGCCAGCGGGGTGCGGCCGCGCTTCACCTCCTCGCGGATCCGTTCGTTGATCAGGATGTTTGCGTCCACCGCCATGCCCAGCGTGAGCAGGATGCCGGCCATGCCGGGCAGGGTCAGCGTCGCCTCGAACAGCGACAGGATCGCCATCATCAGCACCAAATTGGCGAGCAGCGCCAGGTTCGCGAACCAGCCGAACAGCCCGTAGAAGCTGCCCATGAAGGCGACCACCAGCAGGAAGCCGACCGCCAGGCTGATCGCCCCGGCGCGGATCGAATCCGCGCCCAGGGTTGGGCCGACGCTGCGCTGCTCGATCACCGCCAGCGGCGCCGGCAGCGCGCCGGCGCGCAGCAGCAGCGCCAGGTCGGTGGCCGATTGCGCGGTGAAGTTGCTGCCGGTGATCTGGCCGGTGCCGCTCGGGATCACGCCCTGGATCACCGGCGCGGTGATGATCTTGTCGTCGAGCACGATGGCGAAGCGCTTGCCCAGATTGGCCCGGGTGATCTCGGCGAACTGGCTGGCGCCGACGCTGTCCAGCGTGAAGTCGATCGCCCAGCCGCCATTCTGCGGGTCCTGCGCCGCGCGGGCGTTGGTCAGATCGGCGCCGTCGACATCGACATGGTGCTGAACCGGCAGCTTCTCCTGCGGGTTGTCCTGCATGGCGAGCAGATCGACGCCGGGCGGCATCGTGCCCTGCGGGCTGACGCCGTCGGCGACCAGATGGAAGGTCATCTTCGCGGTGGTGCCCAGCAGCTGGCGGATGCGGTTCGGATCGCTGACGCCGGGCAGCTCTACGACGATGCGGTCGTCACCCTGCGGGGTGATGTCGGGATCGACGGCGCCGGTGGCGTCGATGCGCCGGCGCACGATCTCGATCGACTGCGAGACCGCGTCGCGCGCCCGGTTGCGCAGCGCCGCCGGCGACAGCGTCACCGCGATGCGGCCGTCCGGCAGGCTGTCGGTGGCGAACTCGTTCGCGGTGGTGACCGGCAGCGCGCGCAGGGTGGCGAGGTCGCGGTCCCGCTCGTCCGGGCTGCGCGGGGTGAAGACGACCGCGCCCAGTTTCTGGTCGGGGGCCAGCCCGCGATAGCCGAGCCCGGCATGCAGCAGCGACTGCCGCACCTGGTCGGTCAGGGTCTCGAGCCGTTCGCGCTCCAGCGCCGCCAGATCGACCCGCATCAGCAGGTAGGAGCCGCCGCGCAGGTCCAGCCCGAGATGGATCTGCCGCCAGGGCAGGGCGGCGCCCGGCATGCGCATGAAGTTCGGCAGGCAGAGAAGAAGGCCGAGCAGGCAGACCGCGAGCACGGCAGCCATCTTCGGGCGGCTGTAATACATCATCGCGCGTGCGCCGACTCCCAAGCGTCCGCCCTCGGCGGCGGCGGCCGGACCATGCCGGGGCGCCGCACCGGATGCAACCTGGTACGCTTCCGGCAACTTAGTGCAATGATGCGGTCGCCGCGCCGGATGTCTGGCGCCGGACCGACGGGGAGGCAATGACTATGGACAAGACAATGGCCCGGCTGCTGGGCGCGATGGGTGCGCTCGCCGCATCCAGCGGCGCGCAGGCCGCGACCTCGGCCGCGCTGCCGCCGACGCCGCCGGCCCGGGCGGCTTCCTACGCCGACCTGCTGCGGCCGGTCCCCAACGCGCTCGAGGCGCTGCATGCGCAGCAGCGCGCCGACGCCGAGCAGGCCGCCGCCGAGCCTGAGGCCACGCTGCAGGAGGCGCAGCTGGTGGTGATCAACCCGCACCACCACCACCATCATCACCGCTTCTGGCGGCGGCGGCACTACTACCACCACCATCACCACCGCTATTTCCCGCACCACCACCATCATCACCACCACAACAGCGACTGATACGCGGCGGTCCGGGACCGGCGCGCCTACTTGTTCCTGGTGGCCTTCGCGGCCGCCAGGATGCGCCGGTAGGTGCCGTCGAACACGGTGTTGGTCGAGGAGATCCATCGCGAATCGGCGCCGAGCGTCTCCCGGCTGTCATAGATCCGCCGCGACTGCACCTCGCGTTCGGCGGCCTCCTCCTCCGACATCGGCTCCAGCTCCGGCGCGTCGTCGGCCGGCACCACGCTCATCTGCATGAACGGCTCGCCCGGCCGGAAGATGTGCGTCTGACCCGCGAGCGGGGTCTTGAACACCACGAAATAGATCATCGGCCACCAGTGACGGATCAGCGCCGGCACCGCGATCGGCACCGTGCCGGTGGTGTCGGTGAAGAAGCGCGGGTGCGGCTCGGTCTTAATCGCCAGCCCTTCCTCGACCTTGAGGTCGATCAGGATCTGGTAGGTGTAGTAGGCGGCGCCGAAGCTGCGGAACGGCGGCGGCACCGCCGGATCCTGGCCGGGATCGTGCTCGAACACCGCCGCCCCGTCCCTTGCCGAGACGCGCAGCTCGGTCTCGTGCGGATAGAACAGCTCCACACCCGACCGCGCCGCCTCGGTGAAGGGCAGGCAGTGCCAGGCATGCTCGTGCGCGCCATCCATGCGCTGCTCCGACAGGCCGGCCCAGCCGGGGATCTCCAGCTTGGTGCGGCGCGGATTGAGCTTCGGCTGGTGGAGCCGGTATTTGATCGTCGGCACGCTGGCCTCCCGCCCTCGACACCTCTGCCTTGTAGGATAGCGGGCGGCCGGCGCGAAGCGGCGGTTGCGACCGGCCGGGCGAGGTGAAATGGTCCGGCGGGCAGCGCGGCGGAGCGATGATGGCACGACCCTGGACGAGCAAGCGCAGCGCCGAGGCCGCCCGGCCCGGGCCGCCGGCCGCCTCCGACCGGAGCGTGCTGCGGATCGGCATCGCCGGCGCCGGGCATTTCGGCCGCTTCCACGCGCTGAAGGTCGCCGCCTCGGAGCGCTCGGTGCTGGTCGGCATCCATGATCCGGACCAGGCGCGCGCCGCCCTGGTCGGGCGCGAGGCCGGCGGCGCGCCCGCGCTCGATGTCGCGTCGCTGCTCGCCGCCGCTGACGCCATCATCGTCGCCGCCCCGGCCGAGCACCATTTCGCGCTGGCGCAGCAGGCGCTCGAAGCCGGCCGGCACGTGCTGATCGAGAAGCCGATCGCCGCCACACTGGAGCAGGCGGACCGGCTGCAGCAGCTGGCGGCGCAGACCGGGCGGGTGCTGCAGGTCGGGCATCTGCTGCGCTACTCCGCCGAGCACGCCGCCATCACCGCCCGCATCACCCGGCCGCTCTACATCGAGGCGACCAGGATCGCGCCGTTCAAGCCGCGCGGCACCGACGTCTCGGTGATCCTGGACCTGATGATCCACGATCTCGACCTGGTGCTGGCGATCGTCGACAGCCCGATCGAGAGCGTCGACGCGCTGGGGGCGGCGGTCAGCAGCCCGCACGAGGACATCGCCAACGCGCGGGTCCGATTCGCCAATGGCTGCGTCGCCGCGATCACCGCCAGCCGCATCTCGCTCAAGACCGAGCGCCGCATGCGGCTGTTCTCCGAGGAAGGTTACCTGTCGGCCGATTTCGTGGCCCGCGAACTGACCATGATCGGCCGCGAGCGCGGCCTGCCGCTGCCCGGCACCGGCGGCTTCCGGCGCGAGGCGGTGAGCTGGCAGGAGCACGACACCCTGGCCGCCGAACATGCGGCGTTCTGCGCCGCCTGCCTCGACGGCGCGCCGGTGATCGTCGATGCCGCCGCCGGACGCCGGGCGCTGGCGGCGGCGATCGCGGTGACCGACGGCATCGCCGAGGCGCGGGCGCGCATGGAACGCTCCGGTCTGATCGGCCAGGCCGGGTTCAGCCAGGGGTGACGCCGCCCGCCTGCAGCAGCGGCCCCAGCGTGGTCACCAGCCAGTCCACGAACACCCGCACCCGCGGGCTCAGATGGCGGCTGCTCGGATAGAGCACCGAGACCGGGGTCGGCGTCGGCGGGTGGCCGGCCAGCACCTCGACCAGCGCACCGGACGCCAGATCGTCCAGGAAGCGGTAACGCGGCGCCTGGATCAGCCCCAGCCCGAGCCGCGCCGCCGCCGCGCTGGTGTCGGCGCCGCTGACCAGCACCCGGCAGGGCAGGGCGACCGCCAGCACAGAGCCGTCCCGCGTGAACTCAAGCGGCAGGACCTGCCCGGTGCGCGAGGAGACGAAGCCGACCATCTGGTGCCCATCCAGCGCATCGGGCGACGCCGGCGTCCCATGCGATGCCAGGTAGCCGGGGCTGGCGACCGTGATCTCCTCCATGACGCCGAGCCGGCGCACCACCATGTCGCTGTCGGCGAGGGTGCCGGCGCGCACTACGCAGTCGACGCCCTCGCGCACCAGATCGACGAACCGCTCGCCCTCGCTGAGATGGATCCTCAGGCCCGGATGCCGGGCCAAGAAGGACGGCAGCGCCGGCAGCACCATGGCGCGGGCGAGGTTGCCGACCAGGTCGACCCGCAGCAGACCGGCCACGGCGCCGCTGGCGCCGCGATCGGCGTCCTCGAGGTCGGCGAGAATGCTGGTGCAGCGCTGGTAGTAGGCCACCCCTTCGGCGGTCGGCTGCACGTGCCGGGTCGAGCGCTGCAGCAGCCGGGTGCCGAGCTTGGCCTCGAGCGCCTTGATCGCCGCGGTCGCCGCCGGCCGCGACAGGCCCAGGTCGCCGGCCGCGGCGCCGAAGCTGCCGCGATCGACGATCCGCACGAACAGGGCGAGCGCTGCGAGACGGTCCATGGCGATTGTTTTGTGCGGCAAAACAATGATGTCGGGAATAGCGCCTAGCCGCGCGCCGCCGGAAGGATGGATGCTGGGCCGCACCCGAAGGAGGCCTTCATGCCAGAATCATCCAGGATCGCGCTCGTCACCGGCGGCAGCCGCGGCCTCGGCCGCGCCACGGTCGAGGCGCTCGCACGGCGCGGCATCGCGTCGATCCTCACCTACAACAGCGACCGCGCCGCCGCCGACGCGGTGGTCGCCGCCGCCGCCGAGGCCGGTGCGCGGGCGGCGGCGTTGCGCCTCGACACCAGCGACACCGGCCTGTTTCCCGCCTTCGCCGTCGCGGTGCGCGACGTGCTGGCCGGCTGGGGCGCCGACCGGTTCGACTTCCTGGTGAACATGGCCGGCACCGCGCATAACGGCGCGCTCGGCGCGGTGACCGAGGCGGATTTCGACGCCGCGTACCGGATCCATCTCAAGGGGCCGTTCTTCCTGACCCAGACGCTGCTACCGCTGATCGCCGATGGCGGCCGCATCGTGAACATCTCCTCCGGCCTGACCCGGATGATCCTGCCCGGCCGCGTCGCCTATGGCGCGATGAAGGGCGCGGTGGAGGTGATGACCCGCTACATGGCGGTGGAACTCGGACCGCGCCGCATCGCCGTCAATACCGTCGCCCCGGGCGCCATCCAGACCGATTTCGGCGGCGGCGTCGTGCGCGACGACCCGGCGATGAACCAGCGCATCGCCCAGGCGACCGCGCTCGGCCGCTGCGGCGTGCCGGAGGATGTCGGCCCGATGATCGCCTCGCTGCTGTCGGAGGACAACCGCTGGATCAACGCCCAGCGCATCGAGGTGTCGGGCGGCCAGGCGATCTAGCGGCTGGCGATCTGTCCGGCGTCCCGCGCCAGCAGGGCGCGGACGTGGATCGCGGTGCAGGCGGCGAGCGCGTCGAGGTCGTAGCCGCCCTCCAGCACCGAGACCAGCCGGCCCTCGCAATGCCGCGCGGCGGCATCGAGCAGCGCCTCGGTGACCCAGCGGTAATCGTCATCCTCGAGTTCGAGCTGCGCCAGCGGATCGGCGGCATGCGCGTCGAACCCGGCCGAGACCAGGATCAGCGCCGGCGCGAACCGGTTCAGCGCCGGCAGGATGGTGCCGGCCCAGCCGGCCCGGAACGCTGCCGACCCGCTGCCCGGCGCCAGCGGCAGGTTGACGACGTTGCCGGCGATCCCGGTCTCCGACGCGCGGCCGGTGCCGGGGTAGCAGGGCCACTGGTGCGAGCTGGCGAAGAAGATGTCCGGGTCGTCCTGCAGGATCGCCTGGGTGCCGTTGCCGTGATGCACGTCGAAATCGACGATCGCGATCCGCCGCAGCCCCCAGGCGGCGCGGGCATGCAGGGCGGCGATGGCGACGCTCGAGAACAGGCAGAACCCCATCGCCGTCGCCGCCTCGGCATGGTGGCCAGGCGGGCGCACCGCGGCGAACGCCCGGTCGGTCCGGCCCGACAGCACCGCATCGACCGCGGCGCAGGCGCCGCCGGCCGCGCGGAGCGCCGCCTCGGCGCTGCCGGCGCTCATGACCGTATCGGGATCGAGCCGGACATGCGCGCCGTCGCCAGGCCTGATCGCCAGGATCGCCGCGACATGGGCGGGCAGGTGCGCGCGCTCGAGCTGCGCCTGCGTTGCGCGGGGCGCCGCCTCGCGACGTAGCGCAGCGAAGTCGGGATGCTCCAGCGCCCGCAGCACCGCACGCAGCCGGTCCGGGCACTCGGCGTGACCCTGGCCTGGATCGTGGAACAGGCAGGCCGGGTGGGTGACGAGCGCGACGCTCATCGCTCCGGCCTCACGTCGCGCTGGCGATCAGGTCCACCCGGCGGTTCAGCGCCCGGCCGCGCGGGTCGTCGCGGCCGTCCGGCGTCGTGTTGGGCGCGATCGGTCGTCGCGCGCCGTTGCCGACGGTGCTGATCGCCGACGGCGGGATGCCCTGGCCGGCCAGCCACGCCGCCACCGCCTGCGCGCGGCGCAGCGACAGCTGGTCGTTGTAGGCGGCACTGCCGATGCTGTCGGTATTGCCTTCGACCCGGATCACCGGCTCTGGGATCGTCTGCCGGATCGATGCCAGGCTCTGCTGCAGCGCCGCGGTGGCCTCCGGCCGCAGCGTGGCGCTGTCGAAGGCGAACAGCACGTCCGACGGGATCGAGTAGCGGGCCGGCTGCACATAGACGATGCGGCCCGGCGGCGGCGGCGGGACGTAGGCGTACGGCTCGTACACGCAGCCGGCCAGCGACACCGCGACCAGCAGGGCGGAGACCGGCGTGCGGAGCCGGAGCGGAGCAACCTGACGCATCGAGAGACCTCCTTCTGTCTTCTGTGACGGACCCGTTATAGATGGCCCCGGACCAGTTCGCCTGCCAGCGTCTGGTTCTTGTACACGTCGCGCAGCGCGGTCAGGATCGCGGCGCTGTCGACCGCGACCGCGCGGTTCTGCGCCCCGTCATAGGCGAAGTCGCCGCCGATCGAGTGGATGTTGCCGTCGAAGATCAGCCCGACCGCGTGCCCCTTGGCGTCGATCACCGGGCTGCCGGAATTGCCGCCGATGATGTCGTTGGTGGTGGCGAAATCGAACCGGGTCTTGAGGTCGAGATGCGGCCGGGCGTCGATCCAGCTCTGCGAGAGCCGGAACGGATCGCTGCCCGTCGCCCGCTCGTACAGCCCGGCGAAGTCGGTGAACGGCGGGACCGGCTTGCCGTTCTCGTCCCAGCCCTTCACCTGCCCGAACGACAGGCGCTGGCTGAAGGTCGCATCGGGATAGATGCTGTTGCCGTCCCGCATGAACCGGGCCCGGGCGATCGTCTCGCTGGTGCGCCGCTTCACCGACACCACCTCGTCGTCCCAGCGGTCGTGCAGCGCCCGCGCCGCGGGTTCGATGGTGCGGGCCAGCACGATCATCGGGTCGGTCGAGGCGGCGATCGCCGCCGCGCCGCCGTTCCAGAGCGCCATGCGCGCCGCCGGATCGCCGAGTTTGGTGCCCTGCACCGCGGATCTGGCCAGCGCTTCCGGACTGTCGTGCCCGAGCACCAGATGCACGGTCGGGTCGTCGGCGCCCAGCACCTGCCGCAGCTTGGTCAGCGAGAACGCCAGCAGCGTCTCGTCGAGCGCCGGATGCACCGGGGCGCTGGATTTCAGCGCGTCGGCCAGGGCCGGCAGGTTGGCGTCGTGGTAGGCGGACAGGCGCTGCGCGTCCGGCCTGGCGCGCTCGGCGGCGCCGCGCACCAGCAGGCGGGCGTAGTGGAACAGGTCGCCGGCAAAGCCGCGCGGCGAACGGGCGCCCTCGAGCATCGCGTAGCGGACATAGAGCTGCCGTTCGGTGGCCAGCGCCGGCATCAGCGCCGCCCAGGGGTCGCCGAATTTGGCCTTGCGGGCCGGATCGGCGTCGATCCAGGCCTTCAGCCCGGCCTCGAAGCGCTGCTTGGCGGCGATCACCTCCGGCGAGGCCAGCGTCTGCTGCCAGCCGGTATAGACCTTGAGGCTGTTCTCGACGCCGAACAGGTCGTCCTGCGCTTCCTGGGCCTGCTGGGCGCCGCCGCGACCGTATTCCCACAAGACCCCGTCCTCGGCGGAGAGATAGGCGATCCCGGACGGCAGCTCGAGGTCGCGCAGCAGCGCCAGCTCGGCCGCCGGCGTCTCGCGCGACGTCGATCCAGGATTGCCGGAGGTGAAGACCAGCTCGCCCGCCTTCGGACCGTCGGGGTCGAACGGGAAATAGACCGTCTTGGCCGGCTTGCCGTTCTCGTAGGCGCGCAGGAACGTCAGATCGAGATCGTAGCGGGGGAAATTGAAATTGTCCGGATCGCCGCCGAAGAACGCCGCGTTCTGGTCCGGGGCGAACACCAGACGCACATCCTGGTAGCGCTTGTAGCGATAGAGCGCGGTCCTGCCGCCATGATACAGCGTGACGACATCGCAGCGCCAATGGGTGGCGTCGCCGGCGACGCACGCCTTCTCGATGCCGGCCTCGGCCGCCTTCTGCGCCTGGCTGTAGGCCGCGCCCTGCTTGTCGCCGAGCGCCTGCTGCATGCGCGCGGTGACGTCGGCGATGCTGTCGAGCCGGTCCAGCTCCATCGCCGGGCATTGCGGCTCAGCCGATACGCTGTTGGCGGTGTAGCCGTTCTGGAACCAGTTCTGGCCCTTCGGCGACAATTCGTCGAGACAGCTGTTGGCGCAGTGATGGTTGGTCATCACCAGCCCGTCCGCCGACACGAACGAGGCCGAGCAGCCGAGCGCCAGACGCGCCGACGCCTGCGTGACCCGGCTGATCCAGTCCGCCGACGGCACGAACCCGTAGCGCTGGCGCATCTGCTGCAGGGGCAGGTTGTCCATGGTCCACATGCCCTCGTCGGCCCGCGCCGAGGCGGCGCCGAGCCCGGCCAGCAGGCTGGAGGCGGCGGCAAGACGGAGCAGGCGCGGCAGCGTGAATGGATTTATCATGCGTCCAACCCAAGGTTTCTTGCGCCATAGCCGCAAGATCTGGCGGCGGCAAGCCGGCCCGCCGGCCTGGCGCAGCTGCGCGCCCTGCGTGTCTTTTGCCAGCAGATCAGCCAGCTTCGATCTTCAGGAAGCCAGTGGGTCGGCCTGCACCGACCACACAACTTTTCGTCCGGGAACAGGTCAACCTCGTCTATTACCCTTCGTTCATCACCCTGAGCGCTCGGCTACACCTCTCTAAAGAAAAACTCCCGAGTTGCCCCAGAATGATAACCTACCTTTACAGTAAACTTTCCATTTACCATAATTCTTCTAACTGAAGTACCCCCAGAGCTATATCTGAGTGCGTCCTTATCCTTTACTTTAATTATAAAGTAATTATAACAGGAAAATCCCCGTTCTCTAGGCTGCCTTCTATATATTGGTATCATTTGGTTGTTAAGTTCCGATGCCGGTTTTTCGATTAAAGCTCCCATATCGGTTTCTTCTGCTAAAGACATCGAAAATTCGTCCCACATAGAAAAATCTATAGTGATATCAATATTTCTTGTCTTATTTACAAGTCCTTCGACAGCTCGCAGAAAATCCTCCTCTCCTTGGTTAATCGGCACGGTTAATCGAATGGTCCGTGCCATTAGACGATCCCTTACTTCGTTGTAAGCTTTATATATTCCGTATATGGCAAGAAGCGCCGTAACTATCGATATTATATGACCTGTTTCGCTTCCTATCACTGGCAATTCAATCCCATCGTCATTATTTTCTGCGATTAAGACAACTCATTACTTAATAAGAAAATCGTTCCGGCTCTTTATTATTTCCTGATGATTGCGGCCATTGAGCGACACCAGAGCCAGCTTGCTTCAACAGAACGGCCGCCCGACGATCCCCGCCCTCGGCAGCATTAGTCGCTGCAACCAAGCGCCGCGTGCTGTCCAGCATCCTGAATGATTGATGCTGATAGCGGACCGAATAGGTTTTCCAGTATCTCATCAATGGTTTGCATGCGTCGAAAGGCGGAGCCTGGAACATCACGGTGCTTCTCACGCAAGGGCCGCGATCCTTCTGCCGTGCGTCCGATACGCCGCGCATGCCGGTCTCCTAATGATGGTAGCCGTTCGCCCGGAGCCCCACCGAACCACCAGAATGCGAGCATGTCCAGGTCATTGCTGACCTGTATCCAGATGACACAGCCGCTTGGTTTTTCTTGAAGGGCTATACTGAGTGACAGCGCGCCAGGGCGTTCGCGAACCCCTGTTTTGAACTGAATGTGCCGAACCGTTCCGCCCCGCGCCATCACCAGATCGTAGCCGTACGCATCAAACTCGCTACGAAGCACCTCCACATCATAGATCTTGTAGCGCCAAAGCACTCTGAGGGCTTCGCCGACGAATACATGCTCAACAATCCGCTCGCGGAGTGATGAGTGGAGATGATGGGCTGGATCTGTGCCTGGGTTATGCAAACCCGTTACTCCCATGCAACGCGTCGTTCCAATCTTTGACACCCACACCTGTCGGTCGCACGCAATCAGCGCCAGCAGGGCCGGCCATCTCCAACAGAGCGGCCGCTAGACGATCCCCGTCCTCGCCGGCATCCGTCGCCGCGATCAGCGTCGTGTGGTAGCCAGTTCGCGCAACCGATCATGCGTCCTGGGATGCCACCTGCCCCCGGTCGAGACGTAAAATGTATCGTATCTCCACGCCTCGGTGCTGGCGAGGCTGATCTCGTCGATACAGGCTTCCCTCGCCGCCAGACTGGTTGTGCCGGCCGCGTCGCACACCTCAAACACCATCTTCATGCCGCCATTGGAAAACCCTTGAAAGTTGGGCAACGCATCTCCCAGCCGGGAAACTGGCCGGCCGGGTCCTTATGCCGCGCCCAAACCGTGCCGTGAACGCCGCCACGAAGGCGATCGACAGCGGCAGGCCCCGCAACTCTGTGAGATAGGACCAAACGGCATCGCCGAGCGAAGAGTTCACCGGCTTACCATTTCATCTTGATTTCGTCCGGTGCGATCTGCCGCATCGGCTCGGGCCGTTTACGCTAGAGAGGGGTGGCGTTACAGCATGTGGATCAGCTGGGGGGGGGGGACACGCCGGCGTCGGCCATCCTGTTCCAACTGTTCCGCCTCGCGGCCGGCGCGTCGGTTCTGCGCCGCTGCCAACACCGCCTCCTGTACTCGAGATCCGAAGTCGGGCATCCCGCGCCGCGGGGTGCGCTGCCGGCCGGCTCGCGCGGGGTGACCGCGTTCGGGGCGTACAAGTCGGGGAGCCGGCACCGGGAGCAATTCTTCGTAGTGACATCAGAAGGGGCCGAACGCGCCGAGCTGGCAGGCTGCCGCCCGCTCTGCGATCAACGTCCGATCCGCGAAGGTGACTGGTAGACAACCTTGCGCGCAAATTCGCGCGTCAGCCGGTCGAGGAGAGCGCCATGGCGCTACTGGATCGAGCAGAGAACGTGCGCAACTGCAGGGCGCGGCGTATGCAGCAGGGCAAGCAGGACCCTGAACAGCGCGGCGGATGGGCAGCCCCGATCCATCCTGGCGGCGGCGCTGGCCCAGCGGCGGGCCGAGCAAGCGGCCCGGAAGGTAGCCAAAACCATCGAAGCCGCTCCTCAGAGGAACTGCAACGCCGCCAGCCTGGCATACAGCCCCTGCTCGCCGATCA
>CAZZZA010000096.1:0-12090 GCA_964658455.1 uncultured Lichenihabitans sp.
GACCCTGCGGCGCCCGACCCCGCGGTGCATTGGGCGCGCTGCCTGCACCAGGCGGGCGCATGACCCCCGCGCCGCTGCTTTCGGTCCGCGACCTGTCGGTGCGGTTCCCGGCCGGCGGCGGGCGGCTCGTGCATGCGGTGGAGGCGGTGTCGTTCGCGGTGCGGCGCGGTGAGATCGTCGGGCTGATCGGCGAGTCCGGCTCCGGCAAGACCAGCGTCGCGCGCAGCATCATCGGGCTGCAGCGTCCCAGCGGCGGCGACGTGCTGTTCGACGGGGTCTCGGTGCTGGGCGGCGACCGGCGGGCGCGCAAGGCCTATCGCCGGCGGGTGCAGTTCGTGTTCCAGGATCCGTTCGCCAGCCTCGATCCGCGCATGCGCGCGGGCGCGCTGATCGCCGAGCCGCTGCTGGTGCACGGCCTGGGCGACCGCGCGGCGCGGCTTGCCCGGGTGCGGTCGCTGCTCGACCGGGTCGGGCTGCCGCCGGAAGCGCTGTCGCGCTATCCGCACGAATTCTCCGGCGGCCAGCGCCAGCGCATCGGCATCGCCCGCGCGCTGGCGGTGGCGCCGGAGCTGGTGATCGCCGACGAGCCGGTCTCGGCGCTCGACGTCTCGGTGGCGGCGCAGATCGTGAACCTGCTGGCGCGGCTGCGCGACGAGACCGGGATCGCGCTGCTGATGGTGGCGCACGACCTGCCGATGGTCGCGCATCTGTGCGACCGGGTGGTGGTCATGTTCCTGGGCCACGTGGTCGAGGACGGTCCGGCGGGCGCGGTGTCGCGGGCGCCGCGCCACCCCTACACGCGGGCGCTGATCGCGGCGACGCCGCAACTGCAGGCGGCGCTGCGGCCGCGCCGGCCCGCCCCGGCCGCCGGCGTGATGCCCGGCCTGGCCGCCGATCCGCCGAGCCCGCTCGATCCGCCGTCTGGCTGCGTGTTCCGCACCCGCTGCGCGCATGCGCTGCCGCTCTGCGCGGAGCAGCCGCCGCCCTCGGTCGAGACCGGGACCGCGGAGAGCCGGCATCGCGTCGCCTGCCACCGGCCGGAGCTGTTCGCGTGACCGGGCTCGAACTGTGCGTCGACAGCATCGGCGGGCTGGCGGTCGCCGCCGCCGCGCCGATCGCGCGCATCGAGCTGTGCGGTCCGCTCTCTGTGGGCGGCACCACCCCGTCGGCCGGGCTGATCGATGCCGCCCGACGCAGCCCGGTCGCGGTGCGGGCGATGATCCGGCCGCGCGACGGCGGCTTCGTGTTCTCCGCAGGCGAGGCGGCGGCGATGGAGGCGGAGATCGACGCGGTGCGCGCCGCCGGACTGTCCGGCGTGGTGCTGGGCGCGTCGCTGCCGGACGGCAGCCTCGATGCGGCGCTGCTGCACCGGCTGTGCCGTCGCGCCGAGGGGCTCGGCCGCACCCTACATCGCTGCTTCGACCTGGTGCCGGATCCGGCGGCGGCGCTGGAGCAGGCGATCGCGCTCGGCTTCGACCGCGTGCTGACCTCTGGCGGCGCGCCGACCGCGCCCGAAGGTGCGGCGACGCTCCGCCTGCTGGCGGCACGCGCCGCCGGGCGGATCGTGGTGGTCGCCGGCGCCGGCGTGCGGCCGGGGAATGTCGGCGGGTTGCTGCGGGCGACCGGGGTGCGGGAGGTGCACGCCTCCTGCCGCGCCGCCGCGCCGCCGGGAGCGGACGACGACCGGCTGCGGCGGTTCGGCTTCCTGGGCGCAGGCTCGCTGACCGATCGCGCGACGATCCTGGCGATGCTGGCGCAGATCGCCCGGCACGATGCGGCGACCAGGGCCGGCTGATCACGCCGCGCCGCGGTCGCCGTCGTCGCCTTCGACCAGGGTCATCGGCAGGTCCAGCTTCTGCAGGCGCAGGCGCCAGGGCTCTGGCAGCCCCCGGTCGGTGACGATGTGCGACATCTCCGACAGCGCGGCGACGCGGTAGGTCGCGTGGCGTCCGAACTTGCTGCCATCGACCAGCAGCACGCGTTCGGTGGAGCGGCGCACCATCGAGGCGTTGAGCCGCGCCTCGTCGCCATCCGGGGTGGCCAGCGTGTTGTCCGGCTGCACCGCGCTGCCGCCGAGATAGAGCTGGTCGAACCATAGCCCCTCGATCGCCTGCTCGGCGAGCGGGCCGACCACGCATTTGTTCTCGTGGCGCAGCCGGCCGCCCAGCATGAAGACCTGCACCGGCTCGACGCCGAACAGCACCTCGGCCACCGCCAGGCTGTTGGTGAACAAGGTGAGCGGCAGCGGCGTGACCTGCAGCCGCTTTGCCAGTTGCAGCACCGTGGTGCCGGCATCGAGGAACACCGCGCTGTGCGGCCGCAGGAACGCGAAAGCGGCATTGGCGATCGTGCGCTTCTGCACCAGCAGGCTGGTCTCGCGCACCGAGAAGGCGATCTCGCTGCCGGCGGATTCCGCGAGCATGGCGCCGCCATGGGTGCGGGTGACCACGCCGATCTCCTCCAGACGCTGCAGGTCGCGGCGCACGGTGGCGAGCGAGATCTCCATCGCCCGGGCCAGTTCGTGGATGCCGGTGCTGCCGTGGGTATAGAGATAGTGCCGGATCTGGGTGAGGCGGTCGGGCTGCATCACCCGATCAGGCGCGCCCGCGGCGGAGAGATCAACCGGGGCCCGCAGCGGGCGATCGACGCGATGAAACGATCAAACGCGCAGCCTTATCCGCCCAAGTAAACGTCATAAGCGCACAAAAGCGCATGATGTTGCCCAAGACGTAGCCTTTTTGATCCCGGAACCCGATAAAAGCGCCCGAATAGGGCATTTTAGCTTTGCCGAAGCGCGACGGTTTGTCCCAAGGTGTGATCGATACGATCACAACTGATCATTCACATGATCGATGCGGCGGGTCTGCCCGCCTGCGTCGTCGGACATCGGGGAGCGCTTCAGGTGAAGATCAACAGCCGACGTTTCGCTCTGTGCTGCGGCGTGCTGGCCGTCATCGACGGTCCGGCGCCGCGGCAGACGGCCCAGGCCCAGGACCACGCCCTGAAGCCGGCTCCGGCCCGGCGGGCCCCGGCGCGTGGCCGGACCGGGTCCCCGCCCGCCGCGCCGTCGGTGGAGCAGGTCGATGTGCATGCCGGGATCGCGACCGCGAACGGGGTGAACAACACCACGCCGGGGGGCGGGCTGATGCAGATGCAGACCGCGCCGCGATCCACCAGCGGCATCACGCGCGACTTCATCGCCAAGCAGAGCCCAACCAGCAACGTGCAGAGCCTGATCGCCGACCTGCCGGGCGTCGTCGCCGCCAGCAACGATCCGCTCGGCCTGACCGGCGACAGCCTGTCGATCCGCGGCTTCTACAGCGACCAGATCGGCTACCTGTTCGAGGGCGCGCCGGTGGCCGACCCGGTGAACTACCAGCCCTACACCAACATCCTGGTCGATACCGAGAACCTGGGCAGCGTCACCGTCACCCAGGGCTCGCCCGACATCGCGGCGCCGCTCTACAACGCGGTCGGCGGCCAGATCTCTGCCAGCGAGATCGATCCGCCGGCGAGGCCCGGCGGCTATGTCGAGTTCGCCGGCGGCTCCAACAGCGCCAGCAAGGCGTTCGTGCGGCTCAATGCCGGCGAGATCGGCAACAGCGGCATTCGCGGCTTCGGGTCGTTCTCCTACACCTCGGCCGACAACTGGCGCGGACCGGGATCGATCCATCGCTACCATGTCGATGCCAAGCTGGTGAAGAAATGGGGCGACGGCAACAGCGCCAAGCTGGTGTTCGCCTGGAACCACACCCAATACACCAGCTACGTCAATCCGACCCTGTCGCAATGGCAGCAGAACGGACGCAACAACAATTTCGACGCCAGCTACACGCCGGGCGACGCCAACTATTACAAGCTCAATTCGACGCAGAACAACGCGGTGATGGTGATCGCGCCGGTCAGCCTGCGCCTGGCCAGCGGGGTGCAGCTCAACCTCACCCCATACTACCTGAACTTCTTCGGACCGTCGGAATATGCCGGCACCTTGTCGCAGACCGGTTCCTTCGTCGGCAGCGCCGCCGCCGGCAACCTGAACCAGCCGTTCGCGACCGATGGCACGCTCACCGTGGAGACGGTCGATCCCTACATCCAGCGCACCGGCGCGCTAAGCAGTTCGGTGGACTGGACCTGGCGCAACAACCTGCTGCAGGCGGGCTATCTCTATTCCTACACCAACCATGACGAGCGCGCATCGTTCGCCACTGTGGACTATCAGGGCCGGGTGTCGAATTCGACCGGACGCTTCGCGATCGTCGATGCGGCCGGGCAGCAGCTGAGCGGGTTCAACATCAATTTCAAGCAGCAGGTAAACACGCTGTTCGTCGCCGACACGCTGCACCTGCTCGGCGACCGGCTGAGCGTCACCGCCGGCCTCAAGGCGGCGATGGTCGACAGGATCTCGACCAACCTGCTGCCGGGTTCGCAGTACTACAACAGCGGGAACTATTTCGAGCCGCTTCCGGAGTTCTATGCCAGCTACAGGATCGATCCGCAGAACCAGTTCTACGTCAACGCAACCACCGCCTTCCGGGCGCCGGCCTCGGTCGAGGCGTACTCGCAGATCTATTCGCCGAGCCAGCCGACCCCGGTCGAGCAGGCGACCGCGCTGCAACCGGAATATTCGATCGGCGAGGAGGTCGGCTACCGTCACACCGGCTTCATCAACGTCTCGATCGCCCTGTTCAACTACAACCTGACGCATTTCCAGGTGACGTCCTCGGCCTATGTTCCCGGCAGCACCCAGCTCATCTCCGAGCCGCTCGATGCCGGCGGCGAGACCGCGCGCGGCGTGCAGGCGGAAGTCGGTCTCGGGCACTGGCATCATTTCAGCCCCTATGTTTCCGGGCAGTACCTGCATGCCACCGACGACAACAACTACAATGCCGGCAACGACTATCTGCCGACCAGGGGCAAGGACGCGGTGCTCAGCCCGCATTTCACCGGCTCGCTCGGCCTGAGCTACGACGATGGGCACGTGTTCGGAAACTTCGACGTGCGTTACGTCGACTCCCAGTATTCGACCTTCATGAACGACGAGAGCATTCCCGCCTACTGGACCACCGACATGACGCTCGGCTACCGCTTCGGCAGCATCGGCCGCGCCAGGCACCCGCAGATCCAGCTCAATCTCGCCAACCTGGCCGACACCAGCTACCTCTCCGGCGTCGCCGGGATCAGCGGCAACGCCGTGGCGACCCGGGGCGTCTTCGGCAACATCGTCGCCGCCAGCGCGCCGAACTATTTCGTCGGCGCCGGCTTCGCCGCCCTCGTCTCCGTCTCGGCGGGGTTCTGAGCATGCGGACGCCTCGTCTCCGCGCAGCGCTGACGCTGGCGCTCGCCGGCTTTCCTGGCTTGGCGCACGCGCGTGCGCCGGTGCCCGCACTCATGCCGCTGCCGGCGCAGCTGGTGCCGCACGACGGCACCTTGTCGGCGGCGGCCGGGCTCGCGGTCAGCTGGGAAGGCGCGCGCTCGGCGCTGCTCGACCGGGCGGCGGACCGCTTCGCCGCAGCACTCGGCCGCATCGGCGGCACCGTCACGGCGCCGCCGGGGGCGCGGCCGGCGAGGCTGGTGATCGACTGCGCCGCGCCCGATCCGGGCTTCCTGTCGGTGGCGGCGCACGAGCACTACCGGCTGCTGATCGATCCCGGCGGCATCCGGCTGTCGGCGGAAGGCCCGGCGGGCGTGCTGCACGGGCTGGCGACGCTGCGGCAACTGGCCCAGCCGGGTACGGCCGGGCTGGTGTTTCCGTCCGTCAGCATCGACGACGCGCCGCGCTTCGTCTGGCGCGGCCTGATGATCGACGTGTCGCGCCATTTCATGTCGCTGGCGACGCTGCGCCGGCAGATCGATGCGATGGAGCAGGTCAAGCTCGACGTGCTGCACCTGCATCTGAGCGATTCGCAGGGGTTCAGGGTCGAAAGTCGGTTGTTCCCGCGTCTGCAGCAGGTCGCCTCGCACGGGCAGTTCTACACCCAGCGCGAGATGCGCGATCTCGTGGCCTATGCCGGCGATCGCGGTATCCGCGTGGTGCCGGAGTTCGACCTGCCCGGCCATTCGCTGGCGCTGCTGCAAGCCTATCCGCAATTTGCCGCCACCCCGCCCGACCGGCTTCCAGCCGGTTTCGATCCCAACCAGGCGGCGATCGATCCCAGCAACCCGCGCACCCTGGCGATGGCGGCGTCGTTGCTGGGGGAGATGGCGGACCTGTTCCCCGACCGCTACTTCCATCTCGGCGGCGACGAGGTGCGTGGCGCGCAATGGACCGACGTGCCGCGGATCGCCGCCTTCATGCGCGCGCATCATTTCGGCAGCGCCGACCTGATGCAGGCGGATTTCACCGCGCGCATGCAGCGCGTGCTGGCGGCGCATCACAAGACCACGGTCGGCTGGGACGAGGTGATCGGCGCACCGGTGCCGAACTCGGTGGTGGTGCAGGTCTGGCGCAGCTCAAAATGGACCGCGCGCGCCGCCGCGGCGGGCCATCCGGTGATCGTCTCGGCCGGATACTATCTCGACCTGCTGGAGCCGTCGGTGACGCACTACGCCATCGACCCGCTCGATCCGCGCGCCGTCGGCCAGTCGCCCGACCTGGTCGAGGCGATGCGGGCGAAGATCGGCGACAAGGCGGACGGGTTCGCCCGCGATCCGGCAGCCAGCCTGTCGCCGGCGCAGGCCGCGCACGTGCTCGGCGCCGAGGCCCCGCTATGGACCGAGATCGTCTCCGACGAGATGCTCGATGCGCGGCTGTGGCCGCGTGCCGCCGCCCTGGCCGAGCGGTTCTGGTCGCCGCCGGAACGGCGTGACGCGCAGGCCCTCGTCGCCAGGCTGGAGCCGGTGCTCGACCGGCTGGACCTCGAGGGGTTGCAGGCAGAGGCGAACCGCCGCCGCATGCTCGACCGGCTGGCGCCCGGCGACACCGCCGTGCTGGAGCGTCTGCTGGACGGCGTGGCGCCGGATCGCAACTACGCGCTGCACGAAGCCTCGCTCAGCGACCGCAGCGGCGGCACCCCGCTCCGGCTGATCGACCTCGCCGACGCCGCCGATCCGGACGACCCGCCGGCGCAGCGCCTGTCCGACGCCGTACAGGCCTATCTGTCGGGCGATCGCAGCGAAGCCGCCTCGATCCGGGCCGCGCTCGGCGCCTGGCGCGACAACGAGGCCCCGTTCGCGGCCCGTGCGGCCCAGAGCCCGGTGCTCGAAGCCGCGCTGCCGGCGTCGCACGATCTGGGGTCGCTGGCCGCTGCCGGATTGCAGGCGCTGGCGATCCTCGAGCAGGGCGGCGATCCGGCCACGCTGGCCGCGTTCGATGCGGTGCTGTCGCGCACCCGCCGGGCGCTGGACCACGCCAACGGGATGGATTCCAATGTCGGCCCGCAGCCACCCGGCGGGTTGCTGATCCCGGCGGTCGAGCCGATCGGCCGTCTGGTCGATGCCGCGCGCCATCGGCCGGCGCCGACGACGGCACCGAAACCGTGACCGGCGGCGCCGCCGTCCGCCTTGTTGGAGAGATCCGATCATGAGCAGCACGCTATCCACGCACCGGCCCGGCGCCGCCCCGATCGCGACCATGGGCGGCATCTTCTTCATCCTCGGCTTCGTCACCTGGATGAACGGACCGCTGATCACCTTCGTGAAGCTGGCGTTCCAGCTCGACGATGTCGGCGCCTTCCTGGTGCCGACCGCCTTCTACCTGTCCTATTTCTTCTTCAGCCTGCCGGCGGCCTGGCTGATGCGGCTGACCGGGCTGAAGCGCGGCATGTCCTGCGGGCTGATCGTGATGGGGGCGGGCACCGCCCTGCTGGGGCAGTGCGCGACCATGCGCTACTATCCGGGCGCCCTGGCCGGGCTGTTCGTGATCGGCAGCGGCCTGTCGCTGCTGCAGACCGCGGTGAACCCCTATGTCAGCATCCTCGGCCCGATCGAGACCGCGGCGCGCCGGATCGCCATCATGGGCGTCTGCAACAAGCTGGCCGGCATCCTGGCACCGCTGGCCATCGGCGCCCTGGTGCTGCGCAACATGGATGGGCTGGCCGCGCAGGTGAAGGCGGCCCCGGACGCCGCGACCCGGAGCGCGCTGCTCGACGGCTTCGCGATGCGCGTGCACTGGCCCTATCTGGCCATGGCGCTGGTGCTGGCCCTGCTCGGCGTGTTCGCGCTGCGCTCCCGGCTGCCGGAGATCGACCCGCAGGCGGCCAACCGGCCGGAGTCCGGCCCGGTTGCGACGACGAGGCAAGGCGGCATGGCCGGGCTGGGCTCGCCGCATCTCTGGCTCGGCGTGCTGTGCCTGTTCCTTTATGTCGGCGTCGAGGTGATGGCGGGCGATGCGATCGGCACCTACGGCCAGGCGTTCGGGCTGCCGCTCGACCTGACCAAGTTCTTCACCGCGTTCACCCTGGCGGCGATGCTGCTCGGCTATCTGGTCGGCATGCTGGTGATCCCGCGCGTGGTCTCGCAGCAGCGCTATCTGGCGTTGTCGGCCGGGCTGGGCATCCTGCTGACCGTCGGCGCGTTCCTGACCACCGGGCTGACCTCGGTGCTGTGCGTCGCGGCGCTCGGCTTCGCCAACGCGATGATGTGGCCGGCGATCTTTCCGCTGGCGATCGCCGGTCTGGGCCGGGCGACCGGCCTGGGCTCGGCGCTGCTGGTCATGGGCATCTGCGGCGGCGCGGTGGTGCCCCAGCTGTTCGTGGCCTTCAAGCAGCATCACGACATGCAGACCGTGTTCACCGCCTTGATGGGGCCGTCCTACGCCTACATCCTTTTCTACGCGCTGCGCGGCCATGCCTTGCGGCGCCCCTGAGCAACGTCCGGACCAGCGAAGGCTACAGAATGAAGATCCTGGTCCGGCCCGACGCCGCCAGCGTCGCGGCAAGCGCCGCCGCGGTGATCGCAGACCAGCTCGCGCGTCGGCCGTCGAGCACGCTCGGCCTCGCCACCGGGCGCACCATGGAGCCGGCCTATGCCGAACTGCGCGCCCGGATCGCGTCCGGCGCGCTCGACGCCAGCGCCTTCACCAGTTTCAACCTCGACGAATATGTCGGCCTGCCGGCCAGCGACCCGCGCTCCTACCGCGCCTACATGGATCGGCTGCTGTTCGATGCGTGCGGCGACGTCGCCGGCCGCACCCATGTCCCCGACGGCATGCAGGCCGACCTCGCGCATGAGGCGGCGCGCTACGAGGCGGCGATCGCGCGGGCCGGCGGGATCGACCTGCAGCTGCTGGGCCTGGGCAGCAACGGCCATATCGGCTTCAACGAGCCGGGCTCGGATTTCGGCTCGCGCACCCGGCCCGTCACCCTGACCCGGGAGACGCGGCGGCAGAACGCGGCGATGTTCGGCGGCGACCCCGACGCGGTGCCGGCCAGGGCGCTGACCATGGGGATCGCCACCATCCTGGAGGCCAGGCGCATCCTGCTGGTGGTCACCGGCGCGTCCAAGGCGGCGATCCTGGCGCAGGCGATCGACGGGCCGCTGACCACCGCCGTCACCGGCTCGGTGTTGCGCACCCATGGCGATTGCCTGGCGATCATCGACCAGGAAGCCGCCGCCAGCCTGTCGCCCGGTTCCATGCAGGGCTGAGCCGCGCGCTCTTGCGAGAACGCGCCGCAGCGCCTTATTACAGATCACGACGTTCTCGGGGCGGGGTGCAATTCCCTACCGGCGGTGTTTGCGAAGGCCGGGTGCAAGCCCGCCGGCGCATCAGCCCGCGAGCGCCCGCCGGACCATCGGCGGGGTCAGCAGATCCGGTGCGAACCCGGAGCCGACGGTACAGTCCGGATGAGAGAGGACGCTGGCCTGCGTGGCGTTCCGGCACCGGAAACCCACGGCCGGCCGGCTGCGCCCTGGGTCACGTCCGGCTGGACGGGATTGAAGTGACCATGGTTGCAGCCGACACGCTGCGCATCGACGGATCGATCGAGGCGGAACCGCCCGGCTTCGTGCCCGGTTCCGTGCCCGCCTCCGTGCTGGCCGGGTTTCGCGCCGCGCGTGATGCCGCCCTGCTCAGCCTCGGCAACACCGCGCCCAACCCGCCGGTCGGCTGCGCGATCCTGGATGGCGACGGTGCGATCCTGGCGGTCGGCGGCCACGAGAAGGCCGGCGCCCCGCACGCCGAGGCGGTGGCGCTGGGCCGGCTGCGCGACAGCGGCCGGATCGACGAGGCGCGGACGCTGCTGGTCACGCTCGAGCCCTGCAACCACCATGGCCGCACCGGCCCCTGCACCGAGGCGATCCTGGCCAGCCCGGTGCGCACGGTCTGGATCGGCTGCGCCGACCCCAACCCGCGCGTCACCGGCCACGGCGCCGCCCGCCTCGCCGGCGCCGGGCTCGCGGTCCATGCCCTGCCCGACGGCCCGCTGCGCCGGGACTGCGCGGCGCTGGTGCTGCCGTTCGAGCGCTGGGCGTCGGCGCGACGGCCCTGGATCACCATCAAGCAGGCGCTGGATGCGGACGGCTCGATGCTGCCGCCGCCCGGCGCGCGCACCTTCTCCTCCGCCGCCTCGCTGCGGCTGGCGCACCGGCTGCGGCGCGCCACCGACGCGATCATCACCGGCACCGGCACCGTGCTGGCCGATCTGCCGAGCCTGACCGTGCGCCATCTCGCCGACCATCCCGGCCGGCGCCGCCTGCTGGCGATCGTCGGCGGCAGGACGCTGCCGGAATCCTATCTCGCCGCCGCCGCGGCGCGCGGTTTCGAGGTCAGGCGGGTGGCCGCGCCGGACCTGCTGCCGTCGCTGCTCGGCGAGGCCGGGGTGCTGTGGGCGATGGTCGAGGCCGGCCCGTCGCTGCTGCACGGGCTGCGCGCGGCCGGCCTGTGGGACGACGAACTCACGATCCGGGTGCCGCCGTCCGCCGGCGCGGCGCCGGACCGGCTCGCCATCGCCACCCGCGAGCCCGGCGGCCCCACGCCGCTGCGCCTGCTGCCCGAACTCGCCGATCTCGACCAGGAGGAACCATGTTCTCGGGCATCATAGAGCGTCTCGGCGCGGTGCGGGCGGTGACCCCGGGCGACGGTACCGTGCGGCTCGACCTGCAGACCGGCTTCGACGACCTGTCGCTGGGCGAGAGCGTGGCGGTGAACGGGGTGTGCCTGACGGTGACCACGTTCGACGCCGAGGGTTCTGCCGCCATGTTCGTCAGCCCGGAGACGCTGGCGGTCACCGCGCTCGGCCGGCTGGCGGCGGGCCATGCGGTCAATCTGGAGCGCGCGGTGACGCCCAGCACCAGGCTGTCCGGCCACATCGTGCAGGGCCATGTAGACGGCGTCGGCCACCTGGACCGCATCGAGGCTTCCGGCGAGGCCTACGGGCTGCGCTTCTCGCTGCCGGAATCGCTGCGCCGCTACTGCGTGCCGAAGGGCTCGATCACGCTCGACGGCATCAGCCTGACCCTGAACCGGCTCGAGGAGCCGGAGCAGGGCCGGTTCGGCGCCTTCGTCACCATCATTCCCCATACCTGGACCCACACCACCCTCGGCAGCCTGTCGGCCGGCGACCCGATCAATGTCGAGGTCGACGTCATCGCCAAATATGTCGAGCAGCTTTGCAGGATAGCGCCATGACCGAGTTCCCCGACCGCATCCGGGCCGCGATCGACGCGCTGCGCGCCGGACGCATGGTGATCATGACCGACGACGAGGGTCGCGAGAACGAGGGCGACCTGGTGGCGGCGGCGCAGCACACCACCGCCGAGACCATCAACTTCATGGTCACGCACGGCCGCGGCCTGGTCTGCCTGGCGCTGGAGCCGGCGCAGATCGAGCGGCTCGGCCTGAAGATGATGGTGAACGACAACCGCGCGCCGCGCAGCACCGCGTTCACGGTCTCGATCGAGGCCGCCACCGGGGTCGAGACCGGCATCTCGGCGCGCGACCGCGCCCGCACCGTGCAGGCGGCGATCGCGCCCGGCGCCGGCCCGTCGGACCTGGTGTCGCCCGGTCACATCTTCCCGCTGCGCGCGGTGCCGGGCGGGCTGCTGGCCAGGGACGGCCACACCGAAGGCTCGGTCGATCTGCTCAGGCTGGCGGGGCTGCTGCCGGCGGCGGTGATCTGCGAGGTGATGAGCGCCGACGGCAGCATGGCGCGCATG
>CAZZZA010000097.1:0-11969 GCA_964658455.1 uncultured Lichenihabitans sp.
TCTGGGGCGACAACAAGGGACAGGCGCGCTACGTCAAGGCGCCGATGATCCCCGGGCACGAGTTCATCGGCCGCGCCGTCGAGATCGGCGAGAACGTCTCTCGGGCGGGAAAATACAAGGTCGGCGACCGGCTGATCTCGGAACAGATCGTGCCGTGCGAGACCTGCCGCTATTGCTCGCGCGGCGAATACTGGATGTGCGAGAAGCACGACGTCTACGGCTTCCAGAACAACGTCAATGGCGGCATGGCGAAATACATGCGGTTCCCCAAGGAGAGCCGCACCCATCGCCTGCCGGACGACGTGCCGATGGAGAAGGCGGTGCTGGTCGAGCCGTATGCGTGTTCGGTGCATGCGGTCAATCGCGGGCTGATCCAGCTCGACGACGTGGTGGTGCTGTCGGGCGCCGGCCCGCTCGGCCTCGGCATGGTCGGCGCGGCGCGGCTCAAGAACCCGTCGAAGCTGATCGTGCTCGACGGCAAGGACGACCGTCTGGAACTGGCCAGGAAGTTCGGCGCCGACATCGTCATGAACCCGTTCAAGGAGGACGTGGTCCAGAAGGTGAAGGATCTGACCGACGGCTATGGCTGCGACGTCTATATCGAGGCCACCGGCCACGAGAGCAGCGTCACGCAGGGCCTGAACATGATCCGCAAGCTGGGCCGCTTCGTCGAGTTCTCGGTGTTCGGCCACGAGGTGACCGCGGACTGGTCGATCATCAGCGACCGCAAGCAGCTCGATCTGTATGGCGCGCATCTCGGGCCGTACTGCTATCCGCTCACCATCGCCGCGATCGCCGATGGCCGTCTGCCGACCGAGGGCGTGGTCACCCACAAGCTGCCGCTGTCGGAATTCGCCAAGGGCTTCGAGCTGATGAAGAAGGGCGAAGGCTCGATCAAGATCGTCCTGATCCCGGAATAGGCGGCGCGACACCGCGATCATGAAAAGGCGGTCGAGGCCGAGCGCCCGTGCGGTTCTGGCAGCCGTGGCGGTGGTGGCACTCATCGCCGCGATGGCGCTCGACACCAGGGTGGTCAGGGTCGGTGCGGCCGGCGATGCGCAGTCCGGCGGCTTCGCGCCGGAGCGCTACGGTGCCGCGACCTTCCCCACCATACGGGCGTCGGTGACGCAGAAGGCGGTCGATGCCGCCACCCTGGCGGCGGCGATCGCCCGGAACCAGGACGAGGCGCAGAAGCGCTACGGCGTCGCCGCCGATACCGGCGCGGAGTTCCCGGTCAAGTTCACCGGCACGGTCGGCAAGCGGGACGAGGATGCCGGCACCTGGGAGGTGGCGGTCGCAGGCGTGCCGGACACGGTGCGGATCGCGATCCAGACCGGCCCGGCGATCACCGGGACCGATCTGCGCGACGGCACCGGCCAGATCGCCTTCGGCCAGTTCAGCAACCAGATCGACTACCAGAATGCGGGCGCGGCCCTGAACAAGGCGATGAAGAGCGCGGTCCTGTCGAGGGTCGATGTCGACCATCTGGCCGGCAAGACGGTCTCGGTGGTCGGGGTGTTCCAGCTGACCGACCCGGCGCACTGGCTGGTGACGCCGGTCGCCCTGGACGTGCGATGAGCGCCTCGCCGCAGGACGGCGCGGTGGTGCTGTCGGCGCGCGACATCGTCAAGACCTATGGCGCCACCCGGGCGCTGCGCGGTGTGAACTTCGATATCCATCGCGGCCGGGTGACGACGCTGTTCGGCGAGAACGGCGCCGGCAAGTCGACGCTGATGAAGATCCTGTCCGGGGTGACCACGCCGACGTCGGGCGAGATCATCCTCGATGGCGTCGGCACGGTGTTCGCCTCGACCGTCGAGGCGCGCGACCGCGGCGTGTCGATCATCCACCAGGAACTCAGCCTGGCGCCGAACCTGTCGGTCCGCGACAACATCTTTCTCGGACGCGAGCTGCGCGGCGCCGCCGGGGTGGATTTCGCCGAGGAGGCGCGCCAGGCGGCGTCGCTGATGGCGGAACTCGAGGAGGCGATCGATCCCCTCACCCTGGTCGAGACGCTGCGGCTCGGGCAGCAGCAGCTCGTCGAGATCGCCCGCGCCCTGTCGGTCGATGCCCGCATCCTGATCATGGACGAGCCCACCTCGGCGCTCAGCGCCAGCGAGGTCGAGGTGCTGTTCAAGGTGATCCGCGACCTGACCAGCCGGGGGGTCTCGATCGTCTATATCTCGCACCATCTCGAGGAGGCGCTGCAGATCACCGATCACGCCGTGGTGCTGCGCGACGGCGCGATCACCGCGACGGCGGACGCCAAGGATATCGATCTGGCCTGGATCGTCCGCAACATGGTCGGCGAGCATTACGACCGTGGCGCACCGCCGACCGGCCATCGGTTCGGCGCCGTCGCGCTGTCGGTGCGCGACCTCAGCGTCGAGGACACGCTTCGCGGCACCAGGCTGGTCGACCGGCTCTCGCTCGACGTCCGGGCAGGCGAGATCGTCTGCCTCTACGGCCTGATGGGGGCGGGCCGCACCGAGCTGCTCGAGGCGGTCGCCGGCCGGATCAGGCCGGTATCGGGCGAGATCCGGCTGCATGGCGAGCCGCTGGGTGATGCCCGCATTGCCGAGCGGATCGCCCGCGGCCTGGTGCTGGTGCCGGAGGACAGGCAGCGCGACGGTCTGGTGCAGACCATGTCGGTGGGCGAGAACCTGTCGCTGGCCAGCATCGCCCGCTTCGTGCGCGGCATGCTGACCTCGCGCGCGCGCGAACGCACGCTAATCGAGACCGCGATCGCCGGCGTGCAGATCAAGGCCGCCGGCGGCGGCGCGCCGATCGGCTCGCTGTCCGGCGGCAACCAGCAGAAGGTGGTGATCGGCAAGATGCTGGCAACCGAACCGACCGCGATCCTGCTGGACGAGCCGAGCCGCGGCATCGATATCGGCGCCAAGTCGGAGGTGTTCCGGCTGCTGGCGGCGAAAGCGGCGCAGGGCCTGGCGGTGCTCTATTCGACCTCGGAGGTGCAGGAATGCCTGAGCGTGGCGCACCGGATCGTGGTGATGCGCAAGGGCCGGATAGCGGCCGAGTTCGGGCCCGATGCGACCAAGGAGGCGATCATGGCGGCATCCGGCGAGGCGGTCGTGGCATGAGCGGCGTGCGCGCGGGACCGCCGGCATGACCGAGCGACGCACCACCGGACGATCCGGGATGCCCGACATCGAACTCGGGCGGCTGCTGCTCGAGGGGCGTGCCTTCTTCGCGCTGATCGTCATCATCGCCGTGTTCTCGGCGCTGTCGCCGTACTATTTCTCGCTCGCCAACTTCCTGACCATGGCGTCGCACGTGGCGATCTTCGGCATCCTGGCCGTCGGCATGCTGCTGGTGATCCTCAACGGCGGCATCGACCTCTCGGTGGGGTCGATCCTCGGCCTGTCCGGGGTGGTCGCCGGCTTCCTGATGCAGGGGGTGCCGGTGGGCGGGGTGGTCCTGTATCCGCCGGTCTGGGTGGTGGCGGTGCTGACCTGCGCGCTCGGCGGGCTGGTCGGGCTGGTCAACGGCGTGCTGGTGGCGCGCTTCAAGGTGCCGGCCTTCGTGGCCACGCTGGGGGTGATGTACGTGGCGCGGGGCGCGGCGCTGCTGATCACCAACGGGCTGACCTACAACAATCTCGGCGGCAGCCCGGCGCTCGGCAATACCGGCTTCGGCTGGCTCGGCTTCAACCACCTGTTCGGCATCCCGATCGGGGTGATGGTGCTGATCGTGGCGGCGCTGGCCGGGCAACTGACGCTGAGCCGCACCGCGTTCGGCCGCTGGCTCTACGCGTCCGGCGGCAACGAGCGCGCCGCCGAACTCGCGGGCGTTCCGGTCAAGCGGGTGCAGATCCTGGTCTATGTGCTGTCCGGCATCTGCGCCGCCGCCGCCGGGCTGATCCTGTCGTCGCAGCTGACCTCGGCCGGCCCGACCGCCGGCCTGTCCTACGAGCTGACCGCGATCGCGGCGGTGGTGGTGGGCGGCGCGGCGCTGACCGGCGGCCGCGGCACCATACGCGGCACGCTGCTGGGCGCGTTCGTGATCGGCTTCCTCTCCGACGGGCTGGTCATCATCGGCATCTCGTCCTACTGGCAGACGGTGTTCACCGGCGCGGTGATCGTGCTGGCGGTGCTGCTGAACGCGGTGCAATACAAGCGCCGGCCAAGAAAAACGCAGGCGCAAGCAACAGGGAACGTTCCATGAAAAAAACCGCACTTCTGGCGATGACGGCGCTGACGCTCGCGGCGGGCGCGCTCGGCGCCCGACCGGCGCACGCCGCCGGCGGCGGGCTGATGTCGATCATCGTCAACGACCCCTCGAACCCGTACTGGCTGACCGAGGGCAAGGTCGCCGCGGCCGAAGCGCAGAAGCTCGGCTATACCGCGACCGTCGGCGCCTCGAAGGGCGACACCAATACCGAGAGCAACCTGATCGATACCGCGATCACCAACCATGCGGTGGCGATCATCCTCGATCCCGCCAATGCCAGCGGCTCGATCGGCGCGGTCAAGAAGGCGATCGCGGCCAGCATCCCGGTGTTCCTGGTCAATGCCGAGATCAACCAGTCCGGCCTGGCCAAGGCGCAGCTGGTCTCCAACAACGCCCAGGGCGCGGCGCTGGGCGCGCAGCGCTGGGTGAAGCTGATCGGCCAGAAGGGCAACTATGTCGAGCTGCTGGGCTCGCCGTCCGACAACAACGCCGCCACCCGCTCCAACGGCTACGAGACGGTGCTGAGCCAGTATTCTGGACTGAAGAAGGTGGGCTCGCAGGTCGCGAACTGGGACCGTACCCAGGGCCACGACAAGATGCAGAACCTGCTGCAGGCGCATCCCGACATCATCGGCGTGATCAGCGGCAACGACGAGATGGCGCTCGGCGCGATCGCGGCGCTGAAGGAAGCCGGCAAGCTGGAGAGCATCAAGGTCGGTGGCTTCGACGGCTCGCCGGACGCGGTGGCGGCGATCAAGGACGGCACGCTGCAATATACGGTGCTGCAGCCGGTCGCGGTGTTCTCGGCCAAGGCGGTCGACGAGGCGGATTCCTTCCTCAAGACCGGCAAGACCGGGGCTGCGAACGAGAAGCAGCTGTTCAACTGCGTGCTGATCACCAAGGCCAACGTCGCCGACTACGTCTCGGCCTTCACCCTGCGCAAATAGCGAGACCGGCCAGCGCCGTCGCTTCCGGGAGATCCCTCGCATGAACGCCAACACCGTCAACGCGCGTTTCCGGCTCGACGGCCGCAAGGTGCTGATCACCGGTGCCTCCCGCGGCATCGGCATCGCTTTGTGCGACGTGTTCAGCCAGGCCGGCGCCGATATCGTCGCCGTGGCCCGCGACCCTGCCGGCCTGCAGGCGGCGGCGGCGCGGATCGAGGCCAACGGCGCGCGGTGCCTGACGCTGGCGGCCGATCTGGCCGATCCGCAGGCGCCGGAGCAGGCGGCGCGCCAGGCGCTGGCCGCCTGGGGCACGATCGACGTGCTGATCAACAATGCCGGCGTCAGCGTGCCGAAGAGCCTGCTGGAGCAAACGGTCGAGGAGTGGGACTTCATCCAGGCCGTCAACCTGCGGGCGCCCTGGCTGCTGGCGCGGGCGCTGGCGCCGGCGATGATCGCGCAGCGGCGCGGCAAGATCGTCAATGTCAGTTCGCAGACCAGCGGGGTGGCGCTGACAGAGCACGGCGCCTACGCGGCCTCGAAGAACGGGCTGAACGCGCTGACCAAGGTGATGACGGTGGAGTGGGCGTCGCACAACATCCAGGCCAACGCACTGTGTCCGACCGTGACCTGGACACCGATGGCCGAGCGGATCTGGGGCGACCCGGCGCGGCTCGACCCGATGCTGGCCAGGATACCGGCCGGACGGGTCGCCACGCCGGACGAGGTGTGCGACGCTGCGCTATACCTGTCCTGCCCCGCGTCGGACATGGTCAACGGACACGCGCTCTACGTCGATGGCGGCTACACAGCGCTCTGATCCGTACGTGTTACAACTCGTTAATATTTCGTTAAATTTCATGTTGCTTTGGTTACATCTTGACGAAGTTGCTGATGGTGCCTGCTATGCGTCACGCGCATGCGCGCCCAAATGTGATTGAGTGAGAATACAGATGCGGATCAGCAGGCAGCGACTTCTCCTTTCCGCGACGGCGGCAATCGCGCTCGGCGCGGCACCGCTCTCGGCCGGTCTCGCGAGCACGGCCGCACCGGCCTCGACCACCGACGATGTCGCGATCGGCAGCCCGGTGGCGCAGACGGTCTATCTGGCGCTGCGCCGGCCGGCGGCGGCCGAGGCCTACGCAGCCGCGGTCCAGACCCCCGGCGCGCAGTTCCACAAGTTCCTGACCCGCGAAGAGTTCGTGAAGCAGTTCGCGCCCACCGACGCGCAGATCGCCCAGGTCGAGAGCACCCTGACCCAGCTCGGCTACACGATCGGCACCGTGTTCCCGAACCATCTCGCGATCCAGGTGACCAGCAGTGCCGGCACCGCCCAGGCGGCGCTCGGTGTCAAGCTGAAGCGGATGACGGTCGCCGGGCGCACCGGCATGGTGCCGGTCGGCACCATCACCATCCCCGCCGCGATCCGCGACCTGGTCCGCGGCGTCGGCGGCCTGAACACGCTGCACCTGCCGCACCCGATGAAGGCGGTCTCCGCGGTCGCGCACCAGTCGACCGCCACCCCCTACGTGGCCGGCACCGCGCTGACCGGCGGCACCTCGGGCAGCTACCTGCCGCAGGATTTCGCCACCCGCTACGGCGTCAACCCGATCTACGCCAACGGCATCAAGGGCCGTGGCACCACGATCGGCATCGTCACGCTGGCCAATTTCTACCCCGCCGACGCCTATGCGTTCTGGAGCGGCGCCGGGCTGAGCGTGGCGCCGGACCGCATCACCACCGTGAACGTCGATGGCGGCACCGACATCGCGCCGAGCGATGCGCTCGGCGAAGGCGAGACCGATCTCGATGTCGAGCAGTCGGGCGGCCTGGCGCCGGACGCGTCGATCCGCGTCTACATCGCGCCCAACCAGACCAACGCCAACTTCATCGACGGCTTCGAGGCGGCGGCGTCCGAGAACATCGCCGATACCGTCTCGGTGAGCTGGGGCCAGCCGGAACTCGATTTCTTCGCCGAGCCGAGCCAGAACATCGCCGCCTCGACCTACTTCCTCGACGCGTTCCACGACGTGTTCCTGGAGATGGGCATCCAGGGCCAGTCGATGTATGTCGCCAGCGGCGATTCCGGGTCGTTCGACACCGTTCGCAGCTGCCCGAACTCCGGCACCCCGTCGGCCAGCAGCCCGGTCTGCAACGCGCCCTATTCGGTCGACTCGCCCTCGAGCGATCCGGCGGTCACCGCCGCCGGCGGCACCACGATCCCGCTGTCGCTCAAGCTGAGGAGCGGCGCCGTGCTCTCGGTGACCCAGGAGCAGGCCTGGAGCTGGAACTACATCTACACCCAGACCGCCGACCAGGGTCACCCGATCGCGCTGTCGAGCCTGTTCTCGACCGGCGATGGCGGCGGCGTGAGCGCCTACTTCAAGGTGCCCTATTACCAGCAGGGCATCGCCGGCATCACCAAGACCAAGGCCGGCCAGAGCTTCACCCAGGATACCGGGTCGGGCCCGGTCACGCTCGTCACCCTGCCGTCGAAATTCGCCGGCCGGAACCTCCCGGACATCTCGACCGACGCCGATCCGGAGTCGGGCTACCAGCTCCTCGAGGAGGGCCAGGTCGTCACCTTCTACGGCGGCACCAGCTTCGTGGCGCCGCAGCTCAACGGCGTGACCGCGCTGGCGGTGCAGGGCATCGGCGGCCGCGTCGGGCTGCTGAACAACGTCGCCTACGGGCTCGGGCTCAACGGCTCCGACGACGTGACCGCGGCCGACAACTGGGGCTACCAGGCCACCGCCGGCTACGACAACGCCTCGGGTGTCGGCAAGCTGAACGCCACCAAGCTGTCCACCGCCCTGCTGCAGCTCAAGGCGCTCTACGGACGCTGATCCCAAGGTCGGCCGGGGGCGGACCGCCCCTGGCCGCCCCCCTTGGCCGACTTCGGTCAGGGGCGCTCGTAGCAACCGGTCAGCGTGCCGCTGGCCAGCACATGCCCACGCATCGCCGCGACCAGCGCACCACGACCGGGCGTGCGCGCCAGGTCCGGCACCCGGTCGAGCGCGAACAACTGGAACACGTAGCGATGCGGACCGTGGCCGGGCGGCGGATCCGGTGGCAACCAGCCGCGCCTGAGGAACGAATTGCGCCCGATCGTCGCCGCACCGCCGGGCCCTTTGCCAGCACCACCCGAAAGGGCACCGGCGGCGAGGCCGGCATCGCGCGGCGCCAGGCCGATGACGACGGCATGCACCAGCGGGCGCGGCGTCGGGCTGTCCTGGTCCTCGACCAGCAGCGCCAGGCTCAGGGCCTCGGGCGGCACGCCGACCCATTCCAGCGGCGGCGACAGGCCCGGCCCGTCATCGGTATGCACGACCGGGATCGCGCCGCCGGCCGGGAATGCCGATGACACCAGCTGGATCACGTCTGCCAGGCCGGCGAAGGCGGGATCGGCGCCGGCAAGTCGGTCCGCCCGGGAGCGCAGCGGTCGCAGGGCCCGGCCGAGCGGTGGCGGAACGAGTCGCATCATGGCCGGTCTCCTGCACGATGCCGATGCGACGCCGCCGGGCCGGTCGCGTTCCCGGCCCGACGCAAAAGACCGCTCACTGGAACTCGGCCGTTTCGTGTGCTGAATACGTCCCATGACCATTTCCACCCTCCCGGACCAGGATCGCGACGCCGCCGCGCTGGGGGTGGGGCCGTATCCGATGCCAGATCCGCGTGACGCGCTGATCGCGTCGCTGCGGGCCAGCGAACGCCAGGCCCGCCGCATCGTCGAGAGTGCGATCGACTACGCCATCGTCGGGATCGACCTGCAGGGCATCATTACCTCCTGGAACAGTGGCGCCGAGGCGATCCTCGGCTGGCGCGAGCAGGAGGCGATCGGCCAGCCGACCACGTTGTTCTTCACCGAAGAGGACAACCGGCGCGGCGTGCCGCAGGCGGAGATGCGCCGTGCGCTCGAGACGGGCTCGGCCTCGGACGAGCGCTGGCACATCCGCCAGGATGGCGGGCGGTTCTGGGGCAACGGCCGGATGATGCCGTTGCGCGACGAGGGCGGCCCGGTGCAGGGCTTCGTCAAGATCATGCGCGACCGCACCGAGGAGCGGGACGCGGCCGCCCGGCAGCAGGCGGATGCGGAGTTCCTGCTCCGCGTGCTCGAGGCGTCCGAGGATTGCATCAAGGTGCTCGAGGCCGACCGGTCGGTGGCCTTCGTCAATGTCGGCGGCCAGCGCCTGCTGGGGCTGGTGCGGCCGGACCAGCTGCTGGGCCTGGACTGGGCCGATGTCTGGCAGGAGCCGTACCGGACCCAGGCGGCGGAGGCCTGTGGCGCGGCGCTGCGCGGCGAGAGCAGCTCGTTCAAGGGCCGCGGCGCGACCCCTGGCGGGCTGCACAAGGTCTGGGACGTGCGGGTGATGCCGATGCGCGACGCCAGCGGCGCGCCGGAGAAGATCCTGGTGGTGTCCCGCGACCTCACCGAACACACCACGGTGAACGAGGCGTTCCGGCGTGCCGAGATGCACTGGCGCGCCCTGTTCGAGCGGCTGCAGGAAGGCGTGGTGCTGGGCCAGCTGGTGCGCGGCCCGGACGGCAAGGTGACCGACTGGCGTTTCCTGGAGATCAACGCCGCCTGGGAGACGCAGACCGGCCTGTCGCGCGCGGCGGCGCTGGGCCGGACGGTGCGCGAGACGATCCCCGGCGTCGAGCAGGGCTGGATCGACGCGATCGCGCATCTCGGCGACGGCGTCGAGGCGGTCACCTACACCTCCTACGCCGCGCAGCTGGGCCGCTGCTTCGGGTGCCGCGCCTACCGGTTGGAGGACGACAAGTTCGCCCTGCTGTTCAGCGACGTGACCGAGCAGCGCCGGATCGACACCAGACGCAACGCGCTGCTGGCGCTCGGCGATCAGCTACGCGATCTGGACGACCCGCGCGAGATCGCCCTGGCGGCGGCCGGTATCCTCGGCAGCACCCTCGATGCCGATCGTGCCGGCTACGGCGCCATGACCGGCGATGGCGGCACGCTGTCGATCGAGAGCGACTGGACCGCCGACGGCATGCAGACCCTGGTCGGCACCCAGCCGATGCAGGATGCCGGGCGCTCGCTGGACGAGCTGCGCGCCGGACGCATCGTCGCGATCGCCGACACGCGCGCCGATCCTCGCACCGCCGATTCCGCCGACCGGCTGGCGGCGATCCAGGTGGCGGCGATGATCGACGTGCCGCTGATCGAGGCCGGCCGGCTGGTGGCGGTGGTGTTCGTCAGCAAGGCCACGCCCTACAAATGGAACCGCGAGGAGATCGCCTTCGCGCGCACCGTGGCGGAGCGCGCGCGGGGCGCGATCGAGCGCTGCCGCGCCGAGCACGCGCTGCGCGATCTGGCCGCCTCGCTCGAACGCAAGGTCGAGGAACGCACCCGCGAGCGCGACCAAGTCTGGCAGGCCTCGTTCGACCTGCTCTGCGTCATCACCCTGGACGGGAAATTCGTCAGCCTGAACCCGGCCTGGAGCGCCACGCTCGGCTGGCCGGTCGAGACGCTGCGCACCACGCCGCTGCTCGACGTGATCCATCCCGACGACCAGGAGGAGACCATCGCCGCGGCGCTGGCGCTCCGCCAGGGCCAGACCCAGCTCGGCTTCAAGAACCGGCTGCGCTGCAGCGACGGCGGCTATCGCTGGCTGTCGTGGAACGCGGTGCTGCGCGACGGCCTGATCTACGCGACGATCCGCGACATCACCGACCTCAAGGAGCAGGAGCGCATCACCCGCGCGCTCGAGGAGCAGCTGCGGCAGAGCCAGAAGATGGAGGCGGTCGGCCAGCTCACCGGCGGCATCGCGCATGATTTCAACAATCTGCTGACCGGCATTTCCGGCAGCCTCGAATTGCTGAGCACGCGGGCGGCGCAGGGCCGCTACCAGGAGATCGAGCGCCACGCCGCCGCGGCGCAGGGGGCGGCCAGGCGCGCCGCCTCGCTGACCCACCGGCTGCTCGCCTTCTCGCGCCGGCAGACGCTGGAATCGCGCCCGACCGACATCGACCGCCTGATCGCCGACATGGAGGAGCTGATCCGGCGCACGGTCGGGCCGGAGATCGAGATCGTGGTGAGCGGCGCGCCGGATCTCGGCTCGGCGCGGATCGATCCGAACCAGCTCGAGAACGCGCTGCTCAATTTGTGCCTCAATGCCCGCGACGCGATGCCCGATGGCGGCCGCATCAGCATCGACACCGCCAACTTGGCGCTCGACCAGGCCGCGCCCGACGGCCTGGCGCCGGGCGACTATGTCAGCATCCGCGTCACCGACACCGGCACCGGCATGGCGCCGGAGGTAATCGCCCGCGCCTTCGATCCGTTCTTCACCACCAAGCCGATCGGCCAGGGCACCGGCCTCGGGCTGAGCATGATCTACGGCTTCGTGCGCCAGTCGGGCGGCGCGGTGCGGATCGAATCCGCGCTCGGCCACGGCACCAGCATGATGGTGATCCTGCCGCGACAATCGGCCGACGACGCGACGGTCCCGCCCATGCCGCTGGGCGAGCCCGATCGGACGGCGCCGTCGCCGGCCGGCGCCGGCACGGTGCTGGTGGTCGATGACGAGCCGACCGTGCGCGGCTTCATCGCCGAGGTGCTGCTCGATCGCGGCTATGCCGTGATCGAGGCCGCGGACGGGCTGGAGGCGCTGACGGTGCTGCGCTCGGATGCGGCGATCGACCTGCTGGTGACCGATGTCGGGCTCCCCGGCGGCATGAACGGGCGGCAGCTGGCCGATGCCGGACGCACGCTGCGGCCCAGCTTGCAGACCCTGTTCGTCACCGGCTATGCCGAACACGCCCTGGTCGGCGACGGCGCGCTGGAACCGGGCATGCACGTCATGACCAAGC
>CAZZZA010000098.1:0-11968 GCA_964658455.1 uncultured Lichenihabitans sp.
CCGGCAGCAGCACCCGCATGGCGATCTGGCCGCGCCGGGCGCCGAGCGTGGCCGCCGCCTCCTCCAGCTCCGCCGGCAGGTCGCGCAGCACCGGCAGTATGGTGCGCACCACGAACGGCAGGCCGACGAACACCAGCGCCACGCCGATGCCGACCGGAGTGCCGGCGATCCGCAGGCCGAGCGCGGCCAGCGGCGCGCCGATCCAGCCGGAGGGCGCATACAGCGTGGTCAGCGTGATGCCGGCCACCGCGGTTGGCAGCGCGAACGGCAGGTCGATCAGCGCGTCGAGCACCCGCCAGCCCGGCGGCCGCACCCGCCCCAGCACCCAGGCGAGCAGCAGCCCGAGCAGCGTCGTCGCCAGCGACGCCGCCAGCGCGCAGCCGAAGCTCAGCCGCAGCGCCGTCAGGGTGCGGCGGCTGGTCAGGGCGGCGAACAGCCACCAGGCGCCGTTCTCCCACGGCCGCGCCGCAAGCGCCGCCAGCGGCAGCAGCACCAGCAGCCCGACCCAGAACAGGGTCAGGCCGAAGGCGGGCAGCGCGCCGGCGATGATCGCCGGGGTACGCGGCCGCCGCCGCAGGGCCAGGCCTTGGGCGGGGACGATGGCGGGGGCGATGCTCATCGCCCGGCGCTGGCGATCCTGTCGAACACGCCGCCCTCGGCGAAATGCTTGGCCTGCAGCGCCCGCCAGCCGCCGATCGTGGCGACGTCGTAGGCCGTCACCTGCTGGAACTCGGCGGCATGGCGGGCCGCCACCGCCGGGTCGATCGGGCGATAATGGTGCCTGGCGGCGATCTCCTGGCCCTCCGGGCTGAACAGGTAGCGCAGATAGGCGGTGGCGAGCTGTTCGGTGCCGTGCTCCTTGGCCACGCTGTCGACCACCGCCACCGGCGGCTCGGCGATCACCGAACTCGACGGATAGACCACGTCGAACCGGCCCTCGCCCAGATCATGCGCCGCCAGCAGCGCCTCGTCCTCCCAGGCCAAAAGCACGTCGCCCTCGTTGCGCTGCACGAAGGTGTTGGTGGCGCCCCGCGCGCCGGTATCGAGGATCGGCACGTGCCTGTAGAGCTGGGCGATGTAGGCCTCGGCCCTGGCCTCGTCGGCGCCCGGCTGGTGCAGCGCCCAGAGATAGGCGGCGATGTAGCTCCAGCGTCCGCCGGACGAGGTCTTGGGGTTCGGAGTGATCACCTGCACCCCGTCGCGCACCAGGTCCGGCCAGTCCGACAGCCGCTTCGGGTTGCCGTGGCGCACCAGGAACACGATGCGGCTGGTATACGGCACCGAATGGTTCGGCAGCCGCCCGGCCCAGTCCTTGGCCAGCAGGCCCTTGTCGGCCAGCACGTCGATGTCGGACTGAATGCCCAGCGTCACCACGTCGGCCTGCAGCCCGTCCAGCACCGCCCGGGATTGCGCGCCGGACCCGCCATGCGAGGTCTTGACGGTGATCGCCCGCCCACCCGGCTGGGTCTTCCAGAAAGAAGCGAACTGCGTGTTCACGTCCTTGTAGAGTTCGCGGGTCGGGTCGTAGCTGACATTGAGCAGGCTGTCCTGCGCGCGCGCCGCGACCGGCGCCCCCGCCAACAGGGCCGCCGCCGCCAGGGCGCAGAGCGGCGATGCGGCCGGCAGGCGATGCAGACGGGTCATGGGATCGGCTCCGTGATGTTCCGGTTGCCGACCATACACGGCATTGCGTGTTTTACCTAAACAACCATTCGTTGTGTGATAATGCCGGTTCAATCCACGAAGTCTTTTCGTTGTTATCGGATGCCGTGATTGACGGTGCCCGCAGCGCGGTTTCCTATCACCGTGCAGCGAATAACGGAGGCGACATGCGCTATCTCGAGGATCTGGTGGCCGGCCAGAAGCACAGCTACGGCCGCTATGTCGTCGATCGCGAGGAGCTGATCCGGTTCGCCAGCGCCTTCGATCCGCAGCCGTTCCACCTCAGCGACGAGGGCGGCCGCGACACGCTGTTCGGCAGGCTGGTCGCCAGCGGCTGGCACACCGCTGCGATGTCGATGCGCATGAATGTCGAGCAGCTGCGCGACGGCGAGACGCTGATCGCCGTCGGCATCGACGACATGCGGTTCCTCAAGCCGGTCCATGCCGGCGACGTGCTGCGCTGCGAGGCGGAGATCATCGACACCCGCACCTCCAGGAGCAACCCGACCAGCGGCTTCGCCCGCATCAGGATCGTGGTGTTCAACCAGGACGACGTGCCGGTGCTGAGCTATGTCGGCAACCAGATCCACCCGAGGCGGCCGGCCTGAGCCGGAAGCGGCCGGTCAGCGCTCGCGGTCGCGCCTGAGCGACGCCAGTTCCAGGATCGCCTCGAGCATGCGATCGATGTCGGCGATGGTGGTGCGGTGGTTGACGATCGCGGCCCGGATCGCCCGCTTGCCGCCGATGGTGGTGGTCGAGGGCACGGCGATACCGGATTCGTGCAGATCCTTCACCAGCTCGGCGTTGAAACGATCACGGTCGCCGTCGCACTCCGCAACCCTGAAGCAGACGATGTTCAGGCTGGCGGGCGCCAGCAGTTCCAGCGACGGCGCCGCCTCCACCCGCGCCGCCAGGTGGCGCGCCACCGCGCAGCACTCCTCCACCATCTCGCCCAGCCGGTCGGCGCCGTAGGTGGCCAGCGTCATCCACACCTTGAGCGCGCGGAAACCGCGCGACAGGTCCGGCCCCAGATCGCACGGCCAGGGCGCGTTGCCGGCGACGCCGCGATCCTCGCGCGCCAGATAGGCCAGATCCTGCGCGAAGGTCGCCGCCTGCAGGGCGCCGTCGCGCACCAGGATGCAGCCGGCATCGTAGGGAACCTGCGCCCATTTGTGGAAATCGAACGCCAGGCTGTCGGCGCGCTCGATCCCGGCCAGGCGCGGCCGGATGGCGGGCGACAGGCAGGCCAGGGCCGCGAACGCGCCGTCGACATGGAACCAGAGCCGCTCGGCGGCGCAGAACCCGGCGATCGCGTCGAGATCGTCGATCGCCCCGGTATCGACCGCCCCGGCGGTGGCCGCCACCAGGAACGGGGTCAGTCCGGCCGCGCGGTCGCGCGCCACCGCCTGCGCCAGCAGCGCCGGATCCATCCGGTGCGCCGCGTCGGTCGGCACGATCCGCAGCGCGTCGGTGCCGAGCCCCGCCATGTCGAAGGCGCGCGGCAGGCAGCCATGCGCGCTGGCCCCGGCATAGCCCACCAGCCCGCGCCCGCCGACGCCCTTGCCGCGCACCGCCGGGCCGGCGGCGGCGCGCCTGGCTACCAACACCGCGATCAGGTTGGCGAGCGACGAGCCGGTCACCAGCAGACCCGAACTGCCGGCCGGCATGCCGACCATCTCCGCGGCCCAGCCGATCACCGTGCGTTCGATCTCGATCGCCGCATGGTCGCGCCCGCCAAGATTGGCGTTCAGCCCCGCCGCCAGCAGCTCCGCCAGCACGCCGATCCCGGTGCCGCCGCCATGCACCCAGCCCATGAACCGTGGATGGGTGTTGCCGAGCGCGAACGGCACGATCTCGCGCTGGAACCGCGCATACAGCGCCTCAGGGTCGGACGGGCCGCGCGGCAGCGCCTGGCGCAGCGCCGCGCGGTCGCGCTCCGCCATCGGCCGCCACACCGGAAGCTCGGTGCCGCCGGACTGCGAGGCCAGGCGGTCGATGGTATCGTCGAGCATGCGATGGCCGAGTGCTCGCAGCATGCTCCAATCGACGGGATCGAGTCCGGACATGCTGGTCTCCGCCGCAGACGCGCCTGACGAAACTGTCGGGCCGGTCGGGGCTTTGCCACCCGTTCCGCATTGCGGCAAGCAGTGGGTCAACGAGACAGGGGACGGGTCGGTCGGCATGCAGGTCGGAATGTTTTTCCCGGGGTTCCATTACGAAGAGATCACCCTGGCCGGCACCCGCTACCGGCTGCGGACAGGCGGCCTCGCCGGCTGGAAGGCGGAGCCGCTGCTGCTGCTGCACGGCCAGCCGCAGACCCATGCGATGTGGCACCAGGTGGCGCCGGCGCTGTCCGACCGGTTCGCGGTGGTGTGCGCCGACCTGCCCTCGCATTTGACGGTCGCGGAACTGTCGCACGACATGCTGGGCCTGATGAGCCGGCTCGGCCATCGGCGTTTCTCGGTGGCAGGCCATGATTTCGGCGCCCACGTCGCGGCGGCGATGGCGCAAAGCGAGCCCGACCGCGTTGCCCGCCTGGCGGTGATCGAGGCGGTGCCGCTGCCCGACCATGCCGGGCGCAACGACATGGCGTTCGCGCTCTCCGCCTACCAGACGTGCTGGTTCGCGCAGCGCCATCCCAAGCCTGAGGCGCTGCAGATGACCGCGCCCGACGACTGGTTCCGTCTGGTGGCGCCGGACGAGCAGCCGGAGATCTTCCACCCCGAGGCGGTCGCCGACTATCTGCTCGAGGGACCGTGGAACGAGTCGCAGCGCGGCCATGGCGCCGCCGCCGACGGCCCGGTGCCGGCGCTCGACCCGCTGCGCACGGCGGCGCGGAAGATCGCCTGTCCGACGCTGGTGCTGTGGAGCACGCGCGGGCGGATCGGCGGCTGGTACGACCCGCGGACGCTGTGGGCCGAAAAGGTCGGCGGCCCGATCGAGGGCGGGACGATCGAGGGCGGCCATTTCCTGCCCGAGGAGGCGGCCTGGGACGTGGCCGGCCGCCTGCGCGGGTTCCTCGCCCCGGAATAGGCCGCCGGCTCAGAACTTCGCGGAGAGCGCCAGCGAGCCGAAATTGAACAGGCCGGACTTGGCGTGCTGGAACTCCTGGGTCTGCCAGGTCTGGGTGTAGGACACCCGCACGCCGTGGAAGATCAGCGCCGCGCCGGCCTCGAACTCGCCCACGTCCCAGATCTTGGAGACATGCGGCTCGCGGTCGCGGAACGTGCTGCCCTGCAGCGTCGCGTCGTAGCCGACCGCCTGCCCGTCGGCGCCGGCGAACCCGTACCAGACAAAGCGGCGGGTCGCCTTGTAGGCATCGGTGCCGTCCATGCCGGGCGAGATGCGCGGGGTGCCGAAATCGCTGTCCAGGCCCTGGCCGATCCGCAGCGTGCCGCCGGCCTGGGCGTAGGTGCGGAAATCACCGGCGGCGCCGTCGATCTCCGGCAGCACGTCGGCGGAAATGCCGTAGCGCGTCACCAGCGGCAGCCGCCAGATGCGGCCGGCCTGGATCTGCAGGATCGGCTGGTTCGGCAGTTGGTGACGCCAGCCCAGGTTGGGCGTGTCGCCGATCACGCTGTGGAAGCCGTTCTGCACCTGGTAGCCGCCGGCATAGGAGCCCATCACGCCGGCCTGGATTCCGGCCACCGAGCGCGACAGGTCGGTATCGCTGAGCAGATTCACGGTGGCCAGCAGCACGCCGGCATACGGGCGGTCGCCCGGCACGATCGCCCGGCTCTGGGTCTGGCGCGGGGTGAAGATCGATTGCTGCAGACCCAGCGCGATGCGCTGCACGCCGTCGCCCCAGATCAGGTGGTTGAGGTTCGATATCGCCGGCGGCTGGTTGTCGGTGCCCGACGTCCAGCCCAGACGCAGCCCGCTGGTGTAGTACTGGTCCGAGGTGCCCTTCAGCGTCGAGACCGCGTCGTTCTCCACCTGGGCGGTCCAGGTGCCGTAGGGATCCTGCAGCGGCGCCGCGTTTGCGCTGGCCGCCCCCAGCGCGACGCCGCCGGCGAGGGACAGCATGGCGGCCGGACGGCGCATCTTGGAGCAAAGGGTCGGGCTGCGCATCGTCGGGCTCGCTGTCATGGTGTTTCGCCGACAGCGTGTGCTGTCATGGAGTGTCGCTGACAGCTTGTATGGATTTCACCGCCACGGATAAACCCCAAACCGGCCCGGCCGGCTCGCCGGCGTCGGCGATGCGAGACCGAACGACACAAAAACTACACGTTCCGGTGATGATAGCCGGTGGTCCGTGCAGCCCTGGCCGTGCTATGCAATGGTTTGACCCATCAGGGATGGAAGTCTCCGGACGTCCGGAACAGCCCTGGTAACGGCAATGAAGCGCCGATATCGCCATCCGGTGCGCCCCAACCAGGCGTCACCATTTAGACCCCGGGATTACGACCGTTGAGAAGTAACCGTACCGACCGCAGCCCCCGTTCCCCGCGCCGCGGCGGCTTTGACGACGACTTCACCCCCGCCCCCTCGCCCTCCTACGGGGAACGGAGCAGCTTCGGCGGCCCGCCGCGCCGTCCGATGGGCGGCGGCGGCTCGCAGGTGATTGCCTCGGGCCCGGAAATCAGCGCCAGCGTGAAATGGTTCAACAGCGAGAAGGGCTTCGGCTTCGTCGAGCTGGCCGATGGCTCTGGCGACGTGTTCCTGCACGCCAACGCGCTGTCGCAGTCTGGCCATGATTCCGTCAGCCCGGGTGCCACGCTCGGCGTCAAGATCGGCCAGGGTCCGAAGGGCCGCCAGGTCGCTGAGGTGATCTCGGTCGATGAGAGCACCGCGCAGCCCGAGCGCCCGCGTTCGTCGCCCGGCGGCTTCGGCGCGCCGCGCAGCGGTGGCGCCCCCGGCGGCTTCCGTGGCGGCCGCTCCACGCCCGACCTGTCGCAGGCTGAGGAAGTGCGCGGCATCGTCAAGTGGTACAACGCCACCAAGGGCTTCGGCTTCATCACCCCGGATACCGGCGGCAAGGACATCTTCGTGCATGCCTCCGCGCTCGAGCGCTCCGGCCTGTCGAGCTTGAACGAGGGTCAGACGACCCGCGTGCAAGTCGTGCAGGGCCAGAAGGGCCCCGAGGCGGCGGCGATCAGCCTGGCCTGACCAGACACACCCATACCCGCACGCACTACCTGACCAACGCTCCGCCGGCTCGAACGGCGGGGCGTTTTTCATTGGCGCGTCGCAGCGCCACGTAGGGGTCGGCGCCGATCGTCTCCGGCAGCACCAAGAAATCGCCGACCCGGCTATGGAAGCCGGCGCGCATCGCGTCCAGCGCCGACCGGTCGGCGGTGATCGCGTCGCAGCTGCCGCCCACCAGGGCCGCCTGCATCTCGCCGCTCTCCTCGAACGGGTGCGGACGGTAGCGGATATGCCGTGCCGCCATGGCATCGTCGAGCACCTGCTCCATCGGCGTGCCGGCAATGAAACAGATCACCCGGTCGCTGAGCGCCGATACCCGCGCCGGGCCGTCCCGGCGCACCAGGAAGCCCTGGCCGTCATCCAGCAGGATCGGTCCTTCCACCAGTCCGAGCGCCGCCTCGGTCGTGGGATCCGGCGACACCCCCACCAGCAGGTCGATGCGGCCGCGCCGCAGCGCCGTCACGCCGTGCGCCGTGTCGGGAAACGTCTCCGGCGTCAGCCTGGTCAGCCCGGCGCACACCCTGAGCGCCAGCGGGGTCAGATCGCCATGCCGGTCGCTCTTGCTGAAATCCTCCTGCGGCACGACGATCCCGCAGCGCGGCGGCACTGCCGCGCCGGCGGCACCGGCCACGCCCGCCGGCAGCGACAGCGCCGCCAGCAGCGCGACGGCGGCCGGCTTCACGGGGTCCAGTTGCCGTAGGACGGGATGCCGGGCGAGGTGCCAGGACGCGGGTTGAAATCGGCCGGCGGCGGGTCGATCAGCTTGCCCTGCACGTAGTCCGTCGGCGTGATTCCCAGCGCGTGGCAACCCTGCCCGTCCAGATGCGGCAGGTGGCGTATGTCCTGTTCCGGGACCATCGCGTAGGAGGCCGGCAGCGGCGGCAACCTGCCTTGCAGGCGCGCCGGATCGAACGCCGAGTAAAGCGATCCGGCCTCGCTGTCGGGGCCGTCGGCCGGACCGAGATCGGGTTGCCCGAACTCGCGCAGGCCCGCCGCCCTGCCCTTGCGCTCGTCCGGCAACATCGCCAGCGGGGTCAGCCCGAACAGCGCGTCGACGAACTTGATCACCGAGCTGTGCTCCGCATATTCGTGGCTCACCACATGCGCCCGCGCGAACGGCGAGATCACGATCGCCGGAATGCGCGGACCGGCGGCGAGCGGGTTGCCGTCGCGGTCGCGTTCGCGGATGTGCGGCGAGCGATGATCGTAGAGTCCGTCGGTCTCGTCATAGACGATGAAGATCGCGCTGTCGTTCCAGTATGGGCTGGCGGCGATCGCGTTCACCTCGTCGGCGACGAGCGATTCCGCGATCTGGGTGTCGGAATAGCCGGGATGGTCGTCGCTGCCGGCGAACGCGGAACGCACCGCCGGCGTCGGATCGACCGGGACCAGCCCGTCATTGTTGCCGTAGCCGCCACGGACGTAGAACACGCCGCCATCCTTCGGCAGGCGACGCGCCGCGACGTCGCGGTAGAAATCGTCGAGCCCGTGCAGGTTCGCAGACAGCCTGGTGTTGTCGCCGATATAGCCGAAATATTGCGGGCCGTTATGGTGGGCGATGTAGGTGGCATGGCTGGCGGCCGCGTTGCGGTCGGTCGGTTCGTGGTCATAGCCTTCCTGATACCAGCCCCAGCCGGTCGGCTTGATCCCGTCGCCGGCGATGGTGCGGATGTCGTCCTGCACGTCGAGCAGGTCGAACTGGGGATTCTGGTCGGCCTTGATGGTCTGCGCGATGTCGCGACCCATGAAGGAAAGCGGCAGCGTCGCGTAGGTCTGGTTGGGTCCGGGCGACGCCGCGGAGGTGCCGCGGGTGCCGAACGGCGGCTTCGCGTTCGCCGCGTCGCGCAGGCTGCCGGCATATGGCGCCGGATCGTCCAGCATCGGCACCCCGGCGAGATACGGGTGCAGCGCCCACTGGGTCTCGCCGGCCTGGCCGGCGATCATCGCCAGCGCGTTTGGCGAGGACGGCCCGATGATGGTCTGGTAGAAATTGTCGAACAGCACGAAATGATCGGCGAATTGCCACAGGAACGGCGTGGTGTCGCAGTCCAGGTGCGCCATCACCAGCTCGCCGCGCTGTTTCTGCTTCTGGCTCGGCGGCTTCGCGGCCGGCAGCCCGGTTGCCAGCGAAACGATCCGGCCGCTCTGTGTGGTCAGCCCCTCTTCGTCGAGCGCGTAGCGGTCGTTGCGCGCCTGCATGGTGGCAGGGTCCAGGTCGAGGCTGTTGTTGATGCCCTCATGGGAATGATCGGTGCTGTCGGTATCGGCGGGATAGAGCGGTACCGGCGCGCCGGACGGATCCTGCAGGGACGGCGTGATCAGGAACGGCGTGATCGTCTGCACCGAGCCGTCGGTGTCGACGAGCGGCTGCCTGAAGCCGGGCGTCTGCGACGGCGGCCGGGTGAACAGCCCGTCGGCGCCGGGAAAGGTGCCGAAATGGTTGTCGAACGAGCGGTTTTCCTGGAACAGCACGAAGACGTATTTCACGCGCTTGCGCAGCAGCGCGAGCATCGCGGCCGGCGTCGGCTGCGGGCCTGTCTCCGGTGCGCGGGCATAGCCGCTCACCACCGCGCTCGATGGCGGTTGCAGGGTCAGCAGCGACGGGGCGGCAGCGTATCCTGGACCAGGCGCCAGACAGGCAGGCGCGAGCAGCACGAGGGATAGTCGCGAAAGCCGTCGGCGCATGGTATCGTCCGTGTCGTTGCGGGGACGATCTACGCCGAACCGGCGGTCAATTCCATGACGCCGGTATGAAATTCACCGGGCTAGGTCGCCGCCGCCAGCTGTGCCTCATCGATGACACGCTCGTGGCTGTCATGCAGGCTTTTGACGCGATACTGGTAGCCCTGGTTGGTGGCGGGCATCGCACGCACGATGGTGTAGACACCGCGGGTGACATTGTTGTCGTATTTACCGGGGACGAACGAGACACGATCGCCGATCGTGAACTTCGCAGCACTCATAAACCAGCTCCTTTCGACGGACTGGCTGGACGCGAATCGGCTCCGCTCGCGCGGAGCCGATCGAACGGCGTATCAGCTGGCCTGGAGGTTGCCGGCGGATACCTTGCCCTGCTGGCCGCGCTCGAGTTCGTAGCTGACCTTCTGGCCCTCGTTGAGGCCGTTCAGGCCGGCGCGCTCGACGGCGGAGATGTGCACGAACACATCCTTGGAGCCGTCATCGGGCTGGATGAAACCGTAGCCCTTCTGGCCGTTGAACCACTTAACAGTGCCTGTCGACATAGAGAGTCTCCTTGATAGGCCTGCGATCAAGCAACATGCGGACCGCTTCACTTTTCGTTTGGGAGACTTTGAAGTCGACGTGCGTGACTACGTAGGATCGTATCTACCCGGCCGAAAAGACAGCCGATTTATCCAACATAAGCCTAACCGCGAGGAATACAACCATCGACTTCGGGCCGGCCCCGGGCGATCGTCACGATCCCTGGTCCGGATGGCGGAATCGATCGTGCTGAAGCTGCTGCGCTACCGTCCGGCCCTGAGCACCGGCGCCGCCATGTTCCTCATCGTGCTGCTGGCCGAGCTGCGCGTCACCCGGCCGGTGACCGCGGCGCTGATCGGCTGGGATTGCGGCATCCTCGCCTATGCGCTGGTGCTGTCCGCGGTCATCTGGCGCAGCTCGGTCGACCGGCTGCGAACCGTCGCCGCCACGCTCGACGAGGGCCGCTGGACGCTGCTGATGATCACGCTCGCCGCCTCGATCGCCTCGCTGGGCGCGATCGTCGCCGAGCTGGCCCGGGTGCACGGCACGCCGCATGCCGGCTGGACCGGGATCCTGTCCGGCATCACCGTGCTGCTCTCCTGGTTCTTCATCCACACCATGTTCGCCACCCACTACGCGCATGAGTTCTGGCGCGACGGCGGGCTGAGTTTTCCCGGCAACGACCGCCCCGGCTACGGCGAGTTCCTGTATTTCTCGTTCTGCATGGCCGTCGCCTCGCAGGTCAGCGACGTGAGCACGCAATCGGCCGGCATGCGGCGCCTGGTGCTGGTGCACTCGCTGGTGGCCTACCTGTTCAACACCGCGATCATCGCGCTCGGCGTCAACATCGCCGCGTCGCTGGCCAGCTGAGCGCTCAGGGCGGCACCGTCTGCCCGTCCCAGGCCAGCACGCTGCCGCTCTGCTCCGGGCGGAGCCCGTCGAGCACGCAGAGCAGCCGTTCGGCGGAAAAATCGGGCGTGAACAGCCGCTCCGGCGCCACCCCGCGCTGGAACGGCGCGCTCAGCCCGGTGGCGACGGTGCCCGGATGCAGGCCGACACAGAGCAGCTCGGGCGTGCGCCGTTGCGTCTCGATCGCCAGGTTGCGCAACAGCATCGCCAGCGACGCCTTCGACGCGCGATAGGCATGCCAGCCGCCGCTGCGGTTGTCGCCGATGCTGCCGACCCGCGCGCCCAGCGCCGCGAACACGCTGCGCCCGCTCTGCGCCATGCGCGGCAGCGCATGCTTGGCGACCAGCGCCGGGCCGATCGCGTTGATCCGGTAGCTCCGCAGCATCGCCTCCGCATCGAGCGCGCGATAGCTCTTCTCCGGCTGCAGGCCGTCGCCATGCAGGGTGCCGGTGGCGACGATCACCAGCCGCAGGCAGGCCGGCATCGCCGCGAACGCGTCGGCGATGCTGGCCTCGTGCAGCAGGTCGATGGCAACGCCGCGAATCCGCGGCTGGTCGTGCCGCGCGGACGCGGTCCTGGACAGCGCCCACACGGTGCCGATCGCCGGATCGTCGGCCAGCGCCCGCACCAGCGCGCCGCCGATACCGCCGGACGCCCCGACCACCACCACGTCGCAGCCCGGCTCCAGGCTACGCACCGGCCAGCCCCGCCCGGCTAGCGAACCGCACCAACACCCCCGCCGACGTAGGCCCCGGACACCGCCTTCGGGCGCGCGCCGCCATCCTTGGTGCAACCGGCACCCAGGACCGAGAGCAGCAGCGCCAGCTTCAGCCAGGCGCGACTCGGCCCGAATGACCGGTTCGACATCGGATAGGATTTCAGCAATGGCCGCATTCGCTCACCCGCCTTTGTCGGCACCGTGCGGTGCATCGAGAGCCGCGTCGGACGGCGCCGGCCTCGTCTAGGGTGTGCTGGCGTCCCGTACGGGATTCGAACCCGTGTTACCGCCGTGAAAGGGCGGTGTCCT
>CAZZZA010000099.1:0-11404 GCA_964658455.1 uncultured Lichenihabitans sp.
CGTGGTTGGCTGGCTGGTCACCGGGTTCGCGGTGATGCTGGGCGCGCCGTTCTGGTTCGACCTGCTCAGCCGCATCATGGTGGTCAGGTCCGTCGCCAAGCGGTCGTGAGCCCGGCGCCGCCGGGTCATTGCCGCCTGAACGTCACCACCAGCACGTCGCGATGCGCCGGCCGCGCCGGATCGACCGGCTTGATCGCGGTGACGCCGTGATAGACGCGTCCGTCATCGACGAACGCGGCATCGAGCGGCCGTTCCAGCGTGAAGCAGCCGAGTTCGCGACGCTGCAGGTCGTGGATGCTGGTCACGCCGCTGTCGATGTTCTCGCGCGAGACCAGCAGCACCAGCACCCAGTCCACGCCGTCGCGATGCAGCCCCTCCGGCGTCGGCCGTCCGGCCTCGCCGTCGGAGGGCTCGATGCGGAACTGGTGGATCTCGACATGCCAGGTGTCCGGCCGCCCGCCGGGCGGCGTCAGCCCGTCGAACAGGCTGTGGCAGGCGGACAGGATCGACAACAGCACCGGGTGGTCGGCCACCTGGTCCTCGACCGGCGTGAACCAGCGTTCGATGCCGCCATTGAGCGCGTTGTAATCGCGGCTCTGGTAGTGCGGCTGGTGCGGCTTGCGCTCGATCCCGGCGCGTCCGATCGAGAACACCGCATGGCGGCGGCGGCGATAGCGGCCGCCATCGGCCATGTAGCGGTCGAGCCCGAGCCGGTCCCAGCTGGCGGCGAACTGGTCCCAGCGCTGCAGCGCGCCCGCATCGAGCAGCGACCGCATGGCCGGCGCCGGCACGAAGGCATAGCCGTGCTGGCGCAGCGCCTCGTCCGGTGTGGTCGGGGTCGGCTGGGTCATGCCGTGCCTTTCGCATCGGAGCGCAGCGCGTGCGCCAATCCTTGGGGCAGACCCTGGGGCAGGGCGATGCCCAGGGCCTCCATGCGCGCGCGCAGGCGGCGGTTGAATTCGCGCTGTACCGGCCAGCGGCCGGCGATGGTGCAGCGGATGGTGCCGCTGATCGCGACCGCGTATTCGCCGAGGCTGTCGACGCCGTTCAGGGCGAAATCGGCCAGGATCCTGTCGGCGAAAGCCTCGTCGCGTCGCAGGTCGGCGCCGATCTCGGTCAGCAGCGTGCAGACCCGGTCGGTATCCTCAGAGAATGCCACCTGCACCGCGATCGTCGCCACTGCGTAGTCCCGGCTCATGTTGGCCACGGTCGAGACCGACGAGAATGGGATGATCTGGATCGACCCGTCGCCGCCGCGCAGCCGCAGGGTGCGGATCGACAGGTGCTCGACCACGCCGGTCACGCCCGCCGCGGTCACCGTATCGCCCACCTGCATCGCGTTCTCCACCAGCAGGAAGATGCCGGTGATGAAATCCTGCACCAGCTTCTGCGAGCCGAAACCGACGGCGACGCCGATGATCCCGGCGCCGGCCAGCAACGGCTCGATATTGACGCCGATCTGGCTCAGCACGGTCAAGACCAGGATCGCGCCCAGCACCACGAACAGCAGCGTGCGCAGGATCGGCTGCAGGGTCTGCAGCCGCACCGCCCGCGCGATCTGGTTGCTGTCGGCGAAGCGGCCGATCTGGCGGTCGAGCGCGCCGTTGACCAGCTCCCAGATCACCACCCCGATCGCCATCGCCACCAGGATGCTGATGCTGGCCGAAAGCAGCTTGGTGCCGAGCGTGTTGCGGGTGAAGAAGGTCAGCACCGGCAGGCCCCAGCCCTGCGCCAGCGCGACCACGCAGACCAGCGACAACGCCCACGTCACCAGCCGGCGCAGCGCCGGATAGTAGCGCACCGCCCGCCGCTCGAAGCCCGGCAGCGCCAGCGCGTCGTCGGCCTCGACCCTGAACATCCTGTCGAGCGCGCCCAGCAGCAGCACGCTGACGAAGCGGCAGAGCAGCACGATGACCACCGTGGTCAGGAACAGCCGCCACATCTTGTCGTAGCCGCCGCGGATCTGCGCTGCCCAGACGATCCACAGCGCGCCGTCGAAGAACAGCGCCATCACCCACCACAGATCGGCGAGCCGGACCAGCAGCCGGCCGAGGCTGCGGTTGCGCACCCGGCGCGGCGGTCGCAGGCTGGCCGCCACCGTGTGACGGGTGCGCCAGATCAGCACCGCCAGCAGGATGTGCTCGACCAGGATCACCGCGCGGACGATCGCGGTGCCGGCCCGCGAGGGCAGGTCCAGCACCCGGCCGACATCGGTGACGCACAGCGCCACCATGACGATCGCCAAGAGCCAGACCCACCACCGGACCAGGAAGCGCGCGGTCTCGTCGGCGACCTGGATCAGCCTGACGCCGGGCGCCCGGGGCGCCAGCAGCATGTCCATGAGCAGCGAGAGCGCGCGACCGACGCCATAGATGTTGGCGATGGTGATGATGACCAGCTGCGTCGTCGGCAGCGTGGCGACGCTGGCGACCGCCAGGTTGCCGATCGCCAGGAACGCTGCCAGCGGCACCAGCTTGAGCGCCAGCCGCAGCAGCGCGAACGGCAGCCGGCGCAGCAGGCGCAGCACGCGGCGGCGGTGCGCGGCATCGCGCGAGCGTGCCTCGGCGCGCAGCTCGTTGCGGGCGATCAGCTCGGCGCGGTCGGCCTCCTCGAGCGCGGTCGGCGGCGGCGTGCTCGGCAGGATCGGGCTGCCGGGCAGCGCCGCGCCGGGCAGCGGCGCTGGGCGCAGCCTGCGCGCCGCGCCGGGGTCGGCGCCAGTGTCTTCCGGCGCCGGCGGCCCGGCCTGCACCAGCCCCGGGATCGCGCTCTCTGCCGGTCCCTCTTCGGCGGGCTGTTCCTCGCCGCTCTCCTCGGCGATCCGCGCCTCGCGGGCGAGCGCGCGCAGCGGCCGGCGCAGCGCCAGCATCAGCCCGTACTCGACCAGCAGCGCGGCGCCGAGCAGCGCCGCGCTGCGCCAGGCAGCATCGAGCAGCATCGCCCGGCTCTCCGGGTTGACCATCTCGCGGTGCAGCCACGAGCCGGTCAGCGCCATGTCGGCGAACAGATGGCCGAAGGTCGCGGTCTGGGTGACCAGCAGCCTGCGAAGGATCGCCGCCTCGCCCAGCACCTCGCCGGCGAGGCTGTCCGGCGCCAGGCTGACCGGCGCCGGTTTGGCCGCCGGCGCCGCCGCCTTGGCCGCCGCAGCGGGCGTTGCGGCCGCAGCAGGCGCCGCCGGGAGCGCTGCCGCCGGGGCGGCCACCGCATGCGGCGACGGCGTGTCGAGCAGGCTGCGCAGCCGGGTCCGCTCCGCCGGCGTCAGGTCCTGGAGCGGGTCATGCGCCGCCGTGTCGCGGGACGGCGCGTCCGCGCCCTGCGCCGACTCCGCCTGGGTGCGCGGCCCGGCCGTGCCCTCCGTGCCCTGGGCGATGGCGGTCCGATGCAACAACCAGGGCGCCAGCAGGAGCGCCAGCAACGCCACCAGCATCGGCCTGGCGGGCAGGGCTCTCGATCCAGGACTACGGTGGTGGTGGTGGTGGCGCGATCCGTCCGCTGGCTTCATTCGGTCTGTCTCTCCGGCACCCGCTCGATCAAGGGTTGCCGCACCCAACACGCACCGGCGCGGCTGTCAAACCCCGCTCAGCCGGGTGCGGGCCAGCAGCGTCGCGGCATCGAGCCGATACAGCGCATCGATCAGCTCCATCTGCAGCGAGCCCGGCCCACGGGCGCGTTCCGCCGCCAGTTCGCCCGCCACCCCGAGCAGCGCCATCGCATGCGCCGAGGCCAGCAGCGGGTCCGGCTCGACCGCCAGGCAGGCGCCGATCAGCGCGGTCGCGGTGCAGCCCAGCCCGGTGACGCGGGTCATCATCGGATCGCCGTTCTCGATGCTGAGCAGCCGCGCGCCGTCGGTGCACAGATCGACCGCGCCGCTGATCGTGACCGCGGCCCCGGTGCGTCCGGCCAGCCGCCGCGCCGCCTGCAGCGCCGCCCGGGACCCGTGCGCGCTGTCGACGCCGCGTCCGGCCGCCGCCGCGCCGGGCGGCCGGTCCGGATCGCTCAGCGCCGCCAGCGCCAGGATCTCCGAGGCGTTGCCGCGGATCGCGTGCGGCCGGTGCGCCAGCAGGCCGACCGCGATCGTCGAGCGGTAGCCGATCGCGCCGACCGCGACCGGGTCCATCACCCAGGGCGTGCCGGCCGGCCGCGCCGCCGCCGCCGCCGCCGCCATGCCGCGCGCCCGGGCCTCGGTCATGGTGCCGAGATTGATCACCAGCGCATCGGCGATGGCGGCGAATTCGGCGCTTTCCTGCTCCGCCTCGACCATCGCCGGGGAGGCGCCGATCGCCAGCAGCGCGTTGGCGGTGCTGTTGGTGACCACCAGGTTGGTGATCGAATGCACCAGCGGGGCGCGGGCGCGCAGCCGCTCGAGCGTCAGCGCGACCGCCTGCGCCGCTTCGGTCATGGACATCTCAAGGGGTTCCGCTCCTGGTCGTGCCTGCCCCGGATATGGTTCCTTGTCGCCCCGAAGACGAGGATCGCCGCCGATGGTCGTGAGCAGACGCACAGTGATTCGCCAGGTCGCGGCCGCCTGCCTGTTCGGATCGGCGGCCCGGGCCGGCGAACGCGGCCAGGGCGCGCCGTCGCTGGTGGTGTTCGCCGCCGCCAGCCTGACCGAGGCGCTCGGCGACGTCGCCCGGCTCTGGGCGGCGCAGGGCCATCCGCCGCCCAGCCTGTCGTTCGCGTCCAGCGCGGTGCTTGCCCGGCAGATCGAGCAGGGGGCGGCGGCCGACCTGTTCCTGTCTGCCGACGAGGCCTGGATGGACCGGCTGGCGCGTGCCGGCCGGCTGAAACAAGGCAGTCGCGTCGATCTGCTCGCCAACGCGCTGGTGCTGATCGAGCCCGCATCGTCGATGGCGCCGGTGCGGATCGACTCCGGGCTGTCGATGTCCGCGATCCTGGGGCCCGGCGGCCGGCTCGCGGTCGGCGACCCGGCCTCGGTCCCGGCGGGAATGTATGCCAGGCAGGCGCTGACCACGCTCGGCCTGTGGAACCAGGTCGCGGACCGGCTGGCGCCGGCCGAGAACGTCCGCGCGGCGCTGCTGCTGGTCGAGCGCGGCGAGGCGCCGGCCGGCATCGTCTATGCGACCGATGTCGCCGCCGCGCAGGGGGTCGCGGTGGCGGGGATCTTCCCGGAACGCTCGCATCCGCCGATCCTGTATCCGGCGGCGCGGCTGAGCGACGCGCCGGACGCGGACGCGTTCCTGGCCTTCCTGCGCAGCGGACCGGCGTTGGCGCGGTTCCGCGCGCACGGTTTCGGCATCCCGGGCGGCTAGGTGCTCGCCCCGGAACAATGGGTGGCGGTGCGGCTGTCGCTGCAGGTGGCGCTGCTGGCGCTGTGCGGCGCGCTGCCGGTGGCGCTGCTGCTGGGCTGGCTGCTGTCGCGCGGACGCTGGGCCGGCCGGCCGCTGCTGGACCTGCTGGTGCATCTGCCGATGGTGCTGCCGCCGGTGGTGACGGGCTGGCTGCTGCTGCTGCTGTTCGGCCTGCATGGCCCGGCGGGGGCGCTGCTCTGGCGCGGCTTCGGCGCCAGGCTGGTGTTCACACAGGAGGGCGCGGCGCTCGCCACCGGGGTGATGACCCTGCCGCTGATGGTCCGCACCGTCAGGCTGGCGTTCGACGCGGTCGATCCCCGGCTCGAGCAGGCCGCCGCCAGCCTGGGCGCCGGCCGCCTCGATCGCCTGCTTACCATCACCCTGCCGCTGGCGGCGCCCGGGGTGCTGGCGGCGGCGGCGATCGGCTATGCCGCCAGCCTGGGCGAGTTCGGCGCGGTGATCGTGTTCGCGGGCAACATCCCCGGCCGCACCCAGACCCTGCCGCTGGCGATCTACCAGGCGCTGCAGGTGCCGGGCGGCGAGGCGGTGGCGGCCAGGCTGGCGCTGGTCTCGCTGGGCCTGGCGCTGGCCGGGCTGGTGGTCGCCGAGCTGCTGCTGCGCCGGCTGCCGCGCGCCGGCGGCGCCGGATGACGCCGGGCGCTGCCGGCACCCTGGCGGTGTCGCTGTCGCATCGCTTCGCCAACGGCACGACGCTCGACCTCTGTTTCACCGCCCCGGTGCCCGGCGTGATCGGGCTGTTCGGCCCGTCCGGTTCCGGCAAGAGCAGTCTGGTCGCCGCCCTGGCCGGGCTGTTCCGGCCCGATCGGAGCGCGATCGCGCTCGGCGGGCGGGTGCTGTCGGGTCCGGGCCTCTGGCTGCGCCCGGAAGCGCGGCGGATCGGGCTGGTGTTCCAGGACGGGCGGCTGTTTCCGCATCTCGGCGTCGAGGGCAACCTGCGCTACGGCTGGCGCCGGGCGCCGCCTGGACGGTCCGGTCCTGGTTTCGGCGAGGTGGTGCGGCTGCTGGGGCTGGAGGCGCTGCTGGCGCGGCCGGTGCCGGGCCTGTCCGGCGGCGAGCGGCAGCGTGTGGCGATCGGCCGCGCGCTGCTGTCGTGCCCGGACCTGCTGGCAATGGACGAGCCGCTCTCCGCGCTCGACGAGGCCCGCAAGGACGAGATCCTGCCCTATCTCGCCCGCTTGCGCGACCGGGCCGGCCTGCCGATCCTCTATGTCACCCACTCCAGGCGCGAGGCGGTGCTGCTGTGCGATACGCTGGTGCTGATCCGAGACGGCCGCACCATCGGCTGCGGGCCGGCGGCGGCGATGCTGGCCGACGGCGCGATGGGCGAGCGCGCCGACGCGGTCGCGCTGCTCGACGGGGTGGTGCGCGCGCACGAGCCGGCGCGCGGGCTGAGCCGGGTCGAGGCCGGCGGGTTCGCGCTGGTGCTGCCGCTGCTCGAAGACGCGCCCGGCGCCAGGATCAGGGTGGCGGTGCCGGCGCGCGACGTGGTGGTGCTTCTGCGCACCGAGGCGCCGCTGCCGCCCTGCAGCGCGCAGACCGTGCTGCCGGCCAGGGTCCGCGCGGTCAGGGAGGCCGGTGCCACGGTGTCGGTGGTGGTGCTGGAGCCGGAAGCGGGCGGCGGGCAGGTGATCCTGGCCAGGATCACCCGCGATTCGGCGGTGCGGCTCGGCCTGCGCCCCGGCCTGGTGGTGGTCGCGTTGGTGAAATCGGTGGCGCTGGCGGGAGGGCGTGACGATGGGTGAGGAACCGGACTGGCTGGTCTGGAGCAGACAGGTCCAGGCGCTGGCGCAGAGCGGGCTGGCGTTCACGCGCGATCCCTACGACCGCGAGCGCTACGAGGCGCTGACCGCGCTCGCGGCGCGGATGATGGCCGGTCCCGGTGCCGCCGATGCCGGGGCGTTGCAGGCGGTGTTCGAAGCCGAGCGCGGCTACGCCACGCCGAAGCTTGATGTGCGCGGCGCGGTGTTCGATGCCGGCGGCCGGTTGCTGCTGGTGCACGAGCTGGCCGATCACGGGCGCTGGACCCTGCCGGGGGGCTGGGCGGACGTGAACCAGACCGCCTCGGAATCCGCGGTGCGCGAGGTGCTGGAGGAGAGCGGCTACCGGGTGCGGGCGGACCGGCTGGCGCTGGTGCATGACCGCGCCAGGCAGGGACACCATCCGCAGGGGCCGTTCTCGATCTGCAAGCTGTTCTTCGTCTGCTCGCTGCTGGCGCCGGAGCCGGTCGAGACCGGGCCCTCGATCGAGACCGCGGATGCGCGGTTCTTCGCCGCCGGCGAGATTCCGGCCGACCTCTCGACCGGACGGGTGCTGCCGCACCAGATCGCGCGGCTGTTCGCCCACCACGCCGAGCCGGGCCTGCCGACCGAGTTCGATTGAACCCGCCGCCCTGCTGGCGCGTCGGGGATGCGGATGCGACGTGGAGACGGGCGATGGCGGACAAGGTGGCCCTGGTGGCCGGCGCGAGCGGGATCATCGGCAACGGCGTGGTCGGGGCGCTGGCCGGGCAGCCGGACTGGCGCACCCGGCGGCTGACGAGCCGGCCGCTCGCCGGGCCGGACAGTCTGGCGGTCGACCTGCTCGATGCCGGCGCGACCACCCGAGCGCTCGCCGCCGCCGCCGACACCACGCATCTGTTCTATGCCGCCTACCGGCCGCAGCCGGACGTCGCCGCCGAGGTCGCGGCGAACGGACCGATGCTCGAGAACCTGCTCGACGGGCTGCTGGCGGCCGGCGCGCCGCTGCGGCGGGTGGTGCTGTATCAGGGCGCCAAGGTCTACGGCGTCCATCTCGGGGCGGTGCAGGCGCCGTTCTACGAGGATGACGAGCGGCACATTCCGCCGAACTTCTACTACACCCAGGAGGACACGCTGCGGCGCCGGGCGGCGGCGGGTGAGTTCGAGTTCGCGATCCTGCGGCCCGACATCGTCATCGGCGACGTCTCCGGCAACGCGATGAACCTGGCGATGGTGATCGGCGTGTTCGCGGCGCTGAGCTGGGCGACCGGCACGCCGCTGCGCTTTCCGGGACCAGCCGAGATCTATGACGGGGTGTTGGCGCAGATCACCGACGCCGCGCTCCTGGGCCGCGCCAGCCTGTGGAGCGCCACCGCCGGACCGGCGCGCAACCAGGTGTTCAACTATGTCCACGAGCCGTTCCGCTGGTCGCGGATCTGGCGTCAGCTGGGCGCGGCGTTCGGGCTCGAGGTCGGCCGCCCGTTGCGCATGACGCTCGCCAGCCAGATGGCCGACAAGGCGGCGCTCTGGTCGGAACTGGTGCGGCAACACGGGCTGCGCGACACCCCCTACGAGTCCCTGGTCGGCTGGGGCTTCGGCGATTTCATCTTCAATACCGGCTTCGACGTGATCTCCGACATGGGCAAGATCAGGCGCGCCGGCTTCGGCGAGACCATAGACAGCGGCGCCGCGATCATCGCCGCGATCCGCAGCCTGATCGCGCAGAAGGTGCTCCCGCCGCTCTCGGGCGGGAGCTGAACGTGTGCACCGCCCCCGAGCATCGGGGCCGCCTCATCCCGCCTGTCCTGCCGGGCATGAACATCGCGGCCGTCTTCCCGACGGGCAATTTCGGCCACAAGCCAAGGATGCCTGGAAAGCGGCCGCGGAGCCTGGCGTGCAACGGTTCGAACAACCGCCGTCGGGCTGGCAAACCGCCTCGCCGCCGCAACACGCCTACTTCGGCGACTGTCCACCGTCCGTGAACCGCTGATGCGGCTACCATTCCGCCTGCTCCTGGCTGCAGTAACCCTGGCCGGTGCCGCCGATGCGGCGCCTGCTGCCGACTGCAAGCGGGCCAAGACGACGATCGACCGCGCGATCTGCGCCGATCCTGGGCATCGACGAGCGGACGTGGCGATGGGCCAGTCCTACGCCGCGGTGCTGCGCCATACCGATGGCCCGGTGCGGGAGGGGTTCGTCGACCAGCAGCGTGCCTGGCTCGGCTCACGCGACACGGCATGCAGGACGGCATCGTCCGCTTGCTTGGCCAAAGCCTATGCCGCACGGCAGGCCGAACTGGACGCCCTGATGGCGCGGGTCGCAGCGAATGATCTGAACCTGCTGAACGATACCGTGCCGCTTGTCCTGTCCGTTTCCTGGGAAGCTGGCGCGCCGCAGGTGCTCGGGCGCCCGGCAGGGAACCCTCCCGTCGATCTCGCCGCTGCTGCAGCCGACGACGGCCTGCCCGACGCCGGCACAGTGGTGACAGGCGGCCCCGGCAAGCTCTGCTATGGGACTGACTGCTTCGCCGCGGGCCTGGAGCCGATCCGGCTTTCCGCCGTCTACAGCGATGAGAGAGCAGCAGCGCTCGGGATCCAGCCGGGCTCCCCGGCTTACCAGGTGACCTTGACCGCCGTACACGTCATACGGTTGATACGAGACCGCACCGGGGTGCTGCTGGCGGTATTCGACGCCTGCGCCCCGCTTCACCGATCATGTGTCACGGCGGTGCAGGATTGGTCCCCCACGGACCGGGACGCAGCGATCCGAGCAATTTCAGACCGCCGTCGCGAGCCAGTGGCGGCGCGCTGAGCGTCGGTGGTCCTGATCGGTTTCAGCCCTGGCGCGTCGGGGTGGTGCCGCGCAGCTCGACCTCGAGTTCCCTGATCCGCTTGCGCACGCTGTCGCGCAGCGTCTCTGCCGTGTGCGCCTTCATCGATGCCAGGGTCTCCTTGAGGTCGCGCAACTGCTTCTGCTTCTCCGCCAGGTTGCGGCGGATCGGCTGGTTGTCGGAAAATTGTCCCTGGAAGGCACGCACTGAGGTTCTCCCTGTCGATCCGGGGGCGCTTCGCCCGCCTCTTGTCGGTTGGACCGCCACCATGCGCGTCCGTATGTCGATCATATGACAGGCAGCGCGGCGCGGCCAAGCCGGGTGCTAGCGTGTGGCCGCCAGGATGCCGTCGAGCCGGTCGAGCAGCGCGGCGCACTCGGCGTCGGTGCCGACGGTGATGCGCAGGTAGTCGGCGATCCGCGCCGCGCTGAAATGCCGTACCAGGATGCCGGCCTCGCGCAGCCTGGCCTGCAACTGCGCGCCCGCATGGGACGGGTGCCGCGCCAGCACGAAATTGGCGGCCGACGGCAGCACCGAGAATCCCAGACGCTGCAGCCCGGCGGTCAGGGTGTCGCGGCTCTGCATGATGCGGGCGCGCGTGCTCTCGAACCATGCCTCGTCCTCGACCGCGGCGGTCGCCCCGGCCTGGGCGAGCCGGCCGAGCGGATAGGAGTTGAAGCTGTCCTTGACCCGCACCAGCGCCTCGATCAGCGCCGCGTCGCCGACCGCATAGCCGACCCTGAGCCCGGCCAGCGCGCGCGACTTGGAGAGCGTGTGCACCACCAGCAGGTTGGGATGGCGCGACACCAGCGATACCGCCGACTGGGCGCCGAAATCGACATAGGCCTCGTCGATCACCACCGGCTGGTCGGGATGGTCGGCCAGCAGCGCCTCGATCTGCGACAGCGGCAGGGCGATGCCGGTCGGCGCGTTCGGGTTGGCCAGGATGATGGCGCCGCACGGCCGGCGGTAATCCTCGATCCGCACCGACAGGGCGTCGTCCAGCGGCACCAGCCGATAGTCGAGACCGTAGAGGCCGCAATAGACCGGATAGAAGCTGTAGGTGATGTCCGGGAACAGCAGCGGCAGCTCGTGCTTGAGCAGCCCCAGGAACGCGTGCGCTAGCACCTCGTCGGAGCCGTTGCCGACGAAGACCTGCGCCGCATCGACCCGGTGGTGCCGCGCCAGCGCCTGACGCAGCGAGGTGCTTTCCGGGTCGGGATAGAGCCGCAGCGATTCCGTGGTCGCGGCCTGGATCGCCGCCAGCGTCCGCGCGCCGGGCCCATACGGACATTCGTTGGTGTTGAGCTTCACCAGCCCCGGCTGCTTCGGCTGCTCGCCCGGCACATAGGGGACGAGGCCGTGGGTCGCGGCGCTCCAGAAACGGCTCATGTGCTCTTGGTCCTGTGATCGACCAGGGCCGCGACCCGCGCGGCCAGCACGTCGATCTCGAACGGCTTGGTCATGACGTGCATGCCCGGTTCCAGCGCGCCGTCGCCGACCAGGGCGTG
>CAZZZA010000100.1:0-11389 GCA_964658455.1 uncultured Lichenihabitans sp.
GGCACGCCAGCGGTCTCTGCCGAAGGGAGCGCCGCCTGGGCTGCCTGGGCCGCCGGCGTCGCCGTGGCGGCCGCACCCGGCTTGTCGGCCGGCGCCGCCGGGGACTGGGCGGACGGGGTCTGGCCCGGACCCGGCATCACGGTCGCCACCTGCGGCGACGCACCGGGCGGGGTGCCGCCAGCGTAGGGCAGCAGCGGCGCCGGCACCGCCGGCACCGTATGGGCCTCACGGGTGACGTGGCCGGTGAATTCGTACCAGCCGACATAGGCGAACAGCACCACCACCACGCCCAGCAGCATGATGGCGCCGGCCGGCACCCCCCGCTCCGGCACCGGCACCGGGAACGACAGTTCCGGCTTGCGCGTCACGTCCTTGGTCTCGTTGCGGAACCGCCGCGCCATGTCCTCGGCATCGAGGCCGAGGGCGCCGGAATAGGCGCGCAGGAAGCCGATCGCATAGGCGTTGCCCGGCAGCTTGGCGAGCTGGCCGCTCTCCAGCGCCTCCAGATACGACAGCCTGATGCGCAGCCATGCGGCCACGTCCGGCAGGCTCCAGCCGAGCTGCTCGCGCGTCAGCCGCAACACCGCGCCCACCGGTGCACGGGCCAGGTCGATGCCCTGCTCCGGCCCGGTCTGCTCGCCACTGCTCGCCATGCTGCTCGCCATCCCGCTACGAACCGGCCGCCGACGGCGGCGCGTCGCGCACCGTCAGCGTCCGCACCGCCTGCTCGACCAGCTCCTCCAGGATCTCGCGGATCGGCTGGATCGCGGTGACCATGCCGACCGACTGGCCCGCCATCACCGAGCCGCCCTCGACATCGCCGTCTATTACCGCGCGCCGCAGCGACCCGGCCCAGAAATGCTCGATATCGAGCTGGGCGGCCTCCTTGGTCAGCTCGCCGGACTGGAACCGGCGCAGCGTCTCGGCCTGGTGCGCCAGGAAGCGCTTGGTGCCGCCATTGACCAGGCCGCGCACCGGGATCACCGGGAACCGCTCGTCAAGCTGCACCGACGGCAGCGCGTCGCGCGCCGAGGCGCGCACGAAGGCCTGCTTGAACCGCTCATGGGCGATGCTCTCGGTCGAGGCCGCGAACCGCGTGCCGAGCTGGGCGCCGGACGCGCCCATCTCCAGCATGCCCAGGATCGCATCGCCACGCCCCAGACCGCCGGCGACGAACACCGGCACCTCGCGGATGTGCGGCAGCACCTCCTGCGCCAGCACCGTCAGCGAGACCGGGCCGATATGCCCGCCGGCCTCCGAGCCCTCGATCACCAGCGCGTCGGCACCGAGCTTGACCAGCCGCTTGCCGAGCACCAGCGCCGGGGCGAAGCCGACCATCTTCGCGCCGCCATCCTTGATCGCCCGCATCGCCGAGCCGGACGGCACGCCGCCGGCCAGCACCACGTGACCGACGCCCGCCCTGACGCAGACCTGGATCAGGTCGTCGAGCTGCGGGTGCATGGTGATCAGGTTGACGCCGAACGGCCGTGACGTCATGGCCTGGGTGGCCGCGATCTCGCGCTCGAGCAGGTCCGGTCCCATCGAGCCGCAGGCGATCACCCCGAAGCCGCCGGCGTTGGAGATCGCTGCGACCAGGTGATGCTCGCTGACCCAGCTCATCGCCCCGCCCATGATCGCGACCTCGCTGCCGAGGAACGCGCGCCCGCGCGCCCACAGCCGGTCGAGCTTCGCCCTGGCGGCCGCGTGCGCGTCGCCGGCGACGGGGGGCGCGCCGGCAACCGGTAATGGTGTGGAGACTGCGTCCATCATGCCCTCAGCCGACATCGAGGCCATAGGCGCTGTGCAACGCCCTGACCGCCAGTTCGGTATACTCCACCGCGATCAGAACGCTGACCTTGATCTCGCTGGTCGAGATCACCTGGATGTTGATCGAGCGGTCGGACAGGGTGCGGAACATGGTGCTGGCGACGCCGGCGTGGCTGCGCATGCCCACCCCCACCACGCTGATCTTGGCGACGTCCGGGTCGGTCAGCATCTCACCATACTGGATGTCGCCATGCGCCGCCTCCAGCACCAGGATTGCCCGCGCCAGGTCGGTCTTGCCGACGGTGAAGGTCATGTCGGTGGTGCCGTCGGCGCCGGTGCTCTGCACGATCATGTCGACATTGACGTGCGCCTCCGACAGCGGCCCGAACACCGCGGCGGCCACGCCGGGACGGTCCGGCACCTTGCGCACGGTGACCTTCGCGTCGTCGCGCGAGTAGGCGATGCCGGCGACAATTTCCTTTTCCACGATCTCGTCCTCATCGACCACGAGCGTGCCGGGCAGCACGCTGTCTTCCCCGTTCTCGAACGGCACCGGGCCGTCATCGAAACTCGACAGCACCTGGATGCGGACGCGTTCCTTCATCGCCAGTTCCACCGACCGGGTCTGCAGCACCTTGGCGCCCACCGACGCCAGTTCCAGCATCTCCTCGTAGGCGATCTTGTCCAGCCGGCGCGCCCTGGGCACGATCCGGGGGTCGGTCGTGTAGATGCCGTCGACGTCGGTATAGATATCACAACGGTCGGCCTTGAGCGCCGCGGCTAGCGCCACCGCCGAGGTGTCCGAGCCGCCGCGGCCCAGCGTGGTCACCCGGTTGTCCGGCCCGACCCCCTGGAAGCCGGCCACCACCGGCACCTGCCCGGCCTGCATCCTCGTCACCAGCAGCTCGCCGGCGATCGCCTCGATCCTGGCCTTGCCGTGCGCGCCGTCGGTGCCGAACGGGATCTGCCAGCCGCTCCAGGAACGGGCGTCGATCCCGGCGGTCTGCAGCGCGATCGCCAGCAGCCCGCTGGTCACCTGCTCGCCGGTCGAGACCACCGCATCGTATTCGCGGGCGTCGTGCAGCGGCGACAGCGCCTGGCAATAGCCGACCAGCTGGTTGGTGACGCCGGACATCGCCGAGACCACCACCGCGACCTCGTCGCCGGCCTCGACCTGGCGCCGCACCCGCTGCGCGACCGAGCGGATGCGGTCGAGGTCGGCCACGGAAGTGCCGCCGAACTTCATCACGATCCGGGCCATGGAACCATCGTCTCCGGCGCGTCCGGCACCATGTGATGCCGGGGCCACTCAAGCGTCGGCCGCGCGTTGCGGCCGGTCATATGCCGGGTCACATAGCTTTCCACGGATGAGGCAGCAACATGCAAGCGCAGCAGACGAGCCACCCTGCCTCTGCCTCGGCGGACGAGATCGCCCGCTTCGGGCGTCTGGCGGCGCAATGGTGGGACCCGGACGGGCCGATGCGGCCGTTGCACCAGATGAACCCGCTCCGCATCGCCTGGACCGAGACCCGGCTTGCGGCGCTGCGGGCGCGCCGTGGCCGGCCGTTGCGGATTCTCGATCTCGGCTGCGGCGCCGGGCTGGTCAGCGAGGCGCTGGCGCGGCAGGGCGACGACGTGCTGGGGGTGGACGCCTCGGAGGCGGCGATCGAGGCCGCGCGCCTGCACGCCGATCGCACCGGCGCGCCCGGCGAACGGCCAGGCGACCGGCCAGGCGCGCTGCGCTACCGGGCCTGCGGTGGCGAGACACTGCTGGCCGAGGGGGAGCGCTTCGACGCCATCACCGCGCTCGAGGTGGTCGAGCACGTGACCGACCCGGCGACGTTCCTGCGTCTGCTGTCGGACCTGCTGGAGCCGGACGGCCGCGTGATCCTGTCGACTCTCAACCGCACCTGGCGGTCGCTGGCGGTGGCCAAGATCGGCGCCGAATACATCGCGCGCCTGCTGCCGGTCGGCACCCATGACTGGCGCCGCTTCATCACCCCGGCCGAACTGACGGCGCATGCGCGTCATGCCGGGCTTCGGATCCTCGATATCAGCGGCATGGCGCCGCGCGGCGCCGGCCTGTCCGGCGCGTGGCGCACCACCAGCGATCTGGCGGTGAACTACATCGCCGCGTTCAGCAACGACTAGCCGTCCGCCTCACTCCGGCAGCTTGCAGGCCGGCCCGATCGAGCCCTGGTAGCGGGTCCAGTTCTGCGTCTGTCCGAGGATCGGCAGCAGCAGGTAGCCGTGCAGCTTCAGCGTCCCCGGCGACGGCGACCAGATCGTCGCCTGGTAGCGGTGATCATTGTCGGGATCGCGGATCGTGCCGTGCCAGTGGCCCGCCTCCTCGGTCGGCGTGAAGCCTTCCAGCAGGGTCAGGCCGCATTGCGGCCGGTGCGCGGTGTCGGTCGGCATATCGGTGTAGCGCATGCCCACCAGGCGGCCGCACAGCACCGGCCCGCAATGCGCGATCTCGAACACCCCGTCCTTGTCGCGGGTCAGCCAGCGGCCGAGCACGGCGGCGGCCGGATCGTCGGCCCATGCCGGCGGCGATGCCGCCAATGCGACCAGCGCCGCCAGGGCCGGCGCCAGCACGGAAAACAGTCTGGGCATGCTAGCCATCCGCCGGCTTGAGCCACGGGATCGAGACCACAGCGACGCCGGCATCCGCCAGCGCGTCGCGGTCGCGCGCGGTGGTGTTGCCGTAGATGCCGCGCGCCTCGGCCTCGCCATGGTGCATCCGGATCGCCTCCTGCGCGAACCGGTCGCCCATATCCTCGCAGTCGCGCTCGACCGCGGCCCTGAGCCGCTGCAGTTCGGCACGCAACGCATCGGGGATCTGCGCCGCGGGCGCCGGGGCGGTCTGCCCGGCGGACGGCCGCGTGGCCGTGGCGTCATCGTCGCCGGGGGCGATACGGTGCCTGCCCGCCCGCACCGCCGGCGCCATCAGGCCGCGATCGACCTCGGCGCTGCCGCAGGACGGACAGCGCAGCAGACCGCCCCTGGCCTGCTGCTCGAAGGCAGCGCTGTCGCGGAACCAGCCCTCGAATCCATGCCCGATCGCGCAGCGGAGCTGATAATGGATCACCCCGACGATCCCGCCGTCAGGCCGCCAGCAAGGGGTCGAGCCCGCCCGCGCGGTCCAGCGCCATCAGGTCGTCGCAGCCGCCGACATGCCGGCCGTCGATGAAGATCTGCGGCACACTGGTGCGGCCGGAGCGCTCGCGGGCGGTGGCCCGCTCCGGCGAGCCGGCCGGGGCGTCGATCTCCTGGAACGGCGCTCCCTTGGCGGTCAGCAGCGCGACGGCGCGCGTGCAATAGGGGCATCCCCACTGCGTGTAGATCTCGATCGTGGCCATTCTGTTCCGTTCCGAAGAAGCCGGGCCGTGCGCGCGGGACGCACGGCGTTCCCGACAGAGTCGTGCGGCGACGAGGTGCTGACAAGGGCCGCTTAGCGGTTTGCCGCGCGGCCTGCCGGGCTCAGGCGGCATCGGGCGCGGTGCGGGCGGCGGCCAGCACGTCGACCGAGGCCGCCCCCGCCGCCAGCAGTGCCGCGGCACAGGCGCCGGCGGTGGCGCCGGTGGTCAGCACATCGTCGATCAGCACCACCCGGCTGCCCTCGAGCAGCGCCTTGCGGGTCTCGCGGGCGGCGATCGCGCCGGCCATCGCCCCGGCACGTTCCTGCGCCGACTGGCCGATCAGCGGCGCCGTCTGCCGCACCCGGACCAGCGCGTCCACCGCGACCGTCCGGCCGGACAACCTGCCGACCGCCTGGGCCAGCAGCGCCGCCTGGTTGTAGCGCCTGGTGAACAGCCGGCGGCGATGCAGCGGCACCGGCACCAGCAGATCGGCCGCATCGAGCAAAGTGCGACCCGCCCTGGCCATGTGCGGCGCCAGCGTCCGCGCGTTCTCGGTGCGGTCGCCGTATTTGAGCGGCAGGATCAGCTGCCGCGAGAAATCGTCGTAGACGAAGGCGGCCCGCCCGGCGCGCCAGCCGGGCGGATTGGCCAGGCAGGCCGGGCAGGTCAGCGCCAGGCCGCCGAGCGCGGTGCTGGCAAAACCGATCCCGCACCGCTCGCAGCAGGGCGGCACGATCAGCGTCGCCTTGCCGAAACAGGCGGCGCAGAGCTGGCCGGACTCGGTGGTGATGGTCTCGCAGGCCGGACAGTGCGACGGCAGTACCAGGTCCAGCATGCCGCGCCCGGCGTTCCGGACCGCCAGCCGTCCGTGACGCCGGACCGTCCCCGCGGCCTTGCCCAGGGCCCGGGTGACGACGTGGCGGGCGGCGGTGTCGTGGGTCGGCATCGTTCTCATCCTGTCACGATCGTTGTCCCCCGTCCGCGCTGGCGCCGCAAGCGGCGCCGCCTTACCGCTCCTTGCGCCGCAAGCGCCGCCGCCTTACCGCCCCGCCGCCCCTTGGCAGGCGGCGACCGCGGTCGCACATGCCTGAGGGCGCAGACGACGGGGCCCGATGGACGACAACGCGATCTTCGACCGCCGCGCGGTGCGCCTGCACCGCGACCGCGCCGCCGGCCGCGTCGACGCGGTCGCGCCGATCCTGGGCGAGGCGGCGGCCCGGCTGCTGGACCGGCTCGACGACGTCACCCGCAGCTTCACGCGCGCGCTCGATGTCGGCGGCCGCGGCGTGGTGGCGCCGCTGCTGCGCGCGCGCGGCATCGAGACCGTCTGCTGCGACCTCTCCGCGGCGATGGCGCGGCGGTCTGAGGTCGGTGCCGGCTCGCATGCGGTTGCGGTCGACGAGGAGTGGCTGCCGTTCGCCGCCGGCAGCTTCGATCTGGTGGTCGCCAACCTGTCGCTGCACTGGGTCAACGACCTGCCGGGCGCGCTGATCCAGCTCCGCGCCTGCCTGCGCCCGGATGGGCTGTTCCTCGCCTCGCTGCCGATCCTGCCGACGCTGCGGCCGCTGCGCGCCGCGCTGCTGGAGGCCGAGAGCGCGCTGACCGGCGGCGCCTCGCCGCGGGTCTCGCCGCTCGCCGAGCTGCGCGACTGCGCGGCACTGCTGCAGCGGGCCGGTTTCGCGCTGCCGGTCGCCGATGGCGACGTGATCGACCTGAGCTATGCCGATCCGCTCGCCCTGCTGCGCGACCTGCGCGATGCCGGCGAGACCAACGCGGCCCGCCTGCGCGAACGCGGCACCATGCCGGGCGGGCTGGTGCCGCTGGCGCTGTCGCGGCTGCTGCGCGACGATCAGGGTCGCGTGGCGATGACGCTGCACATGGCGATGATGACCGGCTGGTCGCCGTCTCCGGACCAGCCCAGGCCGCTGCGTCCCGGCCAGGCGACGATCCGTCTGGAGGACGCGCTGGCGGCGATGCCGGACCCGGAAGAGCCGTGCTAGAGGTGGCGCGCCAACCAACGAGGTTTCGACAGATGCCCGACCGGACCACGACCCCGGCACGCCTGCTTGCCGCTCTCGCCTGCCTAGTGGGGCTGACGGCGCTCGCCGCCTGCGCCGGATCCGACCCGGCCCCGGCGCCGACCGGCGGTGCTGCCGCGCAATCGCCGCTGACGAGCCCGCCACCGGCGATGATGACGCCACACGGCTACTGAGCGGGGGTCAGCCGCCGGTCGCGCTCATATGGCGGGTCAGCGCGCCCGACGTGCCGCGCCGGTCGATGACGAAATCATGCCCCTTCGGCTTGCGACCGATCGCCGCGCGGATCGCCTCGATCACCGCCTCGTCGGACAGGCCGGCGCGCAGCGGCCGGCGCAGGTCGGCGGCGTCGTCCTGGCCCAGGCACATGAACAGCGTTCCGGTGCAGCTCAGCCGCACGCGGTTGCAGCTTTCGCAGAAATTATGCGTCATCGGGGTGATGAAACCGAGCCTCTGGCCGGTCTCCGCAATCCGCACGTAGCGCGCCGGGCCGCCGGTGCGGTGCGCGATGGGCTCCAGCGTCCAGCGCCGTTCGATCCTGGCCCGGACCAGCGACAGCGGCAGGTAGCGGTCGGTGCGATCCTCGCCGGTATCGCCCATCGGCATGGTCTCGATCAGGCACAGATCGGCGCCGGCCTGGTGGCACCACTCGATCATCGAGTCGATCTCGTCGTCGTTGGAGTCGCGCATCGCCACCATGTTCACCCGGACCCCGAGCCCCTCCGCCCGGGCCGCTTCGATCCCTTCCAGGGTGCGTTCGAGCCGGCCGACGCGGGTGATCGCCAGGAACCGGTCCGGGTCGAGCGTGTCGAGGCTGACATTCACCCGCCTGATCCCGGCGCGACGCAGCACCGGCGCGAATCGCGCGAGCCGGCTGCCGTTGGTAGTCAGTGTCAGCTCGTCGAGGCCCGGACTTCCCTCGCCCCGGCCCAGCCAGCCGCCGAGCGACAGGAGCAGGCCCTCGATCCCCTGGCGGATCAGCGGCTCGCCGCCGGTCACCCGGAGGCGGCGCGTGCCGGTGCGGATGAACAGGCCGCACAGCCGCTCGATCTCCTCCAGCGACAGCACCTCCGGCTTCGGCAGGAACACCATCTCCTTGGCCATGCAGTAGACGCAGCGCATGTCGCAGCGATCGGTCACCGATACCCGCAGATAGCTGACGGCACGGCCGAACGGGTCGATCAAGGCAGGCGGCATCGCGCTCATCGCCTGAGCCGCTAGCGCAGAATCTCGAGCGCGACCAGTTCCGTGTTGATCAGGATCTTGCCCTGGTGCTCGAAATTGACCGTGACCCGGCTGCCGATCGCCGACTGCACCTGGCCTTCGCCCCAGTCGGGCTGGTCGGGATGACGCACCCATTGCCCGGGTTCGATCATCGAGGGGTCCTGGTGCTGCGTCATCGCCCCGCTAACGCCCGCAGGGCAAATCCGTTCGCCTTTACCTTTTGTTGTGATGTGCGTGCGCATCCTCGGCCGACAAGCAAGACCGATGGAGCCACCCTTGGACGATCTCCTGGCCGAATTCCTGACCGAATGTTCCGAAAGCCTGGCGGAACTCGACCTCGCCGTTGTCCGGCTGGAGCGCACGCCGGACGACCAGCCTACCCTGTCGCTGATCTTCCGTCTGGTCCACACCATTAAGGGCACGTGCGGCTTCCTCGGCCTGCCGAGGCTGGAGAAGGTCGCCCACGCCAGCGAGACCGTCCTCGACAAGCTCCGCACCGGCGCCCTGACCGTCAGCGCGAACGGCATCGGCCTGATCCTCGCCGCACTCGACCGCATCCGCTCCATCGTCGACACCATCAGCCGGATCGAGGCCGAACCGGAAGGCGACGACCACGCCCTGATCGCGCAACTCGAGGCGCTCGCCGAGGGCAGGATGCCCGAACCGTCCTCGGCCGGCGCGGCCGCGATCCCGGTGCCAGAACCGACCCGCGCGCTCGAACGGCCGGCCCCCGCCGCCGAACCGTCGGGACCCGCCCCGGCGCCGACCGACCACGCGCACGATGCCGCGGTCACGCGCGGACAGACGATCCGCGTCTCCGTCGACGTGCTCGAGACCCTCATGACGCTGGTCAGCGAACTCGTGCTGACCCGCAACCAGTTCCTGCAGCAGCTCCGGTCGAGCGGCAACACCGAACTCACCGGACCGGTGCAGCGGCTGTCGCATCTGACCACCGAACTGCAGGAAGGGGTGATGAAGACCCGGATGCAGCCGATCGGCAACGTCTGGAACATGCTGCCGCGCCAGGTTCGCGACCTCGCGCACGATCTCGGCAAGCGCGTCGACCTGGTCATGCTCGGCGCCGATACCGAACTGGACCGGCAGGTTCTCGAGCTGATCAAGGATCCGCTCACCCACATGATCCGCAACAGCGCGGACCATGGTCTGGAAACCCCGGAGGAGCGGGTGCGCGGCGGCAAGCCTCCGACCGGGACCATCACGCTCAGCGCCCGTCACGAGGGCGGCCACGTCGTGATCGAGATCGAGGATGACGGCCGCGGCATCGATGTCCGCAAGATCGCCGAGAAGGCCCTGTCGCGCGGCCTCGCCACCCCGGCGCAGATCGAGGCGATGAGCGATGCCGAGATCCGGGCCTTCATCTTCCAGCCCGGCTTCTCCACCGCCGCCGCCATCACCTCGGTTTCCGGGCGCGGCGTCGGCATGGATGTGGTCCGGACCAACATCGAACAGATCGGCGGGCTGATCGAGCTGCACAGCGTGCTCGGCCAGGGCAGCCGCTTCCTGATCAAGATCCCACTGACGCTGGCGATCGTCTCGGCGCTGATCGTCGGCGCCGCCGGCGAGCGCTTCGCGATTCCGCAGAGCAGCGTGATCGAGGTGGTCTCGCCACAGGCCAGCACGTCGACGCGCATCGAGACGGTCGACGGCGCCTCGGTGCTGCGCCTGCGCGAGCGACTGCTGCCGCTGATCCGTCTCAGCACGCTCCTCAAACTGCCGGACGTCGCCGATCGGCATGCCGTCGGCGGCAGCCCGCGGGTCGACACGGTCGCGGTGATCGGGGTCGGCAACACCAGGCTCGGCCTGATCGTCGACGGCGTCTTCGATACCGAGGAGATCGTGGTCAAGCCGGTCGCGGCGGTGATGCGCAACATCCCGCTGTTCGGCGGCAACACCATCCTGGAGGACGGCGCCGTCATCATGATCCTCGATCCGACCGGCATCGCCAGGCATGCCGGCCTCGACGGCGCCCGCAAGGACGAGACCCGCGTCACCCTCGACGAGGACCCCGCCCAGAGCGGACGGACCGACATGCTGCTGGTCAAGGCCGGAGTCGGCGCCCCGAAGGCGCTGCCATTGTCGCTGATCTCCAGGCTGGAGACCTTCACCACCGCGCGGCTGGAGCGCACCGGCGACAAGATCGTCGCGCAGTATCGCGGCGACCTGATGCCGATCGTGGCGCTCGATGCCACGCTCGACCTGCTCTCCAGGATCGCCGACGCCGCCTCCGACGCCACCTTCCCGGTCCTGGTGTTCGAGAATGGCGGCAAGCCGGTCGGGCTGCTGGTCGAGGAGATCCTCGACGTCGTCAGCACCGATATCCGGATCGAGCTCGGCACCGATGCCGAGGGCAAACTCGGCGTCGCCGTCATCGCAGACAAGGCGACCGATATCGTGGATGTCGCTTTCTGGCTGACGCGGGCGTCGGGCAACTGGTTCAGGAAGCCGGTCGACAGCAGCCAGAAACCACGCCTGCTGCTGGTCGACGACAGCAGCTTCTTCCGGCAACTGGTGGCGCCGAGCCTGGCTGCCGCGGGCTACGACGTCACCGTGACGGACTCCGCGGAGAAGGCGCTCGCCTTGCGCGATGCCGGCCGCAGCTTCGAGGCGATCGTCTCGGATATCGAGATGCCCGGCATGGACGGTTTCGGTTTCGCACGCGAGATCCGTGGCGGCGGCCGCTGGGTCGATATGCCGCTGGTCGCGCTGACCGGCAGCGACGTCGTGCAGGAGGCAAGGTCCGCCGGCTTCACCGACACCATACGCAAGTTCGAGCGCGACACGCTCCTGCTCAGCCTCGAGCAGTGCCTGTCGCACCGTATCGCCGCCTGAAGGAGCTGGCCCCATGACCATCCAACACCAGCAGCCCGCCTGTCATCAGCCCTCCCAGTCCATGGACCAGCTTCAGGAAGAAAGCTTCGTCACCCTGACCCTCGCCGGCATGCTGTGCGGCGTTCCGGTGCTCGCGGTGAGGGAAGTCGT
>CAZZZA010000101.1:0-11333 GCA_964658455.1 uncultured Lichenihabitans sp.
CTCGACGCCGAGATCGCCGCGCGCGACCATCACCGCGTCGGACAGCGCCAGGATCGCGTCGAGTTCGTCGAGCGCCTGCGGCTTCTCGATCTTGGTCATGATCCAGGCGCGTCCCTGCACCAGCGCGCGGGCCTCGGTCACGTCCTGCGGGCGCTGCACGAACGACAGGCCGATAAAATCGACGCCCTGGCTCAGCGCGTAGGCCAGGTCGGCCTTGTCCTTCACCGTCAGCGCCGGGATCGGCAGCACCATGTCGGGCACGTTGACGCCCTTGCGATCGGACAGCGGCCCGCCGGTGACGACCTCCGTCACCAGATGCTGCGGGTGGCACTCGACGATCCGCAGCCGCAGCTTGCCGTCATCGAGCAGCAGCGAGGTGCCGGGGGTGGCGGCCGAGATGATCTCCGGGTGCGGCAGCTGCACCCTGGTCTCGTCGCCGGGGGTCTTGTCCATGTCGAGGATGAAGCGCTCGCCGGTCTGCAGCTCGACCCGTCCGGCGGCGAAGGTGCCGACACGCAGCTTCGGGCCCTGCACGTCGGCCAGGATGCCGATCGGCCGGCCCAGCTTCCGTTCCGCCGCGCGCACCGCCGCGATCCGGGCCCCGTGCTCCTCGTGCGCGCCATGCGAGAAATTGATGCGGAACAGATCCGCGCCGGCCTCCGCGAGGGCTGTGATCATGGTCTCGTCGCCGCTTGCCGGGCCGAGCGTGGCGACGATCTTGGTGCGGGCGGCGGGATGGGCTCTGGTCACACTTGGTCTCCTGACGGTTCGGTCGTCGATCGCGGCTCAGGGCTGGATGATCTCGTCCGGCAGGAGGCCCCAGAGGGCGTCCCGCGGCAACCAGCCGGAATAGTCGCGCACGCTGACCTTGCACCAGCCCGATCCGGCCGGGCAGGCGCGTATTCGTCCGACAATACCCGGCTTGAGCACCGCGACCAATGGCGCGTCCGCCACCGGTTCGGTGCGCAGCGCCCGCGCGTCGGCGGGCAGCGCCGTCACTGACGGGTCGAGCCGGCCGACCACCCGTTGCGCGGCGGCCGGGGCCGGAGCAGTGGCCGGGGCGGGCGCGGGGCCGGCGGTGGTCGGCTCGCCGGCGGGGGTCGCGGCGGTGGGCGGCGCGGCGCCGGGCAGGTCGGCGTCGGTCCTGCCGGGGATCACGAAGGTGCGGGTGCCGACCAGCGTCGCCTGGTGCACCCAGCCCTTGACGCCGTCGGAATCCTCCACCAGCCGCCAGACATCGAACTCGCGCTCGATGCGCACCGGCAGGTCGCGCCGCCGGTAGACCCACTGGATCGGATAGCGGGTGCCGGGCCCGCCGCGCAGATTGACCGCATCGGCGCGCAGCGAGGCGTAGCGCGGCAGCGGCAGCCCGGTGCTGGAGCCCTTCTGCGGCGCCGCCGGGACCGCCGGCTCGGCTGGCGCGGCGGGCACCGCCGGCGTCGGGATCGCCGGCATCGGCGCGTGATGCACCAGCCGCTGCGGCGCGTGCATCGCCGGGCGCGGATGCGGGTGCGCCGGGTGCGGCGCGGCCGGCGCATGGGCGGCGTGATGCGGCGCCGGGTGCGCCGGGTGTGCCGGATGGGTGGGGTGGTGCGGCGTGTCCTGCGCCCGGGCGGCCGGGGCGAGCAGCGCCGTCGCGGCCAGCACCAGGCCGAGCCGGAGGGCGGCGGCGCGTCTGGCGGGGCCGGACCAGGGGGCCGGGACGGGGGCGGGGCGGGCGGCAGCGGGCATGCGCCATCCGTGCCAAGCCCGGCCCGGGGAAGCAAGGGGGCCCGACCAGCGCCAGGACCTCAGAGCGACAGCATCTGCCCGTCGCCGACCGCCTCCAGGAAACTGGTGGCGCCGGTCAGTTCGACGCCGTCGATCAGCGCCGCCGGATCGAGCGCCAGCGCCTGCATCCCGGCGACGCAGGCCATCAGCCGCACGCCCAGCTCCGGCAGCACCGCGCGCAGTTCCTCCAGCCCGGCGACGCCGCGTTCGCGCAGCGTGGCGTCGCGGCCGGCGCCGTCCAGAGCGGAGAAGTCGCGGCACAGCGCGTGCAGCCCGCCCTGGGTCGCGAACAGCGCTACCGGGCGATCGAGCGCCGCCGCCGCCGCCGCCATCAGGAACGCGGTATGGGCGCGCTCGTACTGCCCGCCGACCAGCAGCAGGCCGAGGCAGCGCTCAGCCATGCGCGGAGAGATCGTGGATCGTCGCCGCCGCGCCGCACAGCGCGCAGTCCGGATCCGGGGTCAGCCGCAGCGTGTGGAAGCGCATCGCCAGCGCGTCCCAGGCCAGCACCCTGCCCTCCATCCGCTCGCCGAGCCCGAGCAGCTGCTTGAGCGCCTCGGTCGCCTGCAGCGTGCCCATCACCCCGGTCACGGCGCCGAACACCCCCGCCTCGGCGCAGCTCGGCGCGGTGCCCGGCGCCGGCGGTTCGGGATGCAGGCAGCGGTAGCACGGCCCGCCGCGATGCGGCGCGAAGCTGGAGAGCTGCCCGTCGAAGCGCGACACCGAGGCCGAGACCAGGGTGCGGCGGCCGAGCATGCAGGCATCGGCCAGCAGGTAGCGGGTGGCGAAATTGTCGCTGCCGTCGCAGACCAGATCGTATGCGCCGATCAGCGCCAGGACGTTGCCGGCATCGAGCCGCACCGGGTGCTGGCGCACCGTGACCAGCGGGTTGAGCTGCCGCAGCGCCGTGGCCGCGGAGGCCACCTTGGGCGCGCCGACCCGGTCGGTGGCATGCACGATCTGGCGCTGCAGGTTCGACAGCTCGACCAGGTCGTCATCGACGAGGCCGATGGTGCCGACCCCGGCGGCGGCCAGATACAGCGACAGCGGGGCCCCCAGCCCGCCGGCGCCGATCACCAGCACCCGCGACGCGCGCAACCGCGCCTGGCCGGCGCCGCCGACCTCGGCCAGCAGGATGTGGCGCGCGTAGCGCTGGATTTCGTGTTCGGAGAAATCGAGGTCCATCGCCAAGCCCTAGCAAAAGCCGATGCGGTTTGTCCCTTTGCCGATGGCGGCAAAGCGCCCATGTTGGGAGCAGACCGAACGGAACAAGAACGATGGACCTGCTCGGCAAGCTCGAGATCCTGGCCGACGCGGCGAAGTACGATGCGTCGTGCGCGTCGAGCGGCACCGAGAGGCGCGACAGCCGGGGCCAGACCAAAGGGGTCGGCTCGACCGAGGGCATGGGCATCTGCCACGCCTACGCGCCGGACGGGCGCTGCATCTCGCTGCTGAAGATCCTGCTGACCAATGTCTGCCTCTACGAGTGCGCCTACTGCATCAACCGCGCCTCCTCCTCGGTGCGGCGGGCGCGGTTCACGGTCGAGGAGGTGGTGACGCTGACGCTCGGCTTCTACCGGCGCAACTGCATCGAGGGGCTGTTCCTGAGTTCCGGCATCATCCGCTCGCCGGACTACACCATGGAACAGGTGATCGGGGTCGCGCGCACGCTGCGGGTCGAGCACGGGTTTCGCGGCTACATCCATCTCAAGACGATCCCGGACGCCGACCCGCTGCTGCTCGAGGAGGCCGGGAAGTGGGCCGACCGGCTGTCGATCAACGTGGAGCTGCCGACCGCCTCGGCGCTGCGCACGTTCGCGCCGGAGAAGGACATGGGCGGCATACGGCGCTCGATGGGGCGGATGCGGCTGGGCATCGAGGCGTCGCGGGAGAAGCCGGCGCCCGGAGGCAGGAAGCCGCCGCGTTTCGCCCCGGCCGGCCAGAGCACGCAGATGATCGTCGGCGCCGACGAGAGCACCGACCGCACCATCCTGAATCTGAGCAACAGCCTCTATGGGTCATACGGGCTGAAGCGGGTGTACTACTCGGCGTTCTCGCCGATCCCCGACGCCGCCGCGGCGCTGCCGCTGCGGCCGGCGCCGCTGCTGCGCGAGCACCGCCTGTATCAGGCGGACTGGCTGTTGCGCTTCTACGGGTTCGGCATCGAGGAGCTGGCCACCGGGCCGACCGGCAACCTGGATCTGGTGCACGATCCCAAGCTCGCCTGGGCGCTGCAGAACCGGGCGCTGTTCCCGGTGGACGTCAACCTGGCCGACCGGGAGACGCTGCTGCGGGTGCCGGGGCTCGGGGTCAAGACGGTGAACCGGATCATAACCGTGCGGCGGCAGCGCCGGCTGCGCCTGGAGGACCTGGCCAGGCTGCGGGTGTCGCTGGCGAAGGTGGCGCCGTTCGTGGTGGCGCTCGACCACCGCCCCACCCTCGACCTGGACAGCCGCCGCCTGTCCGACCGGCTCGCCGCGCAACCCCGGCAGCTCGCCCTGCTTTAGGCAAGGCGGGTCCGGGATCCATCCAATGAAGAGCATCGTGCTGGCCCACGAGGTCGATTTCGCCGGCTGGCGCGACGCGGCGCGCCGGCTGGCCCTGTCCGGCACGCCGCCGGAGCAGGTGCATTTCTCGGTGGGCGTCGCCGACGACCTGTTCGCGGACGGCGCGGATGCGGTGCCGCCGGAACAAGCGGCCGGCACGTTCGCGGTGTCGCGGGCGCTGGTCGATCTGGCGCAGACTGTGATCCAGGCGCGGGCGCCGGAACGGTTCGACCTGCTGTACGGGCTGGTCTGGCGCGCGCACCAGGGCGAGCGGCGCATCGCCGAGCTGGCGACCGATCCCGCGGTGCAGAAGGCGCTGCGTCTGGCGCAGTCGGTGCGGCGCGACACACACAAGATGCGGGCGTTCCTGCGCTTTCGCGCCGTCGAGGAGCCGGAGGGCACGCGGCACGTCGCCTGGTTCGAGCCGGAGCATTTCATCGTCGAGGCCAATGCCGCCTTCTTCGTGCGGCGCTTCGCGACCATGGTGTTCTCGATCCTGACGCCGTATCGCAGTTTCCACTGGACCGGCGCCGAGGAGCGGTTCGGGCCGGGCGCCGACCCGTCGCAGGTTCCGGACGACGACGCGCTGGAGCGCTACTGGCGGGTCTATTTCGGCGCCATCTTCAATCCGGCGCGGCTCAAGGTCTCGGCGATGACCTCGGAGATGCCGAAGAAATACTGGCGCAACCTGCCCGAGGCGGCAGTCATCCCGGAGCTGATCCGCGGCGCCGAAGCCAGGACGCAATCGATGCTGGACGCAAAGCCGACGCCGCAGAAGCCGCGCCCCGCGCGCCGCGCCGCGCCCGAAGTGGCACCCGATGCCGTGACGGCGCCGGAGCAGGACGAGGCGGCGAGCCTGCCGGCGGCGGCGCGCCAGGCCGCGGCCTGCCGGCGCTGCGCGCTGTGGGAGCCGGCGACGCAGCTCGTGTTCGGCGAGGGGCCGGCCGACGCGCGGATGATGCTGGTCGGCGAGCAGCCGGGCGACCAGGAGGATCTGGCGGGACGGCCGTTCGTCGGGCCGGCCGGGCAGATGCTGGACCGGGCGCTGCAGGCGGCGGGGATCGACCGGGCCGCGGTTTACGTCACCAATGCGGTCAAGCACTTCAAGTTCGAGCCGCGCGGCAAGCGGCGCATCCATGCCAAGCCCGACATCGCCGAGATCTCGGCCTGCACGGTGTGGCTCGAGGCGGAACGGCGGCTGGTGCGGCCGGCGCTGCTGGTGATGCTGGGGGCGAGCGCGGCGCGCGCGGTGCTGGGCCGGACGGTGACGATCGGCCGCGAACGCTCGCGGGCGATCGCGCTGCCGGCGCCATACGGCACCGCGCAGGGGCTGGTGACGGTTCACCCCTCCTATCTGCTGCGGCTGCCGGACGAGGCATCGCGGCAGCGCGAATACGCCGCCTTCGTCGCCGACCTGCGGCAGGCGGCGACGCTGCTGGCCGAGGCGTGACCGCTACCAGCGGTAGGAGAGCCGGCCGATCACATTGCGGCGGTTGCCGAAATAGCACCCGAACGACGCCGCGTAGCACGAGGTGATGTAGCGCTTGTCGAGCAGGTTCTGCGCCGTGACCTGGATCGTCGAACCTTGCAGGCGCGGCAGCAGCCCGCCCAGCGCGTACTGCAACTGCGCGTCGAGCAGCGTGTAGGGCCGGGTGACGTATTCGACGGCGTTATCGGCGATGGTGTTGCCTTGGTAGCGCACGCCGGCACCGAACCCGAATCCGCGCAGCACGCCGTCATCGACGTCGTAATGGCCCCAGGCGGAGAAGAATTGTTGCGGCACCTGCACCTGGCGCTTGCCGGTCAGGTCGCCGCTGGCCTTGTCGAAGGTGGCGTCCTGGTAGGTGTAGGCCGCCACCAGCGACAGCCGCCGGGTGAGGTTGGCATGCGCCTCGAGTTCCAGACCCTGGCTGCGCAGGCCCCCGGTCTGGATCTGGAAGCCGATGGCGTTCGGATCGCTGACCAGCACGTTGTCCTCCTGGATGTGGAACAGGGCGGCGGTCAGGAACGTGCTGGCTCCGCGCGGCTGGTATTTCACCCCCGCCTCGTACTGCGCCCCGGTGGTCGGCTTGAACGGGGTTCCCGAGGCCGACAGCGCGTTGGTCGGCTGGAACGAGCGGCTGTAGGTCACGTAGGGCGAGATGCCGTTGGCGAAGGCGTAGAGCAGGCCGGCGCGCCAGGTGAAGGCGCGGTCGGACTGCGCGAAGGCGCTGCCGGACGCCAGCGCGCTCCTGGTGGCGATCGCCGACCAGTCCTCGCGGCCGCCGATCTGCAGGTGCAGCCGGCCGAGCGAGACCTGGTCCTGGGCGAAGACCGCTTCCTGGTTGGTGCTGACGCTGAGGTCGAGCACCGGCGCCAGCGGCGGGATCGCCACGCTGCGATAGGGGCCGTAGAGGTCGATCGGCGGCACGTCGCCGGCATAGAAATTGTAGCTGTCGCGCAGGTTCTGCCAGTTGACGCCGAACAGCAGCTCGTGCCGCAGCGGGCCGGTCGCGACATGGCCGAGCAGCTGTTGTTCCAGGGTGATGGTGTCGTAATGCTCCTCGGAACCTGCGCTGTAGCGCGGCGCCACGCGGCTGTCGGCATCGGCCAGCGCGACCGCATAGACCTCGTTGTAGCCCACGCCCACCTGCGCGTAGCGCGCCTGGGAGCGCAGGCTCCAGTTCGCCGACAGGTCGTGCGAGAGCCGGTAGCCGATCGCCGCCTGGCTGCGGTCGAAGCGCTCGAAACCGTCGTCGCCGGTATAGACCGCGTAAGGCAGCCGGCCGTTGGCGTTGGGCAGCACGGTGCCGTAGATCGGCGCGCTGTCGTAGTTGCCGCCGCGTGGATCGCGCTGGTAGAGGCCGTTGACGGTCAGCGTGGTGCGGTCGTCGAGCACCCAGGACAGCGCCGGCGCCACCCCGTAGCGCGTAATCCTCGTATGCCGGTCCTGGGTGCCGGAATCGGTGGCGGTGGCCGCCAGGCGGTAGAGCAGGTGCTGATCGCGGTCCACCGGGCCGGAGAGATCGACGCTGCCGCGCACATAGCCGTAGCTGCCGCCCTCGATCGAGGCCGCGTGCAGCGGCGCCGCGGTCGGCAGCTTCGAGCCCAGCACGATGACGCCGCCGGGATCGGCCTGGCCGTACAGCACCGAGGGCGGACCCTTGAGCACGTCGTAGCGGTCGAGCAGGAAGGTATCGATCTGCTGGTTCGCGTAGTAGGCGCCGTTGAACAGTTTGAGCCCGTCGAGGAACTGGTCGCCATTGGCGTTGAAGCCGCGGATGGTGAGCAGGTCGTAGCGGGTGCTGAACCCGTTCTGGGCCTCGGTGGAAACGCCCGAGCTGTAGCGCAGCGCCTCGCTGGCGGTGCGGGCGTTCATCTGGTCCATCTGCTGGCGGGTGACCACGGACACGCTCTGCGGCGTCTCGATCAGCGCCGTATCGGTCTTGGTGGCGGCGGCGCTGGCGTAGCGCTTGCCGCCATGGCCCTGCACCAGGATCGTCTCCGGCGCGGCGTCGGACGATGCCGTGCCGGGTGCGGCCAGCCCCGGCACCGGGGACAGCATCGTGAAAAGCGGGAGCGCGAAACGCGCCGGGACACGCGGGACCAGCATGGGAAGAACGCCTCGATGCAAATGCGAATGACTCTCATCCGCGATTTACAGACGATGCGGCCGCCCGGCAAGGGCGGGTTCCGCTCCAGCCGCCGGCACCGAAGTCAGGGCGTGGGCGTCAGCGCGGCAGGTGCCGGGCGGTCTCGACCGGATGGTTGGTCACGACGATGTCCGCCCTGCGGCTGCGCAGCGCCGAGACGTCGTAGCGTTCGCTCAGGGCGTCGCGCCGATCCAGCAGGTCGGTGACGACGACCTCCCCCGCCGCCCGCGCCTGGTCGAACAGGGCGGGCGGGCGATCCAGCGGGATGTAGGCGGCGAAGCGGCGGCCGGCGGCCAGCGCCCGGTAGGAGTCGAGTTCGGCCGGGCTCCTGACCAGCACCGAAACCAGCACCGCAGGGTCGGCGGCGAAGGCGGCGATCGCGGTCGGCCGATCGAAGGTCAGCAGCAGCACCCGGCCGCGCATCGCGGCGTCGCGGACCGCGCGCATCGCCAGGGCCGGCGGCGTGCGCTTGATGTCGAGCATCAGCAGCGCCGACGGATCGGTGGCGGCCCAGTCCAGGATGTCCTCGAACAAGGGCGGCGCCTCGGTCGTCGGCGGGCCGCCCTGCGCGCGCAGGTGCAGCTGCTGGCGCGAGCCGGCATCGCGGTCGGCCACCGGGCCGCTGCCGTCGGTGGTGCGGTCGACGGTGCGGTCGTGCATCAGCACGATCCGGCCGTCGCGCAGCACCGCCAGGTCCATCTCCAGCATGAACCGGCCCTGGGCCTCGGTCTCGCGCATCGTCCGCAGGCTGTTCTCCGGCCGGTCCGGCGCCAGCCAGCCGCGATGGGCGCAGATGATGGTGTCGTGCCGGGCCAGCCTGGCGGCGAGGTCGGCGGCATGCGCGGGTCGGACCAGGGCGACGGCGATGAGCGCCAGGACGGCGAGCGGGCGGAGCATGGCGCCGGTGTTGCAGAATCGGCGCCCCGCGGCCAGTCCGGGAGCACCACACTTGACCACGCCGGTCGCCGTCACTAATTGCAAACGCTTCTCATTAGCGGACAACGATGGCGGCTCATGCTTCCCGGGCGCGTGCGCGCGGCGTCTGGATCTGGGCGCACAAATGGCTCGGCCTGGTGCTGGGCGGGTTCCTGGCGCTGCTCGGGCTGACCGGCGCCTTCAACGTGGTCTATCGCGAACTCGACGTGTCGTTTCACCCGGAACTGGCGACGGCGACGCCGAGCGCACGGCCGATCGGGCCGCAGCAGGCGCTGACGATCGCCCGGGCGGCGGTGCCGGAGCCGATCGGCTTCCTGATGGCCCCGGACGCGGTGCAGCCGGTCTGGACCGCGATCGTCGTCCGGGGTGGCGATCGCTGGACGGTCTCGATCGACCCCGGCACCGGACGGGTGCTGGGGGTGCGCGACCAGCAGCGATCGGTGTTCATGACCATCTACCGGCTGCACGCGGACCTGTTGCTGCAGCGATTCTGGGGCGAGCAGGCGGTGGGGGTGCTGGGGTTGGTGCTGCTCGTGCTGTCGGGCAGCGGGCTGTGGATCTGGTGGCCGCGCAACGGCTTCTGGCGGGCGCTGGCGCGGCTGCGGACCCGGCCGCGCCAGGTTCTGTATCACGATCTGCACGCGCTGGCCGGGGCATGGAGCGCGCTGCTGTTGCTGTTCATCGCGCTGACCGGGGTCGGGGTGGTGTTTCCCGGCCTGATCCGGCCGGTGGTGGCGCTGGCGTCGAGGGTCGAGGACGATAGCCCGCCGCCGCGGCCGGCGCTGCGCCCGCCATACGCGGTCGACGCGGATCGGGCGGTGGCGATCGCCCTGGCGGCGGCGCCCGCGGAACGGCTGGCGTTCCTCGCTCCGCCGGACGCGCGCGCGCCGCTATGGCGGATCGGGCTGCGCTGGCCGACCGCCAGCACCGCCGCCCTGGATGCGGGCGAGATCTGGATCGACCCGTCGAGCGGCGCGGTCGTCGCCGACCGCTCGGCGCAGCATGCCAGCGCCGGCACGCGCACCATGCAGATGCAGCTCTGGCTGCATAACGGCGCGGCCTTCGGCTGGCCCGGACGGCTGGCGGTGTTCCTGGCCGGGCTGTCGCTGCCGGTGCTGTATATCAGCGGGCTGCTGCTGTGGGCGCGTAAGCGGCGCAACCGCCTGCGCCTTGCGCGGCAGCGCGCGGCGGCGCGGCCGGCTTCCGGCAAGGTTGGCCGGAGTTAAGTATCGGACCCGTTCCGATTCGCGTAGCCTTCGATCCGGTTGCCAGGGTCTTCCTTCCCGGCCGCGCCTGCCCCGCAACGCGCCGAAGGAACACCCACGATGTCCGCTCCCCTGGCGCCGCGCGCCGGTCCCGGCCCCATACCCGGCTCTGGCCCTGGCCCGAAAAGCGCCTGGCGCGCGCTGCTCGACCATCCGGCGCTGCTGCTGCCCAGGGACTTCACGCTGTTCCTGCGCGGCGCGCGCACCGATGCGGCGATCGAACGGGTCCGCCTCGTCGCCGGCGCCCGCGCCGCGTTCGAGGCCGCCTACACCGACTCCGAAGACCCCTGGCGCTCTGCCACCCGCCGCTACCGCTACCAGGAACGCAAGTACGAGCAGATCATGGCGCTGTTGCCGCAGCGCGACTTCGAGCGGGCGCTCGATCTCGGATGCGGGCTCGGATTGCTGTCGCAGCTGCTGGCGGGCCGAGCCGGCAGCGTGCTCGGTCTCGACCTGGCGGGGGCGGCGCTCGAGCTGGCGCGGAAGCGGGCGCTGGGGATCGGCAATCTGCGCTTTGAGCAGGGCGACGTGCTCGATCTGCCCGACACGCTGACCGGACAGTTCGACCTCGTGGTGGTCGCCGACACGCTCTACTACCTGTCGCCGCTCGACGACGCGCTGCTCAAGCGGCTCGGCGCCCGGTTCGCGTCACTGCTTAGGCCGGGCGGGGTCTGCCTCCTGGTCAACCACTATTTCTTCTCTGCCGATCGCGACTCGCGCCAGTCGCGGCGCATCCATGACGCCTTCGTCTGGTCGCCCGGCTTCACCGTGCTGAGTCAGCATCGGCGGGCGTTCTTCCTGGCGACGCTGCTCGCCCGGAGCGGGCCGGACCACGCGCCGGCAGCAGCGCCGGCTCGAACACCATCGTCGCCACCAGCGTGCAGAACAGGCTGAGCAGCAGCAGGCGCCCCATGCTGGCGGTGCCGGGATGGTGCGAGACCGCGAGCGAGCCGAACGCGGTGCCGGTGGTCAGCGCCGAGAACAGCACCGCGCGCGCGGTCGGCGAGCCGAGCGGCGCGGTCAGGCCCTGGCGCCAGTTCATCACGAAATAGATGTTGAACGACACGCCGACGCCCAGCAGCAGCGGCAGCGCGATGATGTTGGCGAAGTTCAGCGGCTCCGGGATCGACACCACCAGGATCACGGTCAGCAGCGCCGACAGCAGCAGCGGCGCCAGCACCAGC
>CAZZZA010000102.1:0-11247 GCA_964658455.1 uncultured Lichenihabitans sp.
GCGAACCTGGCGCTGCTCGCCAACCTGGTGCTGATGATGGCGATCCTGTCGCTGTTCGAGGCGACACTGACCCTGCCAGGCATGGCCGGCATCCTGCTCACGCTCGGCATGGCGGTCGATGCCAACATCCTGATCAACGAGCGCATCCGTGAGGAGGTACGGCGCGGCCGCACCCCGCTGGCGGCGATGCAGGCCGGGTTCGAGCGCGCCACCTCGACCATCGTCGACAGCAACGCCACCGCCTTCCTGGCGCATGTGATGCTGTTCGTGTTCGGCAGCGGCGCGGTCAAGGGTTTCGCGCTGACCATCACCATCGGCATCGCGACCACCCTGTTCACCACCCTGCTGCTGTCGCGGATGCTGCTGGTGCGCTGGTACAGCCTGCGTCGTCCCTCGCTCCTGCCGGTCTGAAGGCGCGCGTCCGATGTTCACCCGTCCCCTGTTCCGGTTCGTCAAGGACGACACCCAGATCCGCTTCATGCGCGGCCGCTTCCTGGGCCTCGCCGTCTCCGCGTTCCTGTCGCTGGCCTCGGTCGGCCTGTTCTTCTACCCGGGCCTGTCGCTCGGCATCGATTTCAAGGGCGGCATCAAGGTCGAGGCGCGGACCCAGGGGCCGGCCGATTTCGCCAGGATCCGCGCCGGGCTGGCGGCGAACGGCGTCGTGGGCGCCGGGCTGCAGCGCTTCGGCGCCGACGACGACGTGCTGATCGCCATCGACACCCCAGGCGGCCGCGATGCCGGCTCGGAGGCGGCGACGCAGAACCTGGTCGACAAGGTGCGCGCCGGCGTGACCCAGGCGCAGCCGGGCGCGCAGATCCTCAGCGCCGATGCGGTCGGCGCGTCGGTGTCGTCGGAACTGTTCCGCAACGGTATGCTGGCGCTCGGCATCAGCCTGCTGATGATCCTGGCCTATATCTGGTTCCGGTTCGAATGGGAGTTCGCGGTCAGCGCGGTCGCCACGCTGATCCTCGACATCACCAAGACCGTGGGCTTCCTGGTCGTCACCCGGTTCGAGTTCGACCTGGTGATGGTCGCGGCGATCCTGACCATCCTTGGCTACTCCACCAACGACAAGGTGGTGGTCTATGACCGGGTGCGCGAGAACCTGCGGAAATACCGGCAGATGCCGTTGCGGGCGCTGATCGACCTGTCGATCAACGAGACGCTGAACCGTACGCTCGGCACCTCGTCGACCGTGTTCCTGGCAGCCCTGCCGCTGGCGCTGTTCGGCGGCCACACCCTGTCCGGCTTTGCCTGGGTGATGCTGTTCGGCATCGTGGTCGGCACCTCGTCCTCGATCTTCATCGCGGCGCCGATCCTGCTGCTGCTGGGCGAGAAGCGGCTGCGCCGCGACGCCCAGAAGCCGGGGAAGTAACCGAAAGCCGGCGGCGCCTCAGCGCTCCGGCGCGTCGCGGGCGACGGTGCCGCTCAGATCCTTGTCGCCGGTGTAGCGCACCATGGCGCTGACCGCCTGCTGCGCCTGGATGGTGCGCGTGCGGCCCGGCTCCAGCAGCGCGGTGGCGACCGCCAGCATCGCCGCGCGGTCGTAGCGGATCAGTTCGCCGATCTCGGCCGGGCCGGCACGGCCGGAGCGGCCGTAGCCGAGCGCCATGCCGTGGGCGATGAGATAGCTGTCGACCAGCGCCTGCGGGCCCGGCCGCTTCGGCGCCGGGGCGTGCATGGCGGTCCCGGCGCAGCCGGGCAGCAGCAGCAGGGCGGCGAGGCCGGCGGCGCGCGCGAGGGTCTGGCGGGGGACGCTGCGATCCATGATGCCTTTCTGCGACAGCGGGCGCGCAAATGGAACCTGATGCGGAACCCGGCGCTTGTCACCGGTGCGCGGCCTGCTGACCGTGCCGCAAAATAGGGAACGCCCGATGAGCCTGTTCGGATCAATCGTCGACAAGATCGTGCATTATGCCGCCAGCGTGGTCTCGCACCCGGCCGAGGCGGCCGAGCCCGCGGCGGCGGCGAAGCCGGACGGCGTTCCCACCGCCGGCGCCGCGCCGGACGCCACCACGACCGCGCCGCTCGCCGCCGTCGATGTCGGCGCCACCCTCACCGCGCTGGCCGAGAAGAAGGGCGGCGGCCTGAGCTGGCAGAGTTCGATCGTCGATCTGCTCAAGCTGCTCGACCTGGATTCCTCGCTGGCCGCGCGCAAGACCCTGGCCCAGGAACTCGACGTCCACGCCGCCGAGGATGGCAGCGCCGAGCAGAACATGGCCCTGCACAAGGCGGTGGTCGCCAAGCTGGCCGAGAACGGCGGCAAGCTGCCGGCCTCGATGCAGGGCTGATCGCGGGCCGCGGCCGCTCAGAACGGCGGCGCGGGCGGCGCGGTTACGGCCCGCGTCGCCAGCAGGTCGCGTATCTCGGTCAGCAGCTGCTCGCTGGGCGTCGGCGCCGGCACCGCTTCCGGAACCGGGGCTGGCTTGGCGTGGAGCCTGGAGAGCAACTTCACCACCCAGAAGATCACCAGCCCGACGATCACGAACTGGATCACCGCATTCAGGAACAGGCCGACATTCATGGTCGGCGATCCAGCCTTCTGCGCCTCTGCCAGCGTCGCGTAATGCTGGCCCTTCAGGGTGATGAAGATGTTGGAGAAATCGATGCCGCCGAGCAGCAGGCCGATCACCGGGGTGAAGATGTCCTTCACCAAGCTCTGCACGATGCCGGTGAAGGCGGCGCCGATGATGATGCCGACGGCGAGATCGACGACATTGCCACGCATCAGGAATTCGCGGAATTCGCTGATCCAGCCGGGCGGTCGGAGGGACGGTGGTTTCATGACAACGCGGTCCGTGAATGGTGATTTCGACAGTCTGCCGCAAGGACCGGCGATCTTACCAGACCGCTTCGGCATGGAAACGACGGTGCGGCGTCAGCAGCTCCTGCTGCGCGGCGACGATCGCCGGTTCGCGGCCGCCCAGCTCGACGGTGCGTGCCAGCACGCACCAGACCGCGCTGGCCGCCTGCTCGAAGGCGGCGACCGGGCCGGCGCCGGCCAGCACATGGTGCAGGAACAGGGCGGCGATCAGGTCGCCGGCGCCGTTGGTGGCGATCGGCAGGCGCGGCGTGCTGATCCGGTATCCGCCCTGCGCGGTCATGAGCAGCAGATCGACATGGGTGGCCGGCGTCTCCTCGGTGGCGACGCTGGTCACCAGCACCAGGCCCGGACCCTCGGCGCGCATGCGGGCGCGCAGCCGCCGGGCCTGGGCGAGCAGCGCCGGCAGGCTCGCCGTGTCCGCGCCGGCCTCCCCCAGCAGGAACTCCAGCTCGAAACGGTTGGGGGTCAGGATGTCGGCATGGCCGACCGCGCGGTCGCGCAGCAGCTGCGCCAGGTCCGCCGCGACGTAGAGCCCGGGGCCGTCATCGCCCAGCACCGGGTCGCAGCAGAACAGCAGGTCGGGGCGGAGCGCCCTGATCCTGGCCACGCCGTCGAGCAGCGCGCCGCCGGTTGCCGCGTCGCCCAGGTAGCCGGACAGCACCGCATCGATCCGCGGCAGCACGTCGCGCGCCGCCAGGCCGTCGATCAGCTCGGCGACCGCCGCGCCGCCGGTGACGCGGCCGGTATGGCCGCCATAGCCGGGGTGGTTTGAGAACTGCACGGTGTTTATGGTCCAGACCTCGACACCGAGACGCTGGAGCGGGAACAGGGCGGCCGCATTTCCGACATGGCCGTATGCGACCCAGGACTGGACCGACAGGATGTTCATAGTCCGGGTCTCCGTTGCCGCGATCCGGCGCCGATCAGGAGAGACAACATGCCAAGAAGCCTGTCCACAGCCCACCGCCCCGCCCGTCTCGCCGGGCCGGGGCTGAAGCTGGCCGCCGCGATGGTGCTGTCAGCCGGTTTCGCCGTCCAGGCTGTGGCGCAGACCACCAACCCGCCCGCCGCGCCGGCACTGCCGACCGTGCCGGCCGCGCCCGCCGCGCCCGCTGCGCCGGACAGCGCCGGCCAGCCGATGAGCAAGGCGGCGCTGGAGGCGGCGATCGGCCATGACAAGGCGGCGCGGGTGGAGACGCACATCCTCAAGCTGCATGGCGACCTGAAGATCACCGCGGCGCAGGATTCCGACTGGCAGGCGCTGGCCGGGGCGATGCGGCAGAACGCGGTGCAGATGGACGGTGCCTACATGAAGCGCCAGCCGGCCGCGGTGGCGTCGATGAACGCGGTGCAGAACCTCGAATCCTATGCCGCCTTCGAACAGACCAGCGCCGAGAGCATCGCGCCGCTGATCCCGCCGTTCCGCGCGCTCTACGAGAGCATGTCGCCGTCGCAGAAGCAGTCGGCGGACACGATCGCGCGCGGGCTGATCGGCAAGGCGGTCAAGAAGGCCGGCTAGCGCGGCCGGTTGAGGTTTCGGGCGCGCTCCTCTATACGCGCCCGATCGCGCCCCGGTCGGCATCGGCGGCAGCCACAGGAAGACGAGACATGAAACCCGGCATCCATCCGAACTACCACACCGTCAATGTCGTCATGACCGACGGCACCCAGTTCTCGACCCGCTCGTGCTACGGCAAGGAGGGCGACACGCTGCGGCTCGACGTCGATCCGAAGTCGCACCCGGCCTGGACCGGCGTGCAGCGCATGATGGATACCGGCGGCCAGGTCGCCAAGTTCAACAAGAAGTTCGCCGGGCTGGGCAACCGCAGCAAAGCCTGAGCTGCCCCGAAGGCACCGAATTTTTTGCAAGCCGCCTCTTGATGAGAGAGGCGGTTTTGCTATTTTCAGGATTGTCGGTGATGCCCATTCGGGGTCGCCGGCTTGTTTAAACGGATCGGCTCCGCCCCGACGTCGAAAGAGAACGGGCGAGCTACTGAACCTTGCTCCAGAGGAGGTTTTCCATGATGACCGATTTCTCGCCGCTGTTCCGCAACGCCATCGGTTTCGACCGTCTGGCCCGCCTGGTCGACAGTGCCGCCCAGGCTTCCGCGGCCGCCAACGCGACGTCCTACCCGCCCTACAACATCGAGCGAACCGGGGAGGACAGCTACACGCTGACCCTGGCGGTCGCCGGGTTCGGCCCGGAGGACATCGAGCTGGTCGTGCAGGACAACACGCTCCGCGTGTCTGGCCGCACCGCAACCCAGCGCTCCACCGGTGAGCTGCTGCATCGTGGCATCGCCGAGCGCGCCTTCGAGCGTCGCTTCGCGCTTGCCGACCACATCCAGGTCGAGCAGGCCGATCTCGTGCACGGCTTGCTGAGCATCCGCGTTAAGCGGGTGGTGCCGGAGGCGCTCAAGCCGCGCCGGATTTCGATCGGCACTGCGCCGGCGCCGAAGCAGGCGATCGCCGATGCGGCGAACGACGGCAGCAACGCGGCGAACACCGAAGCCGCCTGATACCGTTCTTATCGGGAAAGGGGGGCCGGGAAACCGGTCCCTTTTTCTGTGCCGGGCGTTTGACCGGACGGTCAGGAGACTTGACCCGGCCGACATGCAAAGCCCATATCCGCCTCTATCCGCATCCTTGCGCCATTCGAAGCCGGTGCCGGCCGATATCCCGTGTTCGGCGCGCCGGATGCACCGATAGGACATTCCCCCATGACCCTGCCCCTGATGCCGAAGGCCACCGCGGTCTGGCTGATCGAGAAGACCGCACTCACCTTCACGCAGATTGCGGAATTCTGCGGCATGCACCCGCTCGAGGTGCAGGCGATCGCCGATGGCGAGGTGGCGCAGGGCATCGTCGGCTACGACCCGGTGGCGAACCACCAGGTCTCCGCCGAGGATATCGCCAAGGCGGAACAGGATACCGAGGCGCGGCTGACGGTGCTGACCGAGAAGAACCCGGTCACCCGCCGTTCGCGCGGCGCGCGCTACACGCCGGTTGCCAAGCGCAACGACCGCCCCGATGCGATCGCCTTCGTGCTGCGCAACTACCCGCAGCTGAGCGAGGTGCAGGTGATCAAGCTGCTCGGCACCACCAAGGACACGATCGCCAAGGTGCGCGACCGTCAGCACTGGAACAGCGCCAACATCAAGCCGCGCGACCCGGTCATTCTCGGCCTGTGCAGCCAGACCGACCTGAATGCGATGGTCAATACCGCAAACGAGCGGCTGATCCGCGAGGGCCACCACGTCCCGGCGCCGCCCGCGCCGCATGCCGACGAGGAAGCGGCCTAGCCCCGCTCGCCAGACGGCCAGGGGCGTCGCCCCTGGCCGGCTCCTGTCAATCGTGCGCCCGGAGCCGCTCCAGTTCGCGCTTGATTCGAAGCTTCTCGAGCTTCAGCCGGTTCAGCGCGCCCTGGTCCGGCAGCGGCCGGCCATCCTCGTCGATGACGCGCGCATCCAGCGACGCATGCCGGGTCTTCAGGCTCTCGATCCGCGATTGCAGGTTCATCAATGCCTCCGTTCGTGTGACAGAACCGGGACACGCTAGCCCTGTCTCGGGCCGCCGCGCCATCGCAAAATACCGCCGCCGAAATGCGCCGAACCGGCGGGCCGGGCGTGTGGAGCCGCACACGGCTGCGTGCTATGGCGGTCTCATGCTGATCGACCGCGATACCCTGTTGCGCAGGCTGCACGAACTCCGCAGCGAGCATCGAGATCTCGACACCGTGATCGGCCGGCTGGCGCCGCAGCCCATGGACCAGCTACAGATCCAGCGCCTGAAGAAGCGCAAACTGCTGCTCAAGGACGAGATCGCGTGGCTGGAAAGCCGGCTGATCCCCGACAGCATCGCCTGAGGAACCGGTCGCCATGAGCCATACCGTCGCCGAGCCGGATCCAGGCTTGCCCACAGATGCGCTGGCCGGCGCACCGCTGGTCGGGCTGATCATGGGCAGCCAGTCGGACTGGGCCACGCTCAGCCACGCCTGCACCCAGCTCGACACGCTGGGCATCGCCTACGAGACCCGCATCGTCTCCGCGCACCGCACGCCGGACCGGCTGATGGAGTATGCCAGCACCGCCGATGCGCGCGGCCTGCGCGTCATCATCGCCGGCGCCGGGGGCGCCGCGCATCTGCCGGGGATGTGCGCGGCCTGGACCCAGCTTCCGGTGCTAGGGGTGCCGATCGAGAGCCACGCGCTGAAGGGCATGGACAGCCTGCTGTCGATCGTGCAGATGCCGGCCGGAATCCCGGTCGGCACGCTGGCGATCGGCCGCGCCGGCGCGGTGAACGCCGCCCTGCTGGCCGCCGCGATCCTGGCCCTGTCGGATCCGGAACTGCACGCGCGGCTGCTGGCCTGGCGGGCGCTGCAGACCGCGTCGGTCGCCGACCGGCCGGCCACCGACGCGCCCAAGACGTGAGCGGCGCGTCGCTGCAACCCGGTGCCGTGATCGGCATCGTCGGCGGCGGCCAGCTCGGGCGCATGTCGGCGATGGCGGCGGCCCGGCTCGGCTTTCGCAGCAACGTCCTGACCGACGACGCCACCGGCCCGGCGGCACAGGTGGCGAGCGCCGTCACCAGCGGCGCGCACGACGACCCGGACACGCTGCGCCGGTTCGCCGAGGCGGTCGACGTGGTCACCTTCGAGTTCGAGAATGTCAGCGCCGACGGGCTGGAACTGCTCGCAGCCCTGCGGCCGGTGCGGCCCTCCGGGTCGATCCTGCGCACCAGCCAGGACCGTCTGGCGGAGAAGCGCAGCCTGACGGCGCTTGGGGTGGCGGTGGCGCCGTGGCACGCGGTCGAGACCCGGCCCGACCTGGACAACGCGATCGAGGCGCTCGGTCTGCCGCTGGTGCTGAAGACCACCCGGCTCGGCTATGACGGCAAGGGCCAGCGTCTGCTGCGCGATGCGGCCGACGCCGACGCGGCGTTCGCCGATCTCGCGCCGCATCCGCTGGTGGCGGAGGCGCTGGTCGATTTCGCCTGCGAACTGAGCGTGATGGTGGCGCGCGGGCTGGACGGCACCGTCCGCGCCTACGATGCGGTGCAGAACCGGCACCGCCACCACATCCTCGACCTCACGCTGGCGCCGGCGCCGGTGGCGCCGGAGATCGCCGAGCAGGCGCAGGCGATCGCGGTCCGCATCGCCGAGGGGCTGTCGCTGGTCGGGCTGCTCGGGGTGGAGCTGTTCCTCAATGCCGAAGGCCGCCTGCTGGTCAACGAGATCGCGCCGCGGCCGCACAATTCCGGGCACTGGACCCTGGATGCCTGTCCAGTGAGCCAGTTCGAGATGCATATCCGTGCCGTCGCCGGGCTGTGGCTGCCGCCGGCGGTGCGCCATTCCGACGCGGTGATGCGCAACCTGGTCGGTCCGGACGACATGGCGCTGTGGCCGGAGATCCTGCGCACGCCCGGCCTGCTGGCGCATCATTACGGCAAGAGCGCGGTCCGGCCGGGCCGCAAGATGGGCCACGTCAACCGGCTGTTCGCCAAGGGCGGCCTGCCGGGCGCGTTCGGCATCGCCGACGCGCTGGGGCCGCTGCATCGCGCCGAGTGACGGCGGCGCTACAGCAGCCCTGACTCGCGAAAGCTGGTGCAGCGTCCGTTGCCGACGATCAAATGGTCGCGCACCGCCAGCCGCATCACCGCGCAGGCGTCCGTCACCTGCCTGGTCATGGCGATATCCTCGCGCGACGGGGTCGGATCGCCGCTGGGATGGTTGTGCACCAGCACGATCGAGGCCGCCTGCAGTTCGAGCGCCCGCCTGACCACCTCGCGCGGATAGACCGGGGTGTGGTTGACGGTGCCGCGCGCCTGCGCCTCGTCGGCCAGCAGGCGATCCTCGGCATCGAGGAACAGGATGCGGAACTGCTCGATCCGCTCGCGCGCCAGCACCGTGGTCAGATAGTCGAGCAGGCCGGCGCGATCGGCGAGTACAGGCTTGTCCCGCAGCCGCGCCCTGGCGACGCGCAGCGCCGCCTCGTGCAGCAGGCGGATCGCCGCCAGGCAATGGGTGCCGAACCCGGAGACGCCGCGCAGTTCCGGCAGCGGCGCCGCCAGCAGCCCGGCGAACGAGCCGAACCGGGTCAGGGCGATGTCGGCAAGCCGCCCGGTCTCCGGCGCCGACGGCATGACGATGGCAAGATAGCGGCTCAGCAGCGCCTGGTCGGTCTCCGGCGCTGCTGGGTCGACCGCTTCGAGGCCGGGCGCACGGGACAGGCCGCCGAGCCCGGCGTCGCGCAGACGCAGATCGAGCCCGCCCAGCCCGGCATCGGCAAACCCGTCGCTCATCGTCCCGCTCCCCCGTTGCAGGATGCCGGCTTCCGCCATGCGCTGGCCGCATGGACGCGCATCGCCGGAGCCGGCATGGTCGCGCCGCGCGCCCTGCGGCCGGTGCGCCCGGCCAGCCTGTCCGGCAACCCTTCACACCCGATGCAGCGGCCGACGGAGATCGCATGACCCCCCTGCCCGGCGCCTTCTCCGACACGCAGTCGGTGCTGCTCGATCTCGACGGCACGCTGATCGCCTCGCGCGACGGCATCGTCGCCGCGCTGCGGTCGGCGCTGGCCGATCTCGGCCACACCCCGGATCCGGCGGCGGCGATGGACTGGGTGGTGGGGCCGCCGCTGCACGACATCGTCGCCGGCCTGCTGCATCAGTACGGCGACGACCGCTTCGCGCTGGCCGCCGACCGCTACCGGCATCACTACGAGGCCGGCGGCCTGTTCGAGAGCCCGCTGTTTCCCGGCATCGCCGAGGCGCTCGGCACGCTGGCCGGCTCCGGACGGCGGCTGTTCCTGGCGACCTCGAAGCCGCTGCATACCGCCACCCGCATCATCGAGGCGCGCGGCCTGTCCGGCCTGTTCACCGGCCTGTACGGCGCGGCGCGCGACGATAGCGGCGGCGAGAAACCGGAACTGATCGCGCGCCTGCTGGCGGAACGGCGGATCGACCCGCGCGATGCGGTGATGGTCGGCGATCGCCGGTTCGACATCGCCGGCGCGCACGCCAACGACCTGCGTGCGCTCGGCGTGCTGTGGGGCTATGGCGGCCGCGCCGAGCTGGAGCAGGCCGGCGCCGACGGCCTGGTCGAGACCCCGGACGGGCTGGTGGATGCGGTGCTGCATGCGCTGGCCGCTACGGCGCCCCCTGCAGCAGGCCCTTCTGGCGCAGGCTGACCCAGCTGCCGCTGCCGACCAGCATGTGGTCGTGCAGCACGATCGACAGCGCCGACAGCGCCGAGGCCAGCGGCGCCGACAGCGACGCCTCGCGTTTGGCAAGTCCCTTCTCCACCGGGCCCGGCGCCAGCACCCGCACCAGGATCAGCGCCGTCGCGTGCAGCGCCAGCGCCCGCCCCGCCACCGCCTGCGCCAGCGTCGCCTCGGCGTCGACGAGCAATTCGTCGGCGAGCAGGCGGTTGCGGTTGTCGAGCAGCAGCGCCCGCAACTGCCCGGGCGCCGCGCCGGCCAGGGCGGTATCGAAATAGTCCAGCAGCCGATCCCAGTTGTTCAGCACCGGCCGCTCCCGCGCCTCTGCCGCCGCCAGACGCGACGACGCGCAGGCCGGCAGCAGCAGCACCGCGACCGCCTCGGCGCTGAGCCCGGCCTCCTGGAGCCGGTCCGGCGCCGCGGTCAGCACCGCAGCGAGACTGCCGAAACGGTTGATGAGATCCTTGGCCTGCGGCTTGGTGTCGCGGCGCGGTATGCCCAGGAACAGCAGCATCTCCAGGATCTCGTAGTCCGCCAGCGCCTCCGCGCCGCGCGACAGCAGCCGTTCGCGCATCCTGGCGCGATGGCCGGCCGGACCGGTGCTGCCGAAGGGAACCGGGGCCGCAACCGGCGCCGCCATCGATGCGGTCGCGCCCGCCATTGCCGCCTCCAGCCCCGTCTAACGTTACGTTAGCAGACATATCGGCAGGACGGAACCGTTGATTGGTGGTGCCGGTCGCATTGAGACGGGACCGGCGGCGGCCTAGATTGCGCCGGACATGGACACCTATCTCGAGCGGCTGAACCCCGAACAACGCCTGGCCGTCGAGACGATCGACGGCCCGCTGCTGGTGCTAGCCGGCGCCGGCACCGGCAAGACCCGGGTGCTGACCACGCGCTTCGCCCACATCCTGCTCAGCGGCCGCGCCTCGCCGGGCCAGGTGCTGGCGGTCACCTTCACCAACAAGGCGGCCCGGGAGATGCGCGAGCGGGTGGCCGACCTGCTCGGCCGGCCGGTGGAGGGGTTGTGGCTCGGCACCTTCCATGCGCTGTGCGCGCGGATGCTGCGCCGTCATGCCGAATATGTCGGCCTGACCTCGAGCTTCACCATTCTCGATACCGACGACCAGCTGCGCCTGCTCAAGCAGACCATGGAACTGCACCGGATCGACGCCAAGCGCTGGCCGGCGCCGGGGCTGATGGGGG